>JAUIGD010000120.1 GCA_030430255.1 Verrucomicrobiia bacterium
CTAGGCCAGTCGAATGTGCCCGTTCCGGCGCGAGTCGAGTTAGGGTTTGCCCAAATCGCCCCGCTGTCTCGTCGCTGATCTCGATCGACTCCTCGCCACGTGACGATGGGGTTCGAAATTCTAAAACGTTCGGGCTCGAACGTCACCAAGCTACGGGCTGCGGCTTGCCCGCGTCGACTCTGGGGGCGTTGGTGTGGTGGCCGGGTGGGGAAGGGTGTTCACCCAGCCCCTTCGCCGGTCCCTCCCGCCATCTACTCAGCCTCAGCGACTGGCGGCGCCCAGCCTGCGGATTTGGTGATCGATCCGGGCGAAGCGAGCCGGTTTCCGCGCGGGATCCTTCGGTCGCTTCGCTCGTCAGGGTGACACCGCACTTCCTCGGAAGGGCAGGTGGCCATCCCCACACACCGCCCTGACCGCCCTCGACACCGCGGGGCTGTCACCCTGAGCAACGCGAAGGCCTCTCACCGCGGTGCGCGTCTCCGGAGCCCTCCGCTGTTCAGCGGCCCCAGCGCCTGCTGCGGCGCTTGCCCGAATCGATCACCAAGCTCCGGGCTGCAGCTTGCGCTCGTGGATGCTGAGGGTGTTGCCGTTGGGAACGGCTCGGGCAGGGTGTCTACCCATCCGCTTCGCCGATCCCTGCCGCCGCCTACTCAGCATCAACGATCGGCGGCGCCTCGCCTACGGATGTGGTGATCGATCCGGGCTAGCCCTACTGGCTCACCAAGGTCCGGGCTACTTCGCGAGGGTGATGGCAACGCGGAAGTAGAGGTTCTCGAGTGTGGCGTTCGGAGCGGGGTGGGCGACGGTCAGCGATCGGTAGTCGCCGTCGTCGGAACTGGCGGCCACCGCCGGGGCGGAGAATCCGTCGCCCGTCGACCAGAGGGTGATCCAGGTCGCCAGGTCATCGGTGTACTGCACGGCGTAGTCGAGGTCGGCCGCCCCCAGCCGGTGGTAGAACTGGAGTGCGGGGTGGTCGGCACCGTCGATCTCGACGGTTGCCGGGGTCGGGGAGTGAGCGCCGTCGTCGATTGCGGCGAGCGGGTCGCCCCCGAAAGCGTAGGATCGCAGGTTGTCGAATAGTCCCCCGCCCGGCCGGTCGGCGGGAGCGTCGGCCCCTCCGGGGAGGCCGGCGTCCACCGCCCAGGTCGAAAAAGTGGAGGGGGGAGCGGAGACGGTCACCGTGAGGGATGCGGTCACGGTGTTGTCGTCGACATCGCTGATGCTGATTTCGATGACCGTCTGGCCGGGGGCCAACGGATCGAGCGCCAGGGTGCTGCCAGCGACAGAGGCGGTGGCGACGACCGGTGTGGAATTGGAGAGCACCGTGTAGCGCAGCGCGGGGAAACGCTCGATGCCGTGCACGACGATCAGGTTACCGGGGAACGTTCCGGCGGCCGGGGCGGAGCCGTCGGTGGTCGGGAAATCGTTGAAGGTGGAGGTGGAGCCGTTGACGGCGACGGGATGGGTCCCGGTCGGGAGGTCAAAGATCGCGTCGATGGTGGCCAGCGAAGCGGCGGTGGCGCGCCCGAACACGGCGTAGCTATCCCCGACGTCGAGACCGGGGCTGTCCCCCGCGTTGATATACCAGCCGCTGGTGGCGCTGTGCGGATCCGAGGTCCGCGCATAGGCCAAGGTGCCGCGGTCATTGGGTATCCCTGGCGCGTTGCGGATCGGCGGATTGGTCGCGATGCTCGTGAGCCCGTCGGCGCTCCCCGAGAAGCCGCCGGATTGGATGATGTCGAAGGTCGCGGCGTCGACCGCGCGATGGAACACGTTGTCGGTGTAGGCGCCGCTATCCACGTAGTCGAGGAAGTTGTCGACCGGCTCTGGCGTGGCGCGGTCGAAGAGCGAAAATCGCATTTCGCCGTGGGTGGTGTCGAATCGGACGGCCACCCGGGTATCGGGATCTTCGAAGTGCTCGCTGAGGGGGATCTCCCGCAACCCCGAGCCGGCCTCCAGTGTTGGCTCCGGCAGCGGCGAGGTCTGTCCCGGGGGAGCCGGTGCGGGGGGGATGCGGAGGGCGAGGCGCTCGATCGCTGCCGGGCCGGCAGGGTCGTCATACTCTGCGGTCGTCAACACATCGAAGTAGCCGTCGACCGTCGGGGTCCCCGAAATCGTCCCGGTCCCGGCGTCGAGGCTGAGCCCGTCGGGGAGAGGTTCGGCGGAGTAGGTGATCGAGGTCGCGCCCCCGGCGTTGTTGGCTTCGAGGTCGAAGGAGAACGGTTCGCCGATCGTGATGTGGGCGAAAGGGCTGTTGACGAAGGAGTCCGGGGTGGTGATCGAGGCGATATTCGAGGCCGAGGTTTCGGCATCGATGGTGGCGGTGACCCGGAACTCGTACCCGGTGGCGGGGGCGCCGCCGGTCAGTCCCGCTGAGGTGGTGTCCGGGGCGTAGTTGCTGATGGTGCTCCAGGTGGTGCTCGGGGGAATTCTCACCTGCAGGGAAAAGAACTGTTCGTCCGTCGAATTGTCTTCCCAAGAGGCGTTGAGTTCGCCGAAGACCGGTGCGTCGACGACGAGGTTGGAAGGCGCCGCCGGGGGCGCGGCTTCGAGTTGGGTTGCCACCGATAGCAAGGCAGCAGCGGACAGGGTGGAGGTGCGCAGCATGGGGTGGCGGACGATGCCACATGCCCGACAGGGATCCAAGCCGCAATCCGGATGTTGCGGCAACCGCCGGTTCCTGTCCCTGGGAGGGCTGGCTCGGGACCGGACTGAGATGGTCGACCCGAGCACGGCCGGAACGGCTGCCTCCTCTTGGCGGCGCCGCGTGGCGCTACTTCATCAAGGCGAAGCGCTGCTGCAGCAAGTCCTTTGCGGGTGCCCCGCCGGTCTTCTCGCGCGAAGCGTCGATCCAGCGTTGTTCGAGAGCGTTCTTGGATGGGCGTTCCTTCTCGAAGAAAACACCGAACTTGCCGGGGAACTCGAGGTCCGCCAGGGCGTAGGCATCGGTTTCGCTCGTGGTGTCGTGGCGGGAATCGTCATCCGGCGAACCGTCCCACTGTTTCTCCTCGATGAGTTCGAAGGCGCCTCCTTTGCGAGGGTTGCCCTCGTCGAAGGCGCCCTTGTAGAAGATGACGCACTCGGAGAGCACCTCGACGACCGAGAAGCCCGGGTGTTTGATGGCGCGCTCAAACATCTCCATCATGTGTTTGACCTGCGCCGCGTGGGTGCGGCCGATGAAGCTGGCGCCAGCGGACACCAGTTTCTTCATCGGGTTCACTGGCTGGTCGATGGCGCCGGTGGGGTCGGTCTTCGACTTGTAACCCACAGGCGAAGTCGGGGAGGTCTGCTTCTTGGTGAGGCCGTAGACGAAGTTGTCCATCACCACGTAGGTGAGGTTCGGGTTCTTCCGCGCGCAGTGCTCGAGATGGTTGCCACCGATGGAGTAGCCGTCGCCATCGCCACCGAAGGCGAAGACATGGAGGTCGGGGCGGGAGAGGCTGACGCCGGTGGCCAGGGGGAGCGCCCGGCCGTGGATGAAGTGGATTCCGTGGCCGTTGACGAAGTAAGGGAAGCGGGACGAGCAGCCGATGCCGGCGATGGTGCAGATCTTCTCGTGGGGGATCTGGAGCTTCTCGAGGACTTTGAAAAAGGCGGCGAGGACGGCGAAATCGCCGCAGCCGGGGCACCAGGTAGGGTGGTCGGCGGTGAGCGCTTTCTTGGTCAGCTTCTCGGGGGCGGGTGCGGTGGCGGACATCGATCGGGTGCGGGAAGGGGTGAGGGCTTTCGCTGGGAGCGTGGCGGGTTCAGGCGAGCGCGTTCTCGACGCCGGCGATGATCTCGCGGATCTTGAAGCCGAGGCCGTCGGTCTTGGTGAGGCTATCGATCTCGGGGCGGGCGAAGCGGGCGCGGAGCAGGGTGGCCAGTTGGCCGTAGCCGTACATCCCCTCGTCGTTCATCTCGACCACGAGGGTTTTGGAGAAACCGTCCATGATCTTGTCGATGCCTTCGGGCATCGGGTGGAGGTGGCGCAGGTGGATGGCCGACACGCCGCGCCCGGCTGCCCGCAGGCGTTCGACCGCTTCGCGGATCGGGCCCCAGGTCGAGCCCCAGCCGACCAACAGCAATTCGCCCTCCGGCCCGCCGAACACGTCCGGGGCGGGGAGGGTGACGGCGAGGCGCTTGAGCTTGTCGCGGCGCCGGTTGGTCATCTTCTGGTGCAGGGTCGGATTCGAACTGGGGTGTCCCCATTCATCGTGTTCGAGGCCGGTGACGACCGGGTAAGTCCCGCCCAGCATTTTCGTGCCCGGAGGCGCGTGGTGGGTCTCGGCGTCGAGCGGGTAGGGTTTGAAGTCCTCGCCGCGCGGCGAGAGGTCGAGTTCGGGTTCGGTGACCTCGGAGAAATCGGGTTCGGGGAAGGCCTCGACGCGGGAGCTCAGGGCCTGGTCGCTGAGGATCACCACCGGGGTGCTGAACTCGCGGGCGATGCGGGCGGCTTCGAGGGCGATGTAGTAGCAGTCCTCGACGTCTTTCGGTGCCAGCACGACGCGCGGGGTGTCGCCGTGTGAGCCGTAGATCGCCTGCATGAGGTCGGATTGTTCGACGCTGGTGGGGAGGCCGGTGGAGGGGCCGCCGCGTTGGACGTTGATGACGATGAGGGGGAGCTCGGCCATCGAGGCGTAGCCCATGGCCTCCATTTTCAGCGAGAGTCCGGGGCCGGAGCTGCCGGTGACGGCGAGGTGGCCGGAGAAGGCGAAGCCGACGGCGGTCGAGACGGCGGCCAGTTCGTCTTCGGACTGGACGAAGATGCCCCCGTATTTCGGCAGCTCGCTGCGCAGCGTCTCCATGATGGGCGACCAGGGGGTGATCGGGTAGCCCGCTCCGTAGCGCACGCCCGCGGCGATCAGGCCGTAGGCCATGACGGTATTGCCGTCGCTGGTCACCCGGTCGTCGCCGATGTTCTCACCGGGGTGGAACTCGTAGCGGTGGAGGAAGGTCTCTCCCAGCTCGTAGGCGAAGCCCGAGTCGAAGGCGAGCATCGCGTTGCGCAGGACGTCCTCTCCTTTCCGGCCGAACTGGTTCTCGACGATGTGGACGAGTTTCTCGCGGTCGAGGTCGAAGAGCCGGCAGAGCAGCCCGAGGACGAAAATGTTCTTGCCGCGGTCGCGGGCGGAGCCGCCGATGGCTTCGATCGCCGTGCTGGTGATCGGGACGCCGACGTAGCGGAAGCGCTGGTCGCGGTCTTCGGGTAGCTCGACGTGGTCGGTGTCGTAGATGCAGACGCCGCCCTCGCGCAGCGAGCCGATGTGGTTCTCGAAGCTGTCCTGATAAAACGCGACGAGGAAGTCCGCTTCGTCGCCGGGCGAGAGGACCTCCCCGGAGCCGACGTGGACCTGGTAGATCGAGGCCCCGCCCGAGATGGTGGAGGGGATGGTCATGTAGGTCATGACCTCCTGGGCGCTGCGTCCGGCGAGCCGGGCGAGGAAGCCGCCGATGGTCTGGATGCCGTCTTGGGAGTTGCCGGCGAGGCGGATGACGGCGTTCTTGATGTCCTCTTTGGGGAGAGCGGCGTCGGTGGGCGCGGGGGAGCTGGCGCTCATTGCGGGAGTGCGGGAAACGTGGGTTGGGACAGGTCGGAATGCGAACGCGCCCGCGAGCGGCGGGCGCGAAACGGGAGCAAAGCGCCCCACTGGGAAAAATCAAGCCCTTGCGGGCGGAATCGACACGCTTTTTGGCCTGCGAGGGTGGCGGCGGGTGAGGGCCGCAGCGGCGGTCAAAAGCCCTTCGGCAATTTGCCGCCGCCCGGGAGGCCTTCCATGCCGCCGAATTGCGCCATCATCTTTTTCATCTTGCCCTTGCTCTTCATCATCTTCCGCATCTGGCCGAAGCCTTTGATGAAGCGGTTGACCTCGACGATGCTGTTGCCGCTGCCTTTGGCGATCCGCAGGCGGCGCTTGCCGTTGAGGATCTCCGGCCGGCGGCGCTCGTCCGGGGTCATGGAGAGGACGATGGCCTCGGTGCGTTTCAGCTGCCGGTCGTCGACGCTGTTGAGCGCCTCCTTCATCTTGCCGGCGCCGGGGAGCAGTTTCATGAGGCCGCCCATGCCGCCGCCGCCGGTGAGCTTCTGCATCATCTTCATCTGCGCGAGGAAATCGTTGAAGTCGAAGGTCGCCTTCTCCATGCGCCTGGCCATCTTCATGGCCTCGTCCTCGTCGATCGCCTCGGCGGCCTTCTCGACGAGGCCGACGACGTCGCCCATGCCGAGGATGCGCTCGGCCATCCGCGAGGGGACGAACTCGTTGAGGTCGGCCAGTTTTTCGCCCTCGCCGACGAATTTGATCGGGCGCCCGGTCACCGAGCGCATCGACAGCGCGGCGCCGCCGCGGGCATCGCCGTCGAGCTTGGTCAACACGATACCGGTGACGCCGACCGCCTGGTGGAAATGTTCCGCGACGGAGACCGCCTGTTGGCCGGTGGCGGCGTCGGCGACCAGCAGCGTCTCCTTCGGCTTGAGGTAGTCGCAGAGCTTCTGCAGTTCCTTGATCAGGGCGGCGTCGATCTCCTGGCGGCCGGCGGTGTCGAAGATGACGACGTTGCCGCCTTGTGCTTCCGCCCAAGCGAGCGCGCGCTTGGCGACCTTGACGACATTTTTCTCGCCCGGGTCCGGTCTGTAGACGGGCACCCCGATCTCGTCGGCGAGCGTGGCGAGCTGTTCGACGGCGGCCGGGCGATAGAGGTCGCAGGCGACGAGCAGCGGTTTGCGCCCGTCCTTCTTCAGCCGCAGCGCGAGTTTTCCGGAGGTGGTGGTTTTGCCGGCCCCGTTCAGGCCGCACATGACGATGCGCGCCGGCGGGTTGAGGTCGAGCGGAGAGGCGTCACCGCCGAGCAGGTCGACCAGCGCGTCCTGGAAGACTTTGACGATCTGTTGGCCGGGCGTGACCGATTTGAGGACCTTTTCGCCGAGCGCCTCCTCTTTGACGCGGGCGATGAAGTCCTTGGCCACGCCGAAATCGACGTCGGCTTCCAGCAGGGCCATGCGCACCTCGCGGAGGGCGTCCGAGATGTTCTTCTCGCTGATCTTGCCCTGGCCGCGGAGCTTCTTGAAGACGTTTTCGAGGCCGTCGGAGAGTTGGGAGAACATGGGATACGGGAGGGCTAGGTTGCGGGTGGTGCCGTCTTCGCACGGGTCGATGCCACCGACTCAGAGTTTCTTCAAGCGGATCCCTCGGAACTCGACGCGATCTCCCTCGTTGCGAAACACGATTCCGCGTGGCTCCTCCGGCCCGCCGGTGGCGGTGTTCTGCAGCAGGTCGTTGACCCAAATCTCGACGCTGCCGCGGACGGCGCGGACCTTGAGCTTGTTCCAAGCGCCTTCGAACTCGTTGCTCTCGGCCAGTTTGGCGGCGCGGAACCCGATCGGGTCGCCTTCGGAATCCGCCATCTCGATGGTGCCGATCCGGTAGAGGTCGCCGCTATTCCCGTGCAGCAGCTGGACCTCCAGGTAGTCGTCGCCGTCCCTGGTGGCGAAGATTCCGAGGCCGGAATCGGTGAGCCCGTCGCCCATCGGCAGACGGTATTCCAACGTCAGTTCGAAGTTCTCGAAAAACTCGCGGCTGTGGAGGTTGCCGTGGGTGATCCCCGGGCAGGTGAGCCGATCTCCGTCGACCTCCCAGGCGGGCAGGATCTGCACGGGCGGTGCGTCTGGGTCGGCGTGCACCTCCTTCCAGCCGTCCAGGTTGCGCCCGTTGAAGAGGGCCGCGCCCTCGCCCCCGGCGGGTGCCGCGCCCTCGAGCGGGGCCGTCTTCCCCGGGCCGTCCACCCATTCGAGCCAGGCGGCGGCCGGGCCGGCGCGCTCCTCTTCGTCGGCGGCCGCGTAGTAGTCGAACTCCATGTCCGTGAGCCGGCGGAGTTCGTCGTGGGCGCGCCAACGCTTCTTGAAATCGTCACTCATCAGGAGTTCGGCGAGGGGGCGCAGCGCCCTGCGGTCGGACACCCGAGCGAGCTCGCGCGCGGCCTGCCACTTGACCTCGTCGACCGGGTCGGTGAGCAGGGGCGTGATGTCGCTGGCCAGGTCGGGGCCGCCGATCCCGATGCGGGCGGAGAGCGCGGCGATGCGCGCCATCGCCGAGGGGTTGCGCATCGCCGCATTGGCGGCGGGGAGCTCGTCTGCGGAGATCGTGTTGCGGGCGGCATCGCGTGCCTCGCCCAGCAGCGTGGTGTCGTCGAGCTTGTCCCCCAGCGGCGCGAGCGCATCGATGAGCGGTGCGAAGAGACCCTTCATCTTTTGGTCGTTGATCGCCCCGAGCGCGGCTTTGTAAAGGTCGATGGTGCGGTTGTCATCGTGGGCGGCGAGCGCGCGTTCGATCCGCATCGCCGCCTCCAGCGGGAGTTGCTCCAAGGCCCGATTGAGGGCTTCGCGGTCGAGCACCGGCAGCGCCAGGAGCTCCCGGGTCGCCTGCTCGCGCACATCGAAGCGGTCGTCGTCGAGTTTGCGAATCAGTCCGGCATAGCGTTCGGCGGCCCCTTTGCCCTGGTCGGCGAGTTCGCGCAGCAGGGCTTCGACGTCGACGCGCTCGGAGCCGTAACCGAAGTCGCTCAAGCTCTTGGCCGCGATCTCGGAGAGGGGGAGCGTGGACAGGCCGATGGCGAGCAGGGCGAGGAGCGGGCCGCGGGCTTTCAGGGTCGGCTTCGATGCCATGACGCGGGTAGTTTGACCCCGCGGCGATGCTTTGCAAGCCGGGGGAGCGGCAGGCCGGCTGCGGGACCGGCCTACGGCAGCACATCGGGCCCGCCGATCTCGATCACCGGCGGCGGGGGGCGCAGCAAGTTGAAGTACCAGTCGACGATCTCGGGGCCGGTGAAGATCCAGATGACCGCCCCGAGCGCGAGGTAGGGGCCGAAGGGGATGCGGGAGAACGCCCCCTCGCCTTTGCCGAGCAGGCGGGCGGGCAGCGCGACCGCGGTCCCGGCGACCGAGGCGGCGAAGACGGTGAACAGCACGGCCTTCCAGCCGAGGAACGCGCCGACCATGGCCATGAACTTGACGTCGCCCAAGCCCATTGCCTCGCGGAGGTAGCGGACGCCGCCGGAGGTCTTGCCGGAGATGCGCTTGATGTCCTCGAGGTTCGTCTCCTCGCCATCGACGGAGATCCGGTCGCACCACATGCGCAGCTCGGCGCCCTCGGCGACGAGCTTTCCGTCGAGCTCGATCCGTTCGGCGCGGAACTGCACGCACTCTGAGCCGACGAAGAAGACCTCGTCCCAGCTCATTTTGATCCCGCCCGCGTCGAACACCGGCTCGGCATCCTCGTCGGGCTGCGAGACCTCGAACGGGCAGTCCTCGGGGAGCTTGAGCTGTTTGCGGCCGAAGGCGAGTTTGCCGAAGACGACGACGGCGTAGAGTAGCCCGCCGCCGAGGGCCGCGCCGGTGACCGACCACAGGAGCGAGTGCAGGCGCCCGGGCATCCCTGCCGGCACGTCGGGTGCACAGGCCATCGCGGCGTAACAGAGCGACGGGGCGACGAAGGCAGCGATCAGCCCGATGGCGATGCCGCCGTAGTTGATCGAGTCGGGGATGATCTTGTGTTCGATGTCGATGAACGTGGCCGACACCAGGCCGGCGAGCAGGATCCAGATGACCGGCACGAGTTCGGGGAACAGGTAGAGCCCCGATTCGAAGTCCCAGCCGAAACGGTACCAGGCGGCGACGAACAGCAGCGCGGTGAGCAACTCCACCCACCAGTAGCGCATCGAGATCTTCGCCCCGCAGTTCTTGCACTTGCCCCGCAGCACCAGCCAACTGACGAGCGGGATGTTGTGGTAGAAGGGGATCAGGTAGTTGCAGCTGGGGCAGAAAGAGCGGCGCGGCTCATTGACCGACAACTCGCGCGGGACGCGGTAGATGACGACGTTCAGAAACGAACCGATCGTCGCCCCGACCGCGAAAGAGACGAGGGCCCAAAACGTTGGCGGATCCAGAATATCCATATATGTTAAACGTTTTAGAGTGTCGCACGGCTCACCACACTTGAAAACCACTTTGTCCGTGGCGGGGCGGCGTCCGGGCTGTCCGCGCTGGGTAACCGTGACCCTGCCTACCGCCGTGGCCCTCTTCGCGTTCGCCTGCCAGTCCTCCCCACCAGTGAGCACCGCCGCCTCGACCCGCTACCACATCCGCGCCGACCTATTCGAGGTCGGGGAGCCGCTCGTCGATGTCCGCGCGGCCGTGCCGGGGATCGCGGTCGAATTGCCCTATGCCACGCGGCGCAATGTGGTGCGCACCCGGCTCTACCCGCGCGACATGCCGGTGATGCTCGACCGGTCGACCGCGGAGAAACTCGCGCTCGCGCAGTCGTATCTGGCGGCGGACGGGCGCGGCCTCAAGGTGTGGGACGCTTACCGTCCCCCGGAGGTGCAGTGGGAGTTGTGGCAGCGGAGCGGGCGCAGCGGCTACGTCGCCGACCCGCGGCAGTGGTGGTCGAAGCACTGCTCGGGGCGAGCCGTCGATGTGACCCTGGTGGATCTCGCGACCGGCGAGGAGTTGCGCATGCCATCGAAGTTCGACGACTTCTCCAAGCGCGCCTCGTCGAACTACACGGGAACGGATCCGGAGGTGAGCGAGAACCTGCGGCTGCTCAAGGCGGCGATGCGCCGCGCCGGTTTTGTCGGCATCGAGATGGAGTGGTGGCACTTCGCCAACGCCCAGCACTACGCGCAGAACATCAAGCCCGTCCCCGCCGCCGACGCGGGGATCGACCTGTCAACGTTGGGGAAGCGGTCGCCTGGCGCGGCGCGGTGAGGGATTGGCCACCATCGGTGGGTATGTGGTCGACCTCATTCAGTCGCTCGGGTGGCTCTGTAGACGTGCTGGCATGCGGCGATGCGCGAGCGAGTGTCCTCGGGGCCGGTGATGGCGGAGACGGAGCTCCGCCCTCTAGCCCGAATCGATCACCAAGCTCCGGGCTGCGGCTTGCCCTCGTTGATGCTGAGGGTGTTGGCGTTGGGATCGGCTCGGGCAGGGTGTTCACCCAGCCGCAGCGCCGATCCCGGCTGCCGCCTACTCAGCCTCAACGACTAGCGGCACCTCGCCTGCGGATGTGGTGATCGATCCGGGCTAGGGCTTGGCTCCCCGTGTCTCGTTTGAGGCGGCGGATCCACGGACGAAAGACGAGCCACGTGAGCAAGGCTGCGCCGAGGACAACGACGGCGATGCATCGGACCCCGTCGCCCTGGCTGACTCCGCCCGAGCCGTTGGATCTCGGGAAAAAAGAAGGCGACAGCAATCGCCCAGCAGAGGAGCAACAGGGAGAGGGCGCAGGCCCGCAGCGACGTTTCGAGGCAGCGGGGTGGCGGCTTGTCGTGACGGTCTCTCGGGCGTTCGTCGCCGCTGGGAAACCACTTCGGATTGGCCATCGAGAGCGCCGGCGATGGCATCAGGGCTCCCGATGGGCGCCGAGCAGGTGGGCGAGGGCGCCTTCGAGGTGCGGGTGGCGTAGCTCGTAGCCGAGCTCGTCTTTGAGGCGCTTGCTGTAGATGGCGAGGTCGGCCAGCAGGGTCTCGTCGGCCATCTTGCCGAGCAGCAGGCGCAGGGCGAAGGCCGGGACAGGGAACCAAGCCGGGCGCCGCAGGGCTTTGGCGAGCGCTTTGGTGAACTCGCGGTTGCTGGCGGGTTCTTCGGCGACGGCGTTGACCGGCCCCGACCAACGGGCGTCGCCCAAGGCGCGGTCGATCATGTCGACGAGGTCGTCGATGGCGATCCAGGGGGTGCGCTGTCGGCCGTGCCCCACGCGGCCGCCGAGCCCGGCCTTGAAGATCGGCAGCATCTTGCCGAGCGCTCCGCCAGCGGGGGTGAGCACCATGCCGATGCGGAGCGTGCAGACGCGGGTGCCGGCATCCTCGAGGGGGCGGAGCGCGCCCTCCCACTCGCGGCAGACTTCGCTGAGGAAGGCCGTGCCGACGGGGGAGCCTTCGTCGTGGGTGTTGATCGAGTCTTGCTCGTAGTAGTTCACGCCCGAGGCGGAGATCACCACTTTCGGCGGCTCCGGGAGCGCGGCGAGGGTGTCTGCCAACAAGCGGGTGCCGCGTTTGCGGCTGTAGAGGATGCGCTCCATGCGCCCCTTCGACCAGCGGCCACCGGCGACGTTCTCCCCGGCCAGGTGGATGGCGGCGTCGATGCGGCCGGCGGCGCCCAAATCGAGCACCCCGGCGTCTGGGTCCCAGGCGAGGTCGCCCTCCTCGCGGGGCGAGCGGGTCAGGCGCAGGACTTCGTGCCCGCGCATGCGCAGGTAGGGGAGCAGGGTCTTGCCGACCAAGCCGGTGGCGCCGCTGACGACGACGCGCAGCGGCCGTAGCGTGGGGTGTGCTTTGCCACGTTCGATGTCCGCGAGGGTGAGGTCGTGGCGGTAGCGGAAAGTTCTCTCCAGCTTGCGGCGGACGAAGCGCGCACCCAACAGCCGCCCGAAGAAGCCGAGCGGCAGCCGGTAGCGGATGTGATCGACCAGCGAGCACTCCGCGGCGGCGGCGCCGGACTTGCCCTTCGCCAAGAAGCGGTGCCGGTGGCGCCATTCGGCGAACGGTCCGTCCTCTTGGATGTCGGTGAACTCCTCGCCCGGTTTGACGCCGATGAACTTCGCGGTCCAGTCGCGCCAGAGCGGCCCCATCTTGACCCGTAGCTTGACCCGTTTGCCTTCCTCGATCGGCGCGTCTTCGACCACCTCCACTTTCTCCCAAGGCGGGGTGAGCCTGGTGAAGGCGTCCGGCAGGCGGTGCCAGGCGTCGAGATCCGCGCCGGGGCAGGGGATGCGGCTGATCCGCTCGAAGACCGAGGCTTCGGCGTCCGCCGCGGCGTCGGCCGGTGTGGCGGGGGCGCCGGCGTGAGCCGGGCCGGGCTTCGGATCTGTTGGCGTGGGATCGGGCAAAGCGGTGCGGTGGGAGAACGTCTAGCGCGGAGTTGGAGATTTTCGAATTTTCGATTCCGCTTTTCGCCGGTTGGCGTTTGGAGTGGGGGGATGGCGCCGGACGCCCTAACCACCTACTTCGCCACGCGCGGCTGGGAGCCCTTCGGCTTTCAGCGCGAGGCGTGGTCGGCCTATGAGGCGGGGGAATCCGGCTTGATCCATGCGCCGACCGGATTGGGCAAGACGGCGGCGGCTTGGGGCGGCCCCGTCCTCGAGGGCTTGGTCGACGGCGGTGACCCTGGCGTGCGCGCCATCTGGCTGACACCGCTGAGGTCCTTGGCGGCGGACACGGCCAAGGCGCTGACCGAGCTCGCGCACGGGGCCGGTTTGAATCACTGGACGGTGGAGATCCGCACCGGCGACACGAAGGCCTCGGTCAAAGCCCGCCAGAAGCGGCGGCTGCCGACCTGCCTGATCACCACGCCCGAGAGCCTCAGCCTGTTGCTCACCTATCCCGAAACACGGGGGATGCTGAGCTCGCTGCGGGCGGTGGTGTGCGACGAATGGCACGAGCTGCTGGGCAACAAGCGCGGGGTGCAGGCCGAACTCTGCCTCGCCCGGCTGCGCGCCTGGCTGCCGGGGCTGCGGCTCTGGGGGCTTTCGGCGACGGTCGGCAACCTCGATCACGCGCTGGATGTTCTCTTGGGCGAGAAAGGGGCGGCCGGGCGGCTCGTCACCGGCGCCGAGCCCAAGCGGGTGGAGGTCGACACCCTCATCCCCGAGCGCATCGACCGCTTCCCCTGGTCGGGGCACCTCGGCCTCAACATGCTCGAACAGGTGATCGAGCGCGTCGAGGCGGCGCGCAGCACCCTGTTTTTCACCAACACGCGCTCGCAGACCGAAATCTGGTATCAGGCCTTGGCCGACGCGCGACCGGGGTGGGGCGAGGCCTTGGCGATGCATCACGGGTCGCTGGAGCGGGCGATCCGCGAGGAGGTCGAGGCGAAGCTGGCGGCGGGCGAAGCCAAGTGCGTGGTCTGCACGTCGAGCCTCGACCTCGGGGTCGACTTCACGCCGGTCGACCAGGTGATGCAGATCGGCAGCCCGAAGGGCGTGGCGCGGATCATCCAGCGCGCCGGTCGCAGCGGCCACCAGCCGGGGGCGACCAGCCGCGCGGTCGGTGTGCCGACCAACGCCTTCGAACTGGTGGAGTTCGCAGCCGCGCGGCAGGCGATCGAGGCCGGCCGGGTCGAGGACCGCACCGGTTTGGAGCTGCCGCTCGACGTGTTGGTGCAGCACCTCGTCACCTGTGCGATCGGCGGCGGGTTCAAACAGCGGGCGATGCTCCGCGAGCTGCGTTCGTCGCACGCCTTCCGCGCGTTGACGTCGGCGGACTGGCGCTGGTGTCTCGAGTTCGTGCAGTTCGGCGGCAGCGTGCTCAGCGCCTACCCGGACTACCGGAAGGTGAACAAGGCGGCCGATGGGACCTTCCGCATGACCGACCGGCGCCTGGTGCAACTGCACCGGATGAACATCGGCACGATCACCAGCGAGGCGGCGGTGAGCGTGCGGATGGGGAACGGCAAACGGCTCGGCACGGTCGAGGAGGGCTTCGTCGCCAAGATGAAGCCGGGGTCGCAGTTCGTCTTCGCGGGGAGGCGGCTGGAGCTGGTGCGGCTGCGCGAGATGGTGGCGACGGTCAAGCCGGCGACCCGCAAGACGCGCGGTCAGATCCCGCAGTGGATGGGGAGCAAATTCCCGCTGTCGACGATGATGGCGGAGGCGGTCGAGGCGAACCTGCGCCGCTCCAAGTTCGACCCGGAAACCGAACCGGAGATGGCCGCCGCGGCGCCGATCCTGGCGATCCAGCGCGAGTGGTCGGTCGTGCCGGAGCCGGGCGAGCTGCTCATCGAGGAGACGCGCACCCGCGACGGCTTCCACGCCTTCGTCTACCCCTTCGCCGGGCGCTTGGTGCACGAGGGGCTGGCGACGCTCTGCGCGTTCCGGCTCGCGCGCGCGAGCCCGCGCTCGGTAGGCGTGGCGTTCAACGACTACGGCTTCGAGCTGCACTGTGCGACCGAGTTCGCGCTCGACCTCGACGGTTGGCGGGAGCTGTTCGACCCGCGGGCGTTGCTGCCCGACCTGCTCGAATGCATGAACGTGCACGAGCTGGCGCGCCGGCAGTTCCGGGAGGTCGCGCGTGTCGCCGGGCTGGTGATCAACCAGTTCCCCGGCAAGAAGCGGACGGCGCGGGCGCTGCAGACATCGAGCAGCCTG
>JAUIGD010000589.1 GCA_030430255.1 Verrucomicrobiia bacterium
CCCGATCCAAGGCGCGCGCGCCCTGGTGCGCGACCGCTTCGGCAACACGCTCGCCGAAGCCGTCTCGGCCGAGGACGGCAGATGGGCGCTCGACGCCGGGGTCGAGGCCTTCATGGACAACAGCCCGCCGATCTACGTCGACATCACCTCGCCGGGCTTCACCCCATCGCGCGAACGCTTCACCGCCGAGTCGGTCGCGCCGGGGACCATGGTGCTCGACATCCCCACCTCGCTCGCGCCGCTGCCCGGGCCGACGATCGAGGAACAGACCTTCGACCGCGAGGGCAAGTTCCTCACCGGCCTCTACACCTCGACGACCCCGAACGCCACGACGGAGACGCTGGTGCTGAGCTGGGAGGTCGAGATCGAGGCCTCGCCGCAGACGGTCACGCTGCCGCCCTTCGACGACGTCGACGGCACGCCCGGGGCGCCGGAGCAGATCACCGTCGAGAACCCGCCGGTCGCCGTCTACCTCATCAACCCCTTCGGCCACAACGCCAACCCCTACAACGGCAGCCCCGGCGAGGAGTTCGTCTACAAGCCGGGCACCGAAACCGACCCGCGCAAACTGCGCCGCTGGTTCGACGACGTCGTCAAACGCGACGTCCCCGGCGTCTTCTTCACCCGCCCGGTGAAACCCGAGGACCTCGGCGCCCACCGCTACAAGGCCGAGGGCGAGATCCAGATCTGGCGCCTGCCGCCCGGCGATTTCCGCCCCATCGTCGCCGTCGTCGGCGCCGACGGGGGCATCACCATCCGCAGCGACTTCGCGGACCCGACCGCCGACACGCGCGACGAATCCGAGCCGCTCATGGCCGGCATGCGCCTGCCGTCGTGGATGGGAACCGCCGCCAACGTCATGGGCGTCACCGGCGCGGTCTCCGACGGCGGCCAGCTCAACGACGGGGCGCGCGCCATCGTCGGCGAGGCGCTCGAGGGCGTGTTCCCAGCGGGCAAGTTCAAAGCCCTCCCCGGCTTCACCGGCACCATCTCCGCCGAGCCGGGCGGCGCCGGCCGCAGCGTCCTGAAGTACGACTACGGCATCGAGGTCGAATGGCTGGAGGGCATGAAGAGCCCCGGCAACAAGTGGCTGCGCTTCCTGCCGGACCCGATGGGCCTCGAGCTCAAAGTCGGCAGCCACCTCGGCCTCGACAACACGATGCCGGACACGCCCTTCTTCTTGAACGGTGATTTCACCGCCGCGCTGAAGCCCTTCGAATTCATCGGCCCACCCCTCAGCCCGCTGGTCACGCAGGACCCGGAACGCAACACCCCGTCCTGGTCGGCGGAGGTGCAGCCCTCCCTCAGCGCCGGCTTCGCCGCCTCCGGCTCCGAGATCACGCCGGAGGGGTCCTTCGAGCTGAAGGTCGAGAGCAACATCACCGCCGAGCTCGTCACCGCGCTCGAGGTGAACCTGCTCCCCGTCACCTCGAAGCTGCCGCCGCCGGCCGGCCCGATCTTGCTCTCGCTCGACAAGTCGCAAGCCCTGCAGCTCTTCGCCACCCTCGACACCGGCGTCGGCATGAAATTGACCTCGGAGTGGGAGACCGTCCCGCCGGAGCCGGGCTCGGTCATCGGCGGCGCCCACGTGCCGCTCATCGGCTTCCCCTTCGGCGGCTACATCCGCAACCCGCCCGACGAGATCGACCTCGGCTTCGCCCTCGCCGGCGGCATGAAGGCGAAGCTCTTCAGCGAGCGCGTCGGCCTGAAGATCGCCCTCGGCGTCTCCGGCAACGGCGGCGAGTTCAGCTTCCCCGCCCTCGTCGTCACCGCCCGCCCGGAGAACGGCTGGCCGTACGTGGAGCGCGTCCAGGGGCAGCTCGGCATGGAGATCACCGGCGAGGTCGACGCCTGGGTGGTGACCTGGGAGAAGCGCTGGGACGTCCCCTTCGTCGAGATCGACCGCAGCTTCACCACCGAGCCGGCCTTCTTCTGGCAGCCGCTCGACACCTCCTTCACCGTCACCGGCCCTAGCAACTCGACGCCGCCAACGCTCAACCCGGGCGGCGGCACCCCGATCAGCGACTTCTACGCCGCCGGCTCGATGGCCGGGGCCGCGGGCGGCGGCGACGAGCTGCTGGTCTTCACCGGCATCAACCCGGGCAACGGACGCATGACCGTGCAGGCGGGCAAACGCTCGGTCGGCGGCGACTTCGGCGCGCCCGCCGTGCTCGCCGAGGCCGGCGGCATCATCGACCTCGCGTCGGCGCGCCTCGCCGACGGCACCTGGCTGGTCGTCTGGAGCCAGATCGCGCCCGGCGACGTCGGCCGCGCCTTCCCCGGCTCGACCCTGCGCTACGCGACCTCGGCCGACGGCCTGGACTGGAGCGCCCCGGCCGACCTCGCCGCCGCGCTGCCGGACGTCGCCGCCGAACTCCAACTCGTCGCCCATGGCGACCTCGCCGTCCTCGCCGCGACCACCACCGCCGGCGGCCCGACCTCGACCCAGTTCGCCCTGCACCTCGCCGCCTTCGACGCCGGAGCCTGGACCGCCCTCAGCCCGCAGGGCGCCACGCGGCAACTGGTCGATTTCGACCTCGCCCTCTTCGGCCCCGAGGCCGCCCCGCAGGTCGCGGTCGCCACCACCGACGGCGAGAACGCCACCGAGTCCTTCCTCTGGGACACCACCGACGGCGCGATCACGAACCTCCCCGCGCTCCCCGGCGCCGCCGGCGAGCTCAGCCTCAGCGGCGGCACCGGCCAACGCGTCGCCCTCGCCCGCGGCCTCGTCGCCGGCGGCGTCGAAGTCCTCCTCCTCGACGAACCGACG
>JAUIGD010000121.1 GCA_030430255.1 Verrucomicrobiia bacterium
GCTGTCCTTCGTCGGAAGGGGGCGGACTGGCTTGGCCGCGTTGGAGGAGATCAGTCCCTCGCCGCAGGCTGCCTCAAGGACTCGGCGGAAGGCGCGCAAGTCCATGTTTGCGGTCGCCGCCTTGACGGTGTTGGCGACCTTGTCCAGAGCCTTTCGGATGTCTGCCGTAGTCAGCTCCCCGATGGGGGCGTTGGACTTTCTAGATGCCAGCGCCTTGGTCATTCGACGCTTGGCAGACAGGTAGGCGTCGATGGTTGAATCACTAACGTGGGGGCGTTGGGCGTCCACCCACTCGCCGAACCACTTCTCAACGGTGACCTCACGGAAGTCGGGATTCGCGACGGCTCTAAGGCGCCTCAGAAGCTCCTCAGAGCGAGCGAGGGTGAGATCACCCGACTCGGCCTCGCGCACGGCTGTCTCGAGGATGTGAGCCAACTCCCGGGGTTTCTCTACGGCCTTCCTGCGGAGCTCGAGAGCATCTGTCTCGAACTTGGCAGCGATCTTCAGTGCCTCTCGCTTTAGCGAGACACCGGTGTTACGGCTCGTCCTCCTCCCATGCTCGTTGACGAACTTGGCATAGTAGATGCCGTCTCTGTTGTAGACCGAGGCCACTGCCTATTCTGTAGACACATATTCTGTCCCAGTAAATCCCAGTTCGAGAAGGCAGCCATAAAAAACAGGGAATCAACGAGTTGCGCGCACTAGGTCGTTGGTTCGAATCCAACCGCAGGAGCCACTTTTAAGCGGCCTTGGCCCCGTGCCAAGGCCGTTTTTGTGTCCAGTGACAACAGATAGTGACAACACCGGGAAGCGCTGCTTACCCCGAAACGGTGCAGACAAACGGGCGGGCTCGTGAAATCTGGCACGCAACGGGTGCGAATTAAGCGAAAAAAGCGAAAGAAGCCCCCCTTTTATCGCTTTTTTCACGCTGGCAGAAAGCTCCGCTATGACTCTAAACTTGGGGCGAAACACGATCTCAATCTCACCGGAAGGTGCATTTTCGCGTAAGATGACATGAGGCTGTGTGCGGCCCAGCGGACGGGCTGCTAGTGTCGGGGATGAACTCTGACCAACCACCGACCTACAACCCACACAGGCATGCCTCATAACAAAGAGATCAAAGAGATCAAAGAGAACTGAAGTGGCCCCGATTATGTTGCCAGCAAAATCGCTGTTTTGTTGATGCTGTCCGGGTGGGCTACGGTTCTTGTTTCGGTGTGATTCTGGCTTCCCCGATTTTCGGAGAGGTGGAGCGCAGGCCGGCGAGCGGAGCGAGCGGGCCGTAGCGGAACCTCTCCGAAAATCGGTCGCCGGTGGGAGGCTCAGGGCTCAGGCGGCGGCGGGCATCTCGGCGGCGGGTGCGTAGAGGCTCCAGGGCGTTGCGTAGCCGAGCGTCTGGTGCTTGCGGCGGTGGTTGTAGTAGCTCACCCACTCTTCGATGTGCCCCTCGAGCTCGGGGAGGTCGCCGTAGCTCCAGAGCCGCAGCCTCTCGTATTTGAGGCTGCGCCACAGCCGCTCGATGAACACGTTGTCCATCCAGCGCCCGCGCCCGTCCATGCTCACGCGGATGCCGCGCCCCTCCAGCTCCCCGACCCACTCGCGGCTCGTGAACTGAGAGCCTTGGTCGGTGTTGAAGATGCCGGGCACGCGGCCGGTGGACGCCATCGCGCGGCGCAGAGCCCGCAGGCAGAACCCGGTGTCCATCGTGTTGCTCAGCTCCCACGCCAGGACCGCGCGCGTGTGCCACTGCTATGCCCGGAGGGCTCCCCTTTGGCGAAGCCCGACCGCAGACCTGCGAAGCAGGTAATCCATGATCGCCACCAGGTAGGCGTGCCCCTTGGCCATCGGGATGTAGGTGATGTCCGCGCACCACACCTCGTCGGCGCCAGCGATCTCCATCCCCCTCAGAAGGTAGGGGTAGACGGGGTTCTCCGGCGACGGCTCGCTCGTGTAGGGCTTCGGCACCATCGCCTCGATCCCCATCAGCTTCATCAGCCGCCGCACGCGGCCCCGGCCGACGCCGTGGCCGAGGTCGCGCAGCTCGAGCACGATCTTCCGCGACCCGAGGAACGGGTGCTCGGTGTGGATCGCGTCGATCTGCCGCATCAGCTCCAGGTCCTCCGCGGTGCGCTTCGGCGCTCGGGAGCCTAGGCGGTTGCGGTTCACGTCGAGCAGCTCGCACTGTTTGCGGATTGAGAGCTGGGGGTGGTCGCGCTCGATCATGGCCTTTCGCTCAGGTCGACCCCCAGCTCCCCGCACTTTTTTTCCAGAAACTCCTTCTCGATGACCAGCTGCCCGATCTTGCGTTCCAGCTTGCTCTCGCGGCGCTCCTTCTTCGCAAGCTGCCGGGCAGCCTCGCCCTTGCCGGCGAAAACCTCCGGCAGCCGGCCCTCCAGCTCCTTCTTCCACGCGCTCACCTGCGTGGGCGCCACGTCGTTGTCCTGCGCGATCTGGTTGATCGTCCCGATCCCCTTCAGCGCCTCGAGCGCGATCCGGGCTTTGAACTCGGCACTCAGGTGCCTTCTCTTTCGTTTCATGTCTCTGTTCTTCGGTGGTTGCGCCCACCCAGAACAGCTCAATTTCTCAACAGCTCTCTGGCTCCGCTCCGTGGGGCCACTTCAAAGCGATTGATCGGATAGAGCCTGTTGAGTAGTGTCTTGATCTGAATCGGGGGCCTCCTTGGTCGTTGTGTTAGCTACTCTGACCAATAGGGGGGGGCCCCGGTTCTCGTACCCCCTTCCTCCCGGGGACGGTTCCGCGCACGGGGAGGCGTTCAAGGCTTGTCCTCGGCGGCGGGCTTCGCCCTGGCCGCCTCCGGGAAGCCTTGAGCACCTCCCCTAAGGCGCAGAAGAGGTGGTGACAGGAAGCGGATGAGACGTGCAGCTCAACCTGCTCGACGGGTGCTACTCACCCACTGATTTTGCGGACGAGGCCTTTCTTTAAAGTTCACCTCTGCGGACAAGGCATTTTTTCAAATGCCGCCAACCCTTGGGGATCCCCTTTTGGCGCAGTTGGAGTTTCGAATTGGTAGGTGTAGTGATGTAAAAATTCCGCTAATTGGCAACGGTATCTTTTCCTAGCCCAGAAGTCGTGGAAGAGGAGGAGGCCGCCCGGCTTGAGTATACGCGCGGCTACAAGGGCGCAGGCGACGCGCTCCCTGCCGTCGATAAAGACCAGGTCGACGCTGCCGTCCGGGATCGGATCGGTCGCTGCAACGTAGTCTCGCAATTGGCCGGGCATGTATCTCCAGCCGTCATCTGCGGCGCGTTCAGGCCTCGGGGGGACTAGCCGTAAATCGACGCATTTCCCGCTCGGGCCTTCGATGCGCTGTCGCGTGCGGTCGAAGTGTTTACGGCTGTGCTCTATCGAAATCACGCTGCCCGACTCCCCCACCCGGTCGGCGAGCAAGAGCGTGCTGCCGCCGCTGCCCCATTCGACCACGGTCGCACCGGGGCTGGCAGCGGCGTGGAGGACATGGGCATCGTCGTCGCCCATCCACGGTTCGCAGTCGCGGCGGAACAGGCGCACGGCGTGCCCCCGCGACTTCCAGTTGTCGCTGATCCCGCAGCGCTGGTAGGCGACCGGCTTGCGGGGGCAATAGGCGTCGATCTCCTTGGCCGCCACAGCGGCCTCAAGCTCGCGGTCGCTCCATGCGTGGCGCCACGTCCGGGTCCAGATCGCGAGGGCTTTGGTGGCCCCGCGGCGGTCGAGCAGGAGGCAGTGGTTGTTGTAGGTCGAGCGGCACCGGAGGAGGGCGCCCCCGCCGTATGGGCGCTGCGAGTGCCTGCCCCCGAGGAAGACGCACTCCCACAGGGGGTGGGCGCGCAAGGCCGATCCCAGTGCTTCGCCGAACTGCGGGGTCAGGGCGACATCGTCCTCGTAGAGGCAGAGGAACTCGTAGCTGCTCCGCAAAAACCTGCGCAGGGCTAGGCATTTGCTGAGCCGGACGGCCCAGGCGCCACGCCGCAGCGAGGGGAACTTCGCATCCGCCTTCCATTTCGGGATCGCCTCCCCGTCCACGGCGTCGAGGAACACCATCCGTTCCGCCAGCGATCCGGGGAGCGTCCGCCGAAGGACGAAGCGGCGGTCCTCCCTCCTCTTCAGGGACATGCACCAGTGGGCGACGCGACCGTCCTCGAGCGCCCCGCCCGCCTCTTCGTTCTCGCAATCCTCGTGCATAGCTGTGTAGAGTTCCGCCAAAGGCCATGGTGATTCCAGAGAAAAAGATCGCGCTGATCCTGCCGGAGGGCTGTGGCGGCGAAGCGGTCCGGGCGGCCATGGCTGAAGCGCTGGGGGACGCGGGCGGGCTCCGGGGGGCTGGTTGGCCGCTGTCGAGGATCGCCGGAGCGTTCGACCTCGCCGGTTGGCGAGTTCTCGCACTGGTCCGGGACCCGGTCTCGAGGGCGGTGGCGTGTTTCGAGTCACAGCGGACTGAGGGTCTCCGGACTGGGGTCTACGAGTATGCCACCGGTGACGCGGACACAGCCATCTCGATGGGCTACCCATGGCGGGTGTCGGGGCGAGGCCTCCCGTCGCTCACCGAGAGCCTCCTCGACGACGGAGTTGAGCCGGAGTTGCTGCGTGTCGAGGATGGCGCCGCGGCGGTTCGCGAACGCCTAGGTGCGCTCCTCGGGCGACCGGTCCCGCTCGCCAACGATGCGTGGGAACAGCACCCCCCCCGGCCGGACCTCAGCGACGGTGCGGTGCTCACCATCGGCGAGCGTTGGGGGGCTGACTTCGACTCCTTCGGGTACCCGCAGCCCCCCGTTCTGCGGCGCCGGATCCCACGGCGCATCTGGATGTATTGGGCGCAGGGCTGGGGCGCCGCCCCGGGGTTCGTGAGGTCCTGCCGGGCGAGCTGGGAGAGGCTGAATCCCGGGTGGGAGGTGTGTTGCCTGGACGACCGCTCGTCCGAGGTGCGGATGGCCTCCAGCCTGTGGCGCGGCAAGAAGATGGGGATCGCGTCGCGCTCCGACCTGCTGCGCCAGTGGCTGATGTTGCACCAGGGTGGGGTGTGGGCGGACGCTACGGCGCTCTGCCTCAGGCCGCTCGCGGGTTGGATCGATGCCGCGGTCGACCCCTGTTCGTTCTTCGTGTTCCGCGACCGCCCGATCTGCACGTGGTTCGTGGCCGCGCGGCCGGGCGCGGCGGGGATCCGGGAATGGCTGCAACGCTCGCGTGGCTACTGGGGCGGGCGGCGGAAAACCAGGGAGTACTTCTGGATGAAGCGCCTGTTCGGCGAGATGCTGGCGGAGGGTCGGTTCCCGGATCTGCCATGGGTGAGCGCGTCGGCATCGTTGCGCCTCGGCCCCCACCGTTTTTGCGACTTCGAGAGGCATCGGAGTTCCCGGCCGTCCCCGAACACGATGGCGGAGCTAGTGACCGATCCGCCGCCGTTCATCAAGCTCAGCCGCCACAGGCCGATCCGCCGCGGCTCCTCGATCGCGTGGCTGCTCGAGCCCTACCGGGGTGGAGGCCCCCCGCCGCAGCTCCAAGCGAAGCCATCGCACGGGGTACGGGCCGGGAGGAAGATCTACATCGACTGCGGTGCCAACACCTGCGAGGTGCTGAGGAGGGCCATCGCCCGATATCCAGGCTTCGAGTTCCACGCGTTCGAGCCGCAGCCCGAACTCGCCAGGTTCGGGGAGGAGGTGCAGAGGGAGCACCCCGGGGTGGCGATCGGATTCCGGTCGGAGGCGGTGTGGATCGAAGACGGGAAGGTCGATTTGTTCCTCGCCACGAGGTGGGGCGGCAACTACCGGGGCGGCTCGACGATCATGCGTGGGCATACCCGCAACCGCACGAGCGTCGATTACGAGGTGCCGCACAGCGTGGCGGCGATCGACTTCAGCAGGTGGCTGGCGTCGACAGTCGCGCCCGAGGATCTGGTGATCGTGAAGATGGACATCGAGGGTGCTGAGTTCCCGGTGCTCGAAAAGCTGATCGAAGATGGCAATCATCGGCTGGTCGACAGGCTGGAGGTCGAGTTTCATGACCGCTTGTCGGAGAAGCCCCCCCTGCCGAGGAAGCGGCGGATCCTCGGCGAACTGCGTGACCACATGGAGGTCGCGCTCCACCCGTAGCTCCGCCGGAGCTCGCTGATCGTGGCTTGATGATCTGGCCGCCGGAGGTAGCGTCGGCGTGGAGACGATCAGATGAACTACTTCGTCCACGTTCCGAAAACGGGGGGCATCAGCGTCCGCAGGGCATTGCCAGAGGATGGCGTCAAGGTGGTGACCCACACATCGGGGCCGTTCCAGATTCTGGAACGCCTCGGCGACGATGCAGGTTCGCGGTTCGTTTTCGCGTTCGTGCGCAACCCTTGGGACAGGATCGTGTCGGCCTTCTACTACCTGCTCGCCGGCGGCACGAACAAGCTGGACCTGGCTGCCGGAAGGAGGCTGCGGGGCTTGAGCGGTGGGGATTTCAAGCGGTTCGTGGGGGTTTGCGAGGAGGATCGGGACATCCTCGTCCAGACCCACCTCAGACCCCAACACGAGTGGCTCTGCGACAGGGGGGGCAACCTCCATGCCGACTTCGTGGGGAGATTCGAGAGCCTGGAGATGGACTTCGGGAGGGCGTGCGCGGCGATGGGGCTGCCGGTTCGGGAATTGCCTCACGTGAACCGCTCCGAACATCGCCCCTACCGCGAGCACTACGACGCATCCACCCGCGATGCGGTCGCCAGGATCTACGAGCGCGATATCGAGCTGTTCGGCTACCGGTTCCAGAGGGGATGAAGAAAGACATATGGATCTATTGGGCTCAGGGGTGGAGTGACGCCCCCGAGATCTGCAAGGTGTGCCTCGAGAGTTGGCGGCGCCTCAACCCCGGATGGCGGGTCCACAGGTTGGACAGGCGGTCGTGCGGGGAGTACATCCCCCCGGAGGCCCTCGGGCTCATCGAGGAGTTCGGCGGTCGCTGGCCGGAGATGACGCGGTGCGAGCTGATCCGGCTGTTTCTCGTCGCCGAGTACGGGGGGCTGTACACGGACGCGACGAACCTCTGCAACCTGCCGCTGGACAGCTGGTTGGGGGCTGAGCGGCTCGTCGAAGGGGCCTGGTTGCACTGGGATTTCGACAGCAGGATCCCGACGTTCAACTTCCTCTACGCGGCGGGGCCGGGGAACGCGCTATACAGGCGAGCTTTCGAGGCGATCGCGGGGGACCGCCGGTTGCGGGACGGCGGCTACGGCCGGATCTACAAGGCATTCTCGCGGCTCCTGCCGCCGCGGGTCGCCGTGGAGATCAAGCGCGACAAGCAGATCGGCCGGTCGAGCAACAACGGCCGGCGAAAGCAGGGGGTCAAGATTATCGCGAACAGCTTCGAGCTGATGAACTCCGCAGTCGGGCCGAGGTTTCGGAGCGCGGTGGACGTCTTCCCGTTCTTCAAGCTGAGCTGGAAGTTCGAGGGGAACGACATTCCCATCAAAGAGAGGTTCCGACCGGACAGCAAGTTGCTCTTCCTGCTCGAGCGGAGGGGGTTGATCTAGCCTCGAGGCTGCTAGGGACCCGGAGGCCCGGGGACGGCTCGGCGGGTCAGGTGGGGCACGGCGCCGGTGGGTCCAGCCGGCCCGCGCCCGCGATAGGCGAACAGCCAGGCTGCTCTGACGTTAGCCCCGGGCTCAGTTTGCGGTGGCACAGCCGGGCGGGTCGGCGAACTCGTATCCGAAGTATTCGATGTCCTCGGCGAAATGTTCGGCGACGAGGTCGCGGGTGTGCCGGTCGTAGAAGGTCGAGTAGTGGGGGCGGCCTCTCCCGACATTGAGCTTGTGGGGTAGGGGGATCTGCCCGATCCCCAGCCTGCCGCAAACTTCGGCGAAGTCTTCCGCCAGGTTCTCGAACCGGCCGATGTAGTCCATATCGACCCGGCCGTCCGCATCGCGTATCCAGCGGAGCTGGCTGCCGAAGTCGTGGCCCCAGAGCGGGCGCCCCCGGGAGACGAGCCGAGGGATGTTGTCGCTCACGCTGCCCCTGTTGAAGGTCCGCTTTTCGTGGGCGCGGAAGTAGCAGATCTCGGAGATCACCAGATCCCACGGGTTGCGGACGAAGGTGAACGTGAAGTAGTCGCCGAGGTCGATCCCGAAGCGCTCGGCGTAGCCCGCGAGCTTGGTGTGCTGGAGGACGCTCTTGCGGGCGGGGACCATGAGCCGCGCCGCGCGCTCCCGGCGCAGCTGGTCCACCCGCCTCCCGGTGAAGTGTTTCACCAGGGCGCACTCGATGCTCGTCCCGCCCGTCTTCGGGATGTGGACGAAGATGAACTTGGGGGGGCGGTGGAGGATCATCGCTGCGGCTGTGTCGGGGCGCCGCCGTGGAGGTGGAGCCGCCATGCCCCGATGTTCGAACCCCGGGGGAACTTCCGCGCGAAGAAACCGCGCGATTTGCGGAAGGCTTCGACGTCGGGGCTGGTCACCTCGGCGTAGGCGAGCGGGTGCGCGCCGCCGTTCTCCCAGTTGGTGAAGGTCGGGGGGCGGGGGGCGAACAGGTCGGTGATCTTGCGCCCGGCCATCGAGACGGCCGACGCGAAGTAGGACTCGTCGGCGTATCTCATGTTGCGGAATGGTTCGACGAGCTCCGGGCGGAGGGCGATCTCGGCGGCCTCGCGGTTGAGGATGACCCACTGCGAGTGGTAGTACCAGTCCCTGTAGGCGACGCCGTCGGCCATCTTCATCCGCCTCGCCTTCTGCTTCGAACGTTTGGCGACGCTGTAGGCGTGGCTCGCGAGCAGGTACCCTTTCGGGTGGGCGAGGATGCGGCCCCGGAACTCCTCGAAGGGGACGATCGGGACGCAGGACTCGGAGACCAGGACGAACTTCTCGATGGACCGGAGCGCGTAGGCACGGCGCAGCATCGCCAGCGTCGCCTCGACCAGCGAGAACCTCCCCCACGCCGTCTCCAGCCTCTCGTCGATGTGCGTCCCCGAGAACACGCCCGTGAGCGCCGCGTCCTCCTTGGTGTGCGAGAGGATGGCGGCCTCCTTCCGTGAGCCGTCGAGGTACTCCTCCCAGATGGCGGGGTGGTTGTGGGCCGCCCTCATCAGGAAGAGGAAAGCGATCTTCGGCCGGGGGGACATGTCTAGGGTGCTCACCTCACTTTCTTCCCGTGGGAATACCCCCACTTCTTGATGTTCTCGCGGCGGATCGACTTGCCGGAGCGTATCGCGACGTACCAGATGAAGGTGTCGTGGCTGGGGACGGGGAGCCGGTCACCGCACAGGCCGGCGGCGTAGCGGGAAAACTCCGTGCGGTGCAGGCAGGCGAAGGACTGGATGCGGGGGAAACGGTAGCGCTTCGCCGCGAGCGCCTCGGCGTGTTGCTCCGGGCTCAGCAGCCGGTCGCCGCCGATCGCTTCGTCGCCCCAGTCCTCGAGCTCGCAGAGCCAGCGGCCTGGCTTGGTGTAACCCCAGCGGTGGGAGACGAGGTCGTAGCGGTACCAGATCCGCGAGGAGAAGAGGGCGGCGCCGGGCTCGGCGCGGCAATCGACGTCGAGCTTGATCCAGTGGTCGGTGTCGACGACGAACGGGGCGAGCTTGACGAAGCTTGTGAGCATCCTCTCCCGCTGGCCCACGCCGGGCATGTCCCATGGGACGAGGCGGGGGTGGGGGCCGAGGAAGTCGAGCTCCGACCGCTCGACGCCGTGGTAGATCACGGCCATCGGCCGCTGCGAGGCGAAACCCCAAGTCGGGAAGTTCTGCTTCAGCGTCTCGAGATATCCCCGGTCGACCGCGACGACGAGCGTCGCCCGGTGGTCGCTCTTCTTCAGCGGTAGCCTGATCGCCGCCGCCGCGGCGTCCCTGTGACGCCTCCAGAGATCGCAGAGGGGGTAGCGGCCGTCGTGCTTGTTTCCGTGGTAGTGGACGATCCTCCGCCTCTCAGCGCCGACCTCGAACCGCACGCTGACGCCCCACTCTGGGGGCGCGAGCCGGTAGTTCAACAACGGGAGGTGGGCCTGGGCGACGGTCTCGTCGGGGATGAACACCCGTGCGCGGGAAGCTCGCGCCGTCAGGTCGAACCATGGTTCGAGGAAGGCGTTCTTGCGGTAGACGAAGGTCCCGACGTTGATCGCCGGTTCACGGAGTGCCCTGTCGATCAGCTCCCCGTCGACGATGGCCGCCTTCCGCAGTCGCTCGATCCTGCGCCGGACGATGTTGCCGGAGGCTTTCCAGCCGGCGAAATGGGTGAACACGAAGTCCCTGTCGCCCAGCATCTCGAAGAACTCGTCGATCGGGGTGCATACGATTGTGTCGGCGTCGAGGAACACCGTCCTGTCGAACGGGGTGGACCGCAGCACGAATACTTTCGTCGCCAGCGCCGAGAACCCCTGGTCGTCGATCTCGACGATCCCGGCGCGGTAGAGGGAGGCGGCCTCGCGCAGGGGCGGGGGGACATCGCCGACGTTGAGTATGGAGACCGGTCCGCCCCAGTGTCGGCGCAGGCTGTCGAGGGAGGCCGCGAGGCGCTCGACGTGCCCCACCCCCATGTTGAAGTAGATGACCCCGTCCCCGTTCATCTCGGCTGGTTCCTCGGGTCGCCCCAGCGGCGCCCCTCGTTGGCGACGAGCTCCCCGCGCCGGAGCTTCTCGGCGGAGCGCGCGCGGTTGGTGTCGCTGGTGGCCTGGATCTCGGTCTGTTCGTAGCGCGCGCCGCGCTCGGCGTCGCTGTGCGAGATCGATTTGAAGAGGCGCCGGTCGAGGCGCCGCACGTGCACGCCCTCTAGCCGGGCCGCCCTGCGGAGGAAGTCCTGGTCTTCGAACCCCCACCCGCGCATCGTCTCGTCGTAGCCACCGAGGCGGTGGAACACGTCCCTCCCCACCGTGATCCTGCCCCACGAGGTGCGGCGCCCGTGGGTGAGGACCTCGCCCCGGGAGTGGGCGGCGAGCACCCGGTCGATGTAGGCGCGTCGCAGGATCGCGTCGGCGTCGAGGTTGCACAGGATCGCCCCGCTGGCGGCGCGGTGGCCGATGTTCTTGGCGTGGCTCATGTGGAAGTAGGGGAAGCGGGCGGTGGAAAGCACGGTCACGCGCTCCCCGAAGGTCATCGCGACCCACTCCGCCAAGCCGGGGTCAAAGCCGTAATCGACCAAAATGTACTCCGCCCCGAACCCCTCCATCGCTTTCAGGTTAGCGGGCATCGACCGTTCGAGGTGCCCGCGCCGGCACATGCAGGTGGTGCAGAAGCTGATCGCCGGTGCCTCGTCTGCCATCGGGGAGGATCGCTTGGCTCAGCGGCACGCGGCCGCCCATCCGGCATCGCGCTTGCGGAGGTGGTTCATGTGCAGGATCGGGGGCAGGACGTCGCGCATCCCGTTGGCGTCCGGTGGGCGTTTGAGGGCGACGACGCCGTTCAGCTTGCGCCGGAAACGGATGTCGCTGAAAAACTTGTTCCCTTTCTCGGCGGAGATCGGTCGGTCCGCGGTCGGTGAGCTATACTCGATCCCCGCTTCGATGAGGTGGCTCCTCTCGACGAGTTGGAAGTAGCCGGCACCTGGTGCGCGGCCCCTCCCTGAATAGCCAACCCGGTGCTCCCAGCAGCGGTCGAAGGCGCCCGCGATCGGCCTTCTACCGTAGGGCTCGCCATCGGCTAGGCGATAGGCTTCGCCTGTGTCCATGTTGTGCCGCGGGGCGGTCAGCAGGGTGCCCGAGCCGGTGTGTCCGGGGATCACCTCGGACCAGAGCCTGGAGAAGAAGTCCGGGTGGAAGAGCATGTCGGAGTCGGAGAAGAGGATCCATTTGGCCTGGCTGTTCTGGATGTCTGTGTTCCGCGTCTGTCCGCGGTAGAAGTACCCGTCGCCGGTGTAGCGCTCGACCCTCAGAAAGCCGGGGTTGCCGAAGGTCTCGATCAGGGCTCCGAGCATGTCAGGGTGGGCGTCGTCGCGGTGGACGCTCATGACAACGCCGAGCCGAGGGACGCCGTGCTCCCCGTGGGGGCGCTGCTGGAGGATCGATGACAGCATCCACCAAGCCCGCTTGTGGAACTCGAAGTTCTGGAACGAAATCTCGATGTCGGGAACCCTCACTGGGCGATGGTCTGATGGCTGCCGCCCCCGGTCAAGGGCGGGGAGTTAGACGGCCTCCAGCGCCTCCTTGTAGGCGTCCGTACTGCGGATCGCGTCCTTCCCCTTGGGGCCGGTCCAATGCACCACGATCGGGTCGGTCGCGCCTTCGCCTCCGAGGCGTAGTTTGACGGCCCCCTCGGGGAACGGGTGGATCAGTTCGGGGTAGTTCGGCGCCAGCATGTTGAGCACCTCGCGGTCGGAGCGCGCGGTAGACAGCAGGGTCCCGCTCTTGATCGCCCAGAACCGGATCAGCGGCTCGACGCCGCCGAAGCCGATGACGCCGGTGTTGTAGTAGGAGGCGGTGAACTGCTCTTTGAACTGGCCTGTCGGGACGGGGTCTCTCTCCAACGAGAGCCCCCTCCCATGTGCGGCGAAGAGGGGGGCGAGGTCGCCCCTGACCTCGCAGTCGAGGTCGAGGAAGAGGCCGCGCTCGGCGTTGGCGGCGACGAGGGCGAAGGGCTTAACCACCGAGCCGTGCGGCGGGTCTACTGGGAGGCGCGGGATCTTCACGAACCGGATCCGGTGGCCCGCCCAACGCTTGATCTCCTCCGAAACCCCGAGGTCGAAGACGACCACCGGCAGGTCGTTGTGCCGGGAGAGGTTCTCGTACCACCAGGGGAGCAGGGTGTCGTAGTTGCCGTCGGAGAGCGTGTAGACAGCCCGTGCCAGATGCTCCTCCCCCTCGCGCAGGGCGTCGAGCTCCTTGAGCAGGCTCTTCACCGAGATGACGGTGCGCGAAGCGTCGGGCTCGGCGTCGCGCTTGAGATCGCGCTCGTTGGCCGCGCGGTCGTACATCCCGTCGCTCCTCTCCTTGCTGGCCTCGCGCGGCAGGCCCTCGCGGCAGCGCTCCACCGCCTCGTCGAACCCGATGAAAGGGAACACCTTGAGCTCGGAGTCGGGGTTGCAGTTGAAGACGCGCAAGCCCCTCTCTTCGAAGTGCGGCACCAACGCCCCGAAGCGATCGGCGAGCTTGCGGTAGGTGGAGTTGTTGCCGCGGATCGACGATCGCGACCGGCTTTGCTCGAAGTGGTAGCGGCTCTCCGCGGTCATCTTGAAGTCCACCCCGAGCAGGAAGATCTCTCTGACGCCGAGGAAGTAGAGGAGGCGGAAGGCCGCCAGCATGACGGAGCGCCCGCCCCCGTAGCGCGCGTGGTCGCCCCAGTTGACCGTGTCCTCGGTCAGGAACTGGGCCGCCCTGAAGCGCTCGTTGCGGCGGAAGTAGACCACGTTGGGGCAATCGCCGACCTTGTGGTCGGTCTGCCGCCACTCCTCGTTGTCGAAAATGGTCTTCTCGGCATGGCACAGCGGCACGAACTTGGCGATCTTCGGGTCGAGCCAGATGGACTTCATGAAGTGGGTCGGGTCGTCCACGGAAACCCAGAGGTCGGGGCGGTAGCTGTGCACGGCGTTGTTGAGCGCCATCGTCAAGCAGCCGGGCAAGTTCAGCTTGGACGAATCGATCGTCGCGAAGCTGGGGCCGCCCGCGACGAGGAAGGCTGACCTGCCACGGTAGGTGTCGCCCAGGTAGAGCGCGTGTCCGTCGCGGGTGAAGAGGAGCGGCGCCGGCTGCACATAGTCGGAAACGGCGAAGCCTTCGTTCCTCTCCCGCGCGTGCCGCAGGCGTTGCTGATCAGAGCTGTCCGGGATCGCACACGCCCCCGTTTGATCTGCCTTGCTTCGGTTGCTTCCCATGGTCTCTCATCAGTTGGATGCGCTGCGCACCGCGCCAGCCTGCGCGGGGCAATCGTTGGTTATCCTCCCGATGATGATGGCGAATCGACAGCATCAAGCAAGTGCGGATGGAAGGGCTGCGGCCAAAGTGGTGGGTGGTGCCTATCGTGCCGAGGGCAGCGAGATTCTCCTTGATGGGCGGCGCCTTGATTCATAGTCTCGGAGTAAGAAATGAGACATCCCCTCTTTTTTTTAACCATCTGGTTGGCTGCAGCAAGCTCCAGCACATTCGGCGCTACGGCGCTTTTTGACTTCGAACAAGTAGGTAGCCCGACCCAGGCAGGCTGGACTTCGGCGCCGAGGGGCAACGGATCCGACGGGGTAGTGAGCGTCAGCACGAGCGCGACCGGAACGGCAGCGGTGGACACAAGAAACCGAGGTTCCGATAGTGGTGGTGGGGCGGAAGCTCCGATGTGGAACGATTTCGTTTTCGGGAGCGGGAGTTTCACGGATGGCGGGGCTCCTACAAACAACGGGCTTCTGGTGACGATCGTGGGGCTGCAGCCATCCACGGAATACCCAATCACGATTTGGGGCTACGACGTCGCTTCGGGAACGAACAACAGGGTCACGGAATGGAGCGGGGGAGGGGGATCAGCTGTACTGTCGTTCTTTGGCAACGCTGGCTCCAATCCCGCCTCGCTCGCTGATCATGCCGTCAGCTTCAATGCGATAACAGACCCAAGCGGAGGACTTGTTCTCGCAGGCACCCCGGCAAGTGGCGGTGCCCCTCCACCTTTTTCCCACAATGTGTTCATCAACGGGCTGGAGATCGGCGATCCGATACCGGAACCTTCCGGTTGGCTGTTGTCAGCGCTAGCAGTTGGGTTGCTCACGACTCGCCGCCACCGGTGAGGGATATGCGAAGGGGCATGCCAGTTGCAGCGACGCGATTTGAGCGCTTGTGCAGGATGCGGGTGCGAACAGTGTCGGGCCGACGAATGCCGGTCTAAAGGCAAATGGTACCACACATGGAGATTCGCAATCGGTAGGACGGACGGGCTGCGCCCGTCCGCCCCAGCTGGAGGTAGGGGGAAATCTCGGCTACCCGGCCGGTGGCTCGGGAACTACGATGCGGTAGAACCGCCGGGAATGGTTTGGCGAATCGCGGTCAACGAACAGGAACGGGGACTCCGTCGGCACGACCGTCTCCAGCGGCAACCATGTGTCCGGCTCGAGTTCGGTAGAATACTCCACCAGGTACTCCCCTCCAACAGTCCCCTCAAAGGTGACGCCGGCATATCTTGCGATATCCCTGACCTCCGCCGGGAGCAGCGGCGGGGTTTTCGCCGTAGAGAAGTTATCG
>JAUIGD010000590.1 GCA_030430255.1 Verrucomicrobiia bacterium
AACCCGTGCACCAACGCCACCGCTGCCTTGAACGCAGCAGCATGCCCCCCGGATCCGGAGATTGATGGATCCATCTTACCCAGATAGCGACGGGCTCTCTCCTCGATCTCCATCAGTGCCCGCCTCCCTTCTCGACGTGGATCGTGTAGCTCGCCGTGCTCGTTTGGTCGCGGCCGGCGAATTGGAACTGGCGCCCCTGCCCGTCCGAATACCTGCGGCCACGCTGCTTCGATAGCGCCTTGCCCAGGGACTTCGCCGGATCCTTGACCGTAGGCGAAAGAATGAGATCGGAGATGCCCCGCTCTTCAGCGAGATCGAGAAACTCGACGGACGAAAAGGAACGGTTCCCGCCGGCGTCGATCGTCTCGGCGGCCGCGCGCAACAACTCCACGATCGCCCTCCCCCGCTCATCCCCGCCGATCGAGCTTTCCCGGGGGGAGAACGGGTTCACCAGCCCCGCACACATCACCGCCGAGCCGAAAGTCCTCGAATACCACTCGAAGCTCGGGAGGGACGACTCCCCATGCCGCGGGAACCCCTTCTCCTCCCAATTCCTCAGCAAAGACCAGAGCGCTGCAAGGATGTCTCGTCGGTTCTCTTCCGCCGCGATCCAACCCTCATCGATCGTGATTTGGTAGCCCGCCTGCCTCTCCCGCGCCGACTCCGCGGCGAACAGATCGACCGTGAGGCTCCGGCGCTCGATGTCAGGCGAAAGCTTTGGATCGTTCGCCGCCGAGAACACCGACGTCCGCTGCCGCGCGCTGATCATTCGCTGCTGGTGGAACCCGCGATCCGACCACCCCGACCCCGCCACAAAGTTCGCCAGCTCCCCCGCGGTCAGCGCCTTCACGTCGTCGAAGAAGAGAACCGGCTCAGCGCCGAACGCCGCCGACGAGAGCAACTTGCGCAGCTCTTCACCCCGCTCCGGGAGCGTCACGCCGCGCACCTCCCCATGCACCGGCGAAATCACCATGCGCGCCAACGTCGATTTGCCAGAGCCCGGCTGGTTTGCCACCCACAGCCCCAGCGGCGGCCGGGCTTTGTCAGGCAGGAGCAGCCGTCCGAACTCCCCCAACATCAGGGTCACTTGCGCAGCGAAGCTTCGCGACTCCCCGACCGGGACGGCCTCGTGCCAAGGATACTGATGGAGGATCTTCATCAGGTAGTGCAGCCCGTCCTTCCCGGCCAGCCCCCGGTCGTATTCGACACCGGCGAGAGTCAGCACCTTCGAAGCGTCGTCATACCCTGGCGACAGCAACCGCAGCCCGCTCCTCTCCCGATCCGCCCACACAGGCAACGAGACGTCGAAGACCGCCGACAACTCGCGCGTGCCCTCGGCCAAGTCATCGCAGGCCATCAACCTCCGCGCGAGGGCGACGTCGATTTTCGCCGACTTCTTCCCCGGCTTCTCCTCCGGATCGCCGCCGCCTTTGCCTCGCGCCTCTTTCACGACGAGACAAGGCTTCTCGGCCCAACTCGCCAGCCTCTCCGCGCTCATCGGCTCCCTGCTGCCGTCCAAGGCCACCGTCAAATAATCCCGAGACCCCGCCCAACGGTAGAGGCCGAACGGCTGCGCAGCCCCGGCCAGCGTGCGAGCGATCTCCCGCAGGGGGCCGCCGATGTCGAGCACCACGGGCTCGGGATCGACGAGACCGACACCTTCAGCATTCGCGCAAAGCGCCCGTGCAACCACGTCGTTCATGAGGAGAAATCGAAGGCCCGCTGCCCGCTCTCCGGCCGCCACCTACGGCCGCTATTCACCTCCGCCCGAAGGAGCCTGAGGTTTCCGACCCCGGTGAATTCGGGGGCCGCGTGATCATCGAAACAGGGCTGCGGCTTGATGTGATCGATGCACCACTGCCCCCTCCCTTTCCCGTAGTGCTCGATCAACTCCGACAGATTCGCCACCCCGTATTCCGTCATCATCTCGCGCACCGAACCACGCAATGCCAACCAGAACCTTGCCACTCCGGGCACGCCCAGCTGGCGCTGGCGGCGCCGACTCAATCGGCGCCGCGGGGGGCGCCCCACCCGCCCAGAGGCGTGGAAGCTTGCCAAGACCCTCGTTACCTTGAGCGCCGTTTCCACGGCATCATAGGCCGTGTTGCGCTTCCCGCCGGCGCTCGCCGCGTCCCGGTAGGAAACCGCGCGGGAATTGCGCCTCCGGCGCCGCAGTTCCTCACGGGACGGCGCCTCGGGCGGCGCCCACCCTCCTGGGAGCGGCGCTTGGCGATGTCGTCGCACAGGGCGCACTACAGGGCCTCGATCGTGAATTTCTCCTCAAGGGCGGCGCGCACCTTCTCGACGTTGAAGAATACCCGGCGCCCGACGCGCACACTCGGGATCTTCCGGTGCGCCCCCAGTCGCCGGAACCAGCGGAGGCTGGGCCTCGTAGCTTCAACAGGGAAGACCGCTTGCAGACACGCCTCGGCATCTACAAGCCCGGTGTTGACATCAGATGTTATAGCCATGTCCCTGACGCCCGGGTCAAACGACATGATCATCGGCTACAGGAATTCATCAGAACCAGAGAGACCTTACTTGCCCGACCAAATCCTTTCTACCCGTAGCTTGGGAGAGGTCGCAGACGCCATCGGCACGCCCAGGAGCACAGCCAAACTCCACGCCAACCGTGGCCTCTATCTACCGTTCATCAGCGAAACCCCAGGGCAACGCGGAAGCGCAGAGCGATGGTGCTTAACCGCAGCCCAGCTCTCCGCCCTGAAGCACCAATCCCTTGCTCCAGACTTTCAGCGCCTCCTCAACC
>JAUIGD010000591.1 GCA_030430255.1 Verrucomicrobiia bacterium
CTGAGCAACGCGAAGGGCCTCTCGCCGCGGTCCGCGTCTCCGGAGCCATTCGCGTTGAACGATCCCACCGCCTCCCCGGTTGGGAACTCGACCCCGAGGGGCTGTCCCGCGCACGGCTGAAACGGCGGCACCCACGAGGGTCGCCCGGAGCGAGCATCGGTTCCGTTCCCGACCCAAACCGCCGAGAACCCGGCTTAAACGAGCGCCATTCCTCCTAGCCAGGGCTAGCCACCAGTGATAGGTCCGCCCCCATGGACGACTGGCTACCAAGGCCGCATCACACGGATCCAACCCACACCGCCGCACGCTCCGATTGAATCCCCTGCCGCTCCGAATCGCCGCACGAGGTGCGCTTCGCGCGTCCCTTCTCACCTCAGCCTCCCCGCACTTGTTCGCACTGACTTGAGACTTGGGCACCTGACACCTGCTACCTGCCGCGAAGCGGCCAATCACGGCGGAGACGGAGCTCCGCCCTCCAGCGCTTCTGGGTGCGCTTCGCGCGTCCCCTCTCACCTCAGCCCCCCCGCACTTATTCGCACTTTCTTGAGACTTGGGCACCTGACACCTGCTACTTGCCGCGCAGCGGCTAATCACGGCGGAGACGGAGCTCCGCCCTCCAGCGCTTCTGGGTGCGCTTCGCGCGTCCCTCCCTCGACCCGACCGACCCCAATCGTTCAGAACCGTGGCACTCCCATGGCCGACCCCGGTTCAGTGGCTGCCGGGACGCCACGGTGTCACCGCTTCAGCCCCCATCGCCATCGCCGCGCAAGCGCGCCACCTCCGCCTCGAGCGCCTTCAGGCGCTTGAGGATGTCCGGCACCTTCCTCGGCGCGACCGTGTCGCGCCGGTTCTTCTCGATCGGCGCGACCGGGAAGCCGGCGTAGAAGGCAGGCTTCTCGGGCGTGCCGCCCGGCACGCTCTTGGTGACGCCGGTGCGGGCGACCAAGACGCTGAACGGCCCGACCTCGAGGTGCCCCGCGACGCCGACCTGGGCCGCCATCGTCACGTGGTCGCCGATGCGCGCGCTGCCGGCGATCGCCGTGTCGGCGACGATCACGCAGTGCTCGCCCATCACCACGTTGTGGCCGATCTGCACGAGGTTGTCGATCTTGGTGCCGGCGCCGATCGAGGTCCTGCCGAAGCGGCCCCGGTCGACGGTGCAGTTGGCGCCGATCTCCACCTCGTCCCCCACCTCGACGTAGCCGAAGTGCTCGATCTTCTCATGCTTGCCGCCGCTCTGCTCGAAGCCGAAGCCGTCGGAACCGAGCACGCAGCCGCTGTGGAGGATCACCCGGTCACCGATCCGCGTGCGGTCGTAGAGCGTGACATTGGCGTGCAGCAGGCAGTCGCGGCCGACCACCGACCCGGGCCCCAGCACGGCGCCGGCGCCGATCCGCGTCCCGTCGCCGATCTGGCAGCCGTCGCCGACCACCGCGTTCGCGGCGATCGACACCGCCGCGGGGTCGAACTCGGCCCCCGCGCCGATGGCGGCGCTCGGATGCACCCCCGGCGCGACCGGGCGGACGGCGTCGGCACAGAGGATGCGGGCGGCTTTGTCGAAGGCCAGCGAGGGGCTCTCGGTGCGCAACAGGACCACGCCCTCCGGCGCGGCGTCGGCGCCCAACTCCGGCGGCACCAGGACCGCGGTCGCCCCCGTCGCCTTGAGTTCAGCCGCGTAGCGCGGGTGGTGGAAAAAGGACAGGTCGCCTTCGCCCGCGTCCCGCAAGGCGGCGAGACCGCGCACCACCAACTCAGGCGGGGGCGTGCCGGGGGTCTCCGCGCCGATGCGCTCGGCGAGGTCGGTCAGTGCGATCTCCACAAAGGACGAGCCGGGGCGGGCAATCCCCGGATCAGGGCTCGGTGCGGGCCGGCGCGTTCTTGTTCAGCTCGGCGATGATGTCCTGGCTGAAATCGACCGCGTCCTTCGAGTGGAGCAGGAACGGGATGCCGCGCTGGCCGACGCCGGACTTGTCGAAGACGAGGTCGTAGTCGCGCTGCTTGGCGGTGTCCCGCACGAGATCTTGGATCTCCTCGATGATCGCTTTGCGCGCCTTGTCGACCTGGTTGAGGAGCATGCGCTGGCGGCGCTCGGAAAACTCCTTCTTCTCCCGCTCGAGGCTGCGCGCCTCGCTGGCCTTCTCCTTGGCCTGCTGCTGGAGCTGGGCGCGGCGCTCCTCGGTGATCGCCGGGTCCTGGATCTGCTTGGCGAGGTCCTGGTACTCTTCGATGAGCTGGCGGTAGCGCTCGTTGCGCTCGTCCAGCTCCTTCTTCGCCATCGCCTTCTGGTCGTTGACGTCCTTCTCCGCGTCCTTGGTCTTGTAGTATTCAGCGAAGACCCGGTTCATGTCGATGATGCCGATCTTCGTCCCTTGGGCGCCCGCCTGCGGGGCGACGAAGGCGAGGCAGAGGGCGGCAGAAAATACGGCGAGGGCGGTTTTGATCATGAGTTCGGTCGGTGGGTGGTGTTCCCCTACTCTACGGGAGGAGCCGGGCAAACTGGACACGAACCGTGCGGCATCCCGTATTTTTTTCAAGCGGAATGCCGGTCGCGGGGTCGTGCGCGCGTCCTGACCCGGAGGGGGATATGGCGCGAGGGGGCGGCGCTAGGAGCCTGTCGGACTTACCCGTTCCGGCGCGAATCGTTTTACCATTTGCCCAAATCGCCCCGCTGTCTCGTCGCTGAAGACACCCTGCCCGAGCCGTTCCCAACGGCAACACCCTCAGCATCAACGAGCGCAAGCTGCAGCCCGGAGCTTGGTGATCGAT
>JAUIGD010000122.1 GCA_030430255.1 Verrucomicrobiia bacterium
TCCGCTGGATCGCGGGCTCGAGGCCCAGGCTGCGCAGGGTCTCGGCCAGCTCGGGCTCGCGCGCGAGCTTCAGGATCAGGTCCACGGTCTCGAACTGCTCGACCCAGGCCATGCGCGTGATCTCGGCGACCCCCCGGGGGAACAGCCGCTCGTGCGCTCGGACCGCCGCCTGGGCCTGGGGCGAGTCCGGGCCGTAGATCTTGGACGTCGCCCGCAGGACCTCGCCCACCCCGGAGAGGGCGCGGTCGAGCTCGGCGTCGAGCTGGCGCGCCTCGGGTGCGTGCATGCGCCGACGCTTGTGGCCGGTCCAGTTCAGCTCCAGGTCGCCGAGCGCGTCCTCGGCCTCGAGGGCCTCGCTCACCGTCGCCCGCACGTCGGCGAGGGCCTCGAGCTCGAGCGCCCCCAGCACCCGCCGCAGGCAGCTCGAGCGCCAGCGGGTGTCGAAGCGATACAGCTTGATCAGGTTCAGTACCTGGTCCATGGCGCTCTCGACCTACAATCCTTCCTCGCGCGACCCCATTGCCGCGCCTCAGGGGGGAGGAACCTCCCTCCTGTGGGGCATTCGACGCAGACCCAGGCCGTGGGGTTCCCGCGTCCTCATTCTTTCCTGCCGCCGAGGGGGCCCGAGCCCTTGCGGGCAGAGGCTGGCGGGGAGGGGGCGGCAGTCGGGGCTCCGGCGACGCGGGGCCTTGGCGACTCCGGAGTTACGCCATATCACGGGCTCTGTCCGAGTCATGGTGCAGGAGGTCCAGGACCTCCTGCGCTGGGACTCGAGCCCCCCGCTAACGGTTCGTGGGTCTGCGGAGCGCCGGGCCGGGTGACCGCGGCGGCGTTCGACCTAGTGTTCGCGGTCCTGGGGAGGCACCTCGACCTCGCTCCGCGTGGAGGCTCGTGCGCGGAGCGGGTCGCCGAGTCCGAGGAGCCAAGGGGCGAGCTCGGCGCGAATCGCCGCGAACAGCGTCGGGTAGTCGAGGCCGTAGCGCAGGCCGTTCCAGTCGTCTCCACCGGGTTGGCCGAGGAGCATGGCCAGCGGGAGTCGGGCCCAGCGCAGGTTGAAGGAGCCGCCCTCGCGGAGTTCGCGCGCCGAGGGTTTGGTGTATTGGCCCCAGACGTCGAGCCGGTTCACCAGCCGCTCCATCGCCCAGTCGGCGAGTTCGCGGCAGCGGTCGCGCCACTCCGCGCCGATGATCTGCAGCGCTCTGGGCAGGGTGGGATCCATCGCCCCGAACAAAGGCGCACCGCCCCCGCGGTCAAGTGTGCCCGTGGGGGCCGAGCGCCCCCCGCGCTCGCCCCGCCAGGCGCGCCGCCTGTGGAATGGGTGGTCGGAACGGTGCCCTCCCCCGCCAGCCGCTCTACGCGATGATCTCCTTCGCCACCTCGCCGTAGACGTCGGTGAGGCGGAAGTCGCGGCCGGCGTAGCGGTAGGTCAGCCCGGTATGGTCGAGGCCGAGCAGGTGGAGGACTGTGGCGTGCAGGTCGTGGGTGTCCATGATGCCCTCGACGGCGCTGCCCCCTAACGGGTCGGTGGAACCATACCGCATCCCCCCTTTGACGCCGCCGCCGGCGAGCCACATGGAGAACCCGCGGTTGTTGTGACGGCGCCCGTCTCGATTTTGCCCCTCGGGCGAGCGGCCGAACTCGCCGCCCCAGACGACCAGCGTGTCCTCGAGCAGGCCTCGCTCCTTGAGGTCGGTGAGCAGCGCAGCGATCGGCTTGTCGGTGGCGCGCGCGTTGGCGCCGAGTTTGGCGGTGAGGCTGTTGTGCTGGTCCCAACCGCGGTGGGTGACCTGCACGAAGCGCACCCCGGCCTCCGACAGTCGGCGCGCCATGAGGCAGCTCTTGCCGAAACGGTCGGTCTCCTTCGCCCCGATCCCATAGCGCTCCTGCGTCGCGGGCGGCTCGTCTTTGAGGTCCATCACGCCGGGGACCGCGGTCTGCATGCGGTAGGCGAGCTCGTAGCTCTCGATGATGCCCTCGATCTCGCTGTGGCCGCCGACGCGCTCGAGCAGGCCGCGGTTCATCCCTTGCACGAGGTCGATCTGCCGGCGCTGCTGCCTGCCGGAGACGGGCGGCTTGATGTTCGGCATGGCCGCGCCTGCCGAGAGGCGCGTGCCCTGGTAGCTGGCGGGCAGGAAGGCCGAGCCGTAGTTCTGCGCGCCGCCGACATTGGTCACCGGGTCGATGGTGACGAAGCCGGGCAGGTCCTGGTTGCTGGTGCCGAGCCCGTAGGTGATCCAGGCGCCCATCGACGGGCGCACGAAGTTCTGGCTGCCGGTGTGCAGCATGATCGAGGCCTGCGGGTGCGCGGGGCTGTCGGTGTGCATGCCGTTGAGGAGGCACAGGTCGTCGGCATGCCCGGCGAGGTGCGGGAAGGCCTCGGAGATCATGAGGCCGCTCTCCCCGCGCGGTTTGAACTCGAAGGCCGGCGCGAGGAGCTTCCCTTTGTCGCCACCCTTGCCCGCCGAGGCGATCAGCTCCGGCTTGTGGTCGAAGGTGTCCAAGTGGCTGGGACCGCCCTGCATGAAGAAGAAGATCACCCGCTTCGCCTTGGCCTCGAAGTGCGGCTGCCGGGCGGACAAGGGGTTGCCGGCGGCGAGCGCGGACGGGTTTGCGCTGGCCGCGGTGGCGCGCGGCCTGCCGAGCAGCCCGGCGAGGGCGAGGTATCCGAAGCCACAGGAGGTCGATTGGAGGAGTTGGCGGCGGTTCATTGATCGGAGTGGGAAGGTGCGAGGGCGGACGAGGTGAGACTGTTACAACGCGGCTTTGCTTCTAGTGGATCGAATTCTTGGCTGCCCCGCGCGGAAGCGAGCAGCCCGAGCAGGAGCAGTCCGCTGACGAGGAGCGCACCGTTCAACACCTCCGCCCGCAACGGAGGTCGAGCGGCGGACATGTGGTCATCTCCTCTCGCGCTTCCCCCGGGCATAGCCAAGGCACACATCGCGAGCGGAATGGCGAAGATCGTCAGGCCGATCAGGGCGCCCGCCATGCTCACCGCGAACGACACACCCACCGTGAACACAATCAGCCCGGCCCCCGCCGCGAAACGTAGCGCGGCATCGGCGAGCTCGTCGGGCTTCGAGAGCGGCAGCGTCATGCGGGAATCAAAACACATACCGGAACTCCGCCGAGGCGAAGAGCGCCTGGAGGAAACCGGCGAGGCGTTCGGTCTCGCCCGCCCCCGGGGCGTCCTCGTCGGCGAGGTATTCGCGGGCGGCGGCGAGCTCGTCCGCGGACGGCGGGCGGTTCAAGACCAGCCGGCACGCGGCGTCGAGGCGCGCGTCGGCTTCGCTTATGTCGTCGATGATGCGCCCGGCGGCGGCTTTGGCTTGGGCGACGACGAACCGGTCGTTGAGCAGGTAGAGGGCCTGGGTCGACACGGTGGTGACATCGCGGCGACCGATGACGGAGGCGGGCTCGGCGAAGTCGAAGGTCTCGAGGAACTCCGGCAAGTTGTTGCGCAGGATGGGCAGATACACGCTGCGGTGTTTGAACTGCTCCATCTGATCCTGACCGCGGCCGGTGGCGACCTGCCCGTTCAGTTTCTGCACGGGCGAACCCTCCGGCGGCGCGAGCTCGAGCGTCCCGGCGGCGAGCATCATGGCGTCGCGCAGCGCCTCGGCCTGCAGGCGCCGGACGTTGGCGCGCCAGAGGAGGAGGTTGCCGGGGTCGTCGGCGCGGGCTTTGTCCAGCCCCGGCCCCGTGGCGGCGAGCGCGTAGGTGCGGCTGAGCATCACCTCGCGGATCAAGGCCTTGAGCGACCAGCCGTGGTGTTGCGAAAGCCGCGCGGCGAGGTGTTCGAGCAGCGCCGGATGGGTCGGGCGCTCGCCGGTGGCGCCGAAGTTGTCGACCGTGGCCACCAGCCCGCGCCCGAACAGGTGGTGCCAGACGCGGTTGGCGGCGACCCGCGCGGCCAGCGGTTGCGAGACGATCCAGTCGGCGAGTTCGGCGCGGCCGCTGGCCCCGGCCGGCAGTTCGGCGCTCGAACCCTCCGGCATTAGCACCGCGGGGAAGCCGCGCGGCACCTCGGCGCCGCGGTTCGACGGCTCGCCGCGCACGCAGATCTTGCAATCGCCGATGCTCTTCGCGTCGCGGACCCCCATGGCCATGTTGGTCGCGGCGTCGGCGCCGGCCTTACGCTCGGTCTCGAGCCGCTTCACCTGGGCGGTGAGCTGCCCGACCCGCTTGCGCAGCGGGGCGATCTCGCGCCGCCGCGCCGGCTCCGATCGGACGGCCTCCTCGAGGGTCGCCAAGCGTTTGCGCGCCTCGTCGAGCTGGCGGCGGGCATTGCGCTCGGCGCCATTCGGCGGCGGCGGCCCCGGCGCGACCTTGCCCTCGGCCTGCTCCGACTGCAGCGTGAGCAAGAGGTCGCCGCGCACCTTGGCGTTGTTGCCGCCCTGGCGGTTGGTGTAGCCGGTCAGGGTGTCGGTCGAGGTGAAGATCCCCGCCAGCGCATAGTAGTCCTCGGTGCGGACGGGGTCGAATTTGTGATCATGGCACCGCGCGCACCCCGTCGTGACGCCGAGGAAGGCGCGCGAGGTGACGTCGATCTGGTCGTCGACCACATCCATTTGGAACTGGGCGCGGTCGCGCTCGTTGAGGTCCATCGAGCCGAGCGCTAGAAAACCGGTGGCGACGAGGCGCTCGTCGCGCTGCTCGGCCGTGCCGCCTCCGAGCAGGTCGCCGGCGACCTGCTCGCGGACGAAGTCGTCGTACGGCTTGTCGGCGTTGAAGGCGGCGATGACGTAGTCGCGGTAGCGCCATGCGAAGGGGAAGGGGTAGTTGCGCGTCCGGCCCATCGACTCCCCGTAACGGACGATGTCCAGCCAGTGCCGCCCCCAGCGCTCGCCGAAGTGAGGCGAGGCGAGCAGGCGGTCGACGACCTTGGCGAAGGCCTCATCGTCTGGCGCGCCATCGGCGAGGAACGCGTCGACCTCCGCCTCTGAGGGCGGCAGCCCGGTGAGGTCGAAGCTCGCCCGCCGGATCAGCGCCCGGCGGTCGGCGTCGGGTGCGGGATCGATCCCGGCGCCCTCCTGCGCGGCGCGCACGAATCGGTCGATGGCCCCCCGCGGCCACGCCTTGTCCTCCACCTCGGGCGGCGCCGCTTCCGCCAGCGGTTTGAAGGACCAGAAGTGACGCCCCTCGGCGATGTCGATGGAGGAGCCGGGCAGCGCGGGCGCCGAGCCGTCCCGGGGGTCAGGCGCCCCCATCGCCACCCAGCGCCGTAGGGCCTCGATCTCGCGCTCGGCGAGTTTGTACTTCGGCGGCATGGCGAGGTCCGGGTCGCCGTGGCCGACCGCCTCGATGATCAAGCTCGCCGCCGGGTCGCCCGGGCTGAGGGCGGGTCCGGAGTCGCCGCCGTCCATCCAACCGGCCTCGCTGTCGAGCACCAGCCCCCCCTTGGCTTTGCCCCCCGCCGCCGAGTGGCATTCGTAGCAGTGCTCGGCGAGCAGCGGCCGGATCTGCTTCTCGAAAAAAGCGATCTGTGCGGGGTCGTCGGGGGCGGCCGGCGAAACCGCGGGGGCGAGGGGGAGCGCCAAGCCGGCGGCGGCGACGGTGAAGAGGCGGGAGGGAGATTCCGTCATACGGTTCGTAGCAGGGGCAACAACCTACCGGCGCAGGCCCCTGTGTCTCAACGCCGAAATGGCCCCCGGCCCGCCCCGCGCCGGCCCCGCCCGTGCGCGGCGTTGTGTTCGCCCGCACCCGTGGTATAAGCTGCCCCCTCAGCATGCCGGACGAACCGCCAGAGCCCAAATACCGCGAGGCCTACCAGCGCACGCGCAAGAGCCTCATCGAGCGGCTCAAGAACTGGGAGGACCAGAAGAGCTGGGACGAGTTCTACAAGACCTACTGGCGCCTGATCTACAGTGTCGCCATCAAGTCGGGCCTGCGCAATGACGAGGCCTTCGACGCCGTGCAGGAGACGATTTTCTCGATCGCCAAACAGCAGAAGGAGGGCAAATACGACCCGGACCAGGGCTCGTTCAAGGCATGGCTGATGAACATGACCCGCTGGCGGATCACCGACCAGTTCCGCAAACGCAAAAAGGACACCGCCACGCCGCAAAGCGGCGGCGATGACGACTCGCGGCGCACCGCGACCCTCGACCGAATCATCGACCCGGAGGGCCCTGAGATCGAGAAGGTCTGGGACGCGGAGTGGAACAAAAACCTCACCGAGCGTGGGCTGGAGATCGTCAAGAACCGTGTCTCACCCAAACAGTTCCAGATTTTCGACTGCTACGTGGTCAAAGGCTGGCCGGCGGAGCAGGTCAAACAGGCGCTCGGCGTGAGCATGGCCCAAGTTTACCTCGCGAAACACCGCGTCGGCGCCGTTCTAAAGAAGGAGATCCAGCAACTTGAGAAGCAGCTCCTCTGATTTCGCCGCCAAGGCGCCCCCGGTCCCGGACCACGAGATGATCCGGCAGATCGGCAAGGGCTCCTACGGCGAGGTGTGGCTCGCGCGCGCCGTCACCGGGGCGCTGAGGGCGGTCAAAGTCGTGTCGCGCGCCGACTTCGAATACGACCGGACCTTCGAGCGCGAGTTCGAAGGCATCAAAAAGTTCGAGCCCATCTCGCGCAGCCACCCCGGGCTGGTCGATATCCTACACGTCGGCCGCAACCTCACCGAGGGCTTCTACTACTACGTCATGGAGCTGGCGGACGACCGGCTCAGCGGACGCGAGATCGTCCCCGAACTCTACGTCCCCCGCACGCTCAGCTCCGACATCAAGGAGAAGGGTCAGATCCCTGTCGAGGCCTGCGCCGACTGGGGCGCGATGATCTCCGACGCCCTGCACCACATGCACGGGCACGGACTGGCGCACCGCGACGTCAAACCCTCGAACATCATCTTCGTCGACGGCATCCCGAAGCTCGCCGACATCGGCCTCGTGGCGATGAGCGGCCAGCGGACCTTCGTCGGCACCGAGGGCTTCGTCCCCCCCGAGGGCCCGGGCGAACCGGGGGCGGACATCTACTCGCTGGGCATGGTTTTGTACGAGACCAGCACCGGTCTGGACAGGCTCGAGTTCCCGGCCGTCCCGCAGTTGGTCGGCGACGAGGCCGAGCGCAAGAACTGGCGCAAGCTGAACGCCGTCGTCTGCAAAGCCTGCGCCCCCTCCCCCAAGCAACGCTACGCCAGCGCCCGCGAACTGCGCTCGGCGCTGCTGACCCTCAAAGCCGACCGCGCCCTGCCCGGCACCTTCACCGGCAACGTCCTGCGCGTGCTGATGTACAGCGGCTTGGTCGCCGCCGGGCTCGTGGCCCTGCGCAACACCGACCTGTTCGCCGCCTACAAAGCGAGCAACGCCTCGGTGTCGGCGGAGCTGCGCAAGACCATGGTCCCCGAGCGGAGCCGACCGACCGTCACCCCGCCCGAACCGCCGGTGGTCGATCCGCCACCCCCCGATCCGCCACCGCCGGTCGCCGAGTTCGGCGGCGTCCGCATCATGGCCCCCCCGGGGGCGAAGATCTTCGAGGTCCGCGAGGGGAACAAAAAGGTCCTCCTCGGTACCGCCCGCCCCGACTACATCGACGAGCGGGTCACCCCGGGGCAGAAGACCTTCGAGGTGACGCTCGAGGACCACAAGCCCTACACCGTGAGCCATTTCGTCGAGCCGGGGAAGACCGAGGTCATCGAGGCCGACCTCCAATATTTTAAGCCCCCGCGGGAAGGCGAGCCCTGGACGAACTCGCACGGGATGGCCTTCGTCGCCGCCGGCGGCGACCACTTCAGCCACCAACCCATCCCGCTCGCGCTGTTCGAAGACTTCCTCGCGTCCCGCCCCGAATCCGCAGAGAAAGTCTATTACGACAAGGTCACCGTCTTTCCCGACGGCAGCGCGGTCGCCGTCGCACCGGACGCCCCGCCCCCGCCCGAACAACAGAGCTTTCAGACCGCTCGCGTCACGGAGATCGTCGCCCGCGAGTTCTTCAAATGGCTGACCGAAGATGAGGTCGCGACCGGCTACCTCGCCGAAGATCAATACTACGCCCTGGACACGAGCGTGACCGCGACGGTGGTCACGGACGAGGTCGGCTCAGGCGCCGGTTTCGAGACCCGCCACCCCTTGTTCGCCGCCGTCCATAAGGCGAAGTACGCCACCCTCTACGTCGATTCCACCCCGCGCGGGGCTTCCGTTTCGATCGATGGCAGGGAGGTCGGCACCACCGGCGTGGACATCCCCAGCCTGCCGCCCGGCGCGGTGATGGTGACCGTCCAACTCGCCGGCCACCGCCAGGAGAAGCGGCGCTTGGAACTCGTCGCCGGCCAGAGCCACCGCATCGACGTGCCCCTGATCGAGAGCGACGGGGTGGTCTTTGGCGAACCTTGGGAGAACGGGCTCGGGATGCAGCTCCTGCCTTTGGGCGAAGGCGTGATGATGGCCGCCTACGAGACCCGGCTGCAAGACTACGAGGAATACCTCGCCGACATCGCGGGCACGGAGGCCGCGGCGGGCGCCGATGGGCCGCCCCCCCACCGCGCCGTGTTCCAACAGAGCCCGGCCCACCCGGTCGTCGAAGTCAGCAAAGCGGACGCCGCCGCGTTTTGCGAATGGCTGACCGCCAGGGAGAGGGTCGAGGGCCAGATCAAACCCAGCGACAGCTACCGTCTCCCCACCGACCGCGAATGGAGCCGCGCCGCCGGCCTCGACCGGGAGGACGGCGCCACGCCGTCGGAGCGCGACGATCCCAGCCGCGAGACGCGCCCGTGGGGCGGTGCTTGGCCCCCCCCGATCGGCACGGTGAACCTCGCCGACGAGTCTGCCAGGGCGTGGCTCGATGGCGGACAGATCTTGAGCGGATACGACGACGGCTTCGCCTACACGGCACCGGTCGGTAGCTTCAAGCCCAACGCCCTCGGTTTCTACGACCTCGCCGGCAACGTCTGGGAGTGGGTCTCCGACCCTTGGGGGGATGACAGCAGGTTCCGCGACTACGCCGTCGCCCGCGGCGGCGGCTATAATTCCAACAGCCCCGCCCATTTCCGGTCTTCCTACCGGAACCTCCAGAAACCCGACATGCGGGACACCATCTACGGCTTCCGTGTCGTCCTCGCCGAACACGGGCGCCAGCTGGACTGAGCCAAGCCCCTCGGGATTCGTGGCCTGCCGCCGATCGATGGCCGACGCCCAATTCGACCCTCCTCTCAGGCGAGGCGCCGCCAGTCGTTGAGGCTGAGGGCAATGCGCAGCCCGCTCGGCAAGCGATCCGGGCCAGGTATCCCCTGATGTGCGCCTCCCTTGCACGCCGATTTCACCGCGTTTTACATAATTTTTATAATTTCCGTAACCTGATCCATCTCGATTTGCATGGTTCTCCATGACGGCGGGTTCGCCCACCACGCGAGACGCCGTCACCGCAATCCATCCATAACCATACCGATAGCAGAACCATGAAAACCCGAACTCAGCCCACCCGCCGCCATCCGCGCGGCTTCAGCCTCGTCGAGATGCTCGTCGTCATCGCCGTGATCGGCGTGATCGCTGGCATCGCCGTCCCGACCATCGGCAACATCACCTCCAACGCCGACGAAGGCGCCACGAAGCGCAACGCACAGAACCTCTGTTCGCTGCACACCGCCGCCGTCGCCGCCGGCTACGACTTCAACACCGAAGACAAATCCGAGATCGCGGCTCAACTCAAAACCGGCGTCACCGGCCCCGCCATCGCCGGCAGCGACTTCCGCCTCAAGCTCTCCGATGGCGAAGTGGACGACGCCCTCGCCTACTGCTCATACGACCCGATCTCGGGCACGATGACCTACTCGCCGGGGGGAGGCGAAGCGGCTCTCTCGAGCCCGTACGATTGGCAAGGCTGGCAGATCAACCCCGAACGCCCCGGATCGGGGATGTATATGGGAGAGGCTTGGGATTGGGACGCAGGCGGAGAGACAGCTCCGGCCCACACCTTCGCCTCACAGGAGGAGGCCGAGCAGGTCGCCGCCGCCTACGCCGCTGCCAACGGGCGTGACGACTTCGAGGTCTTCGCCGATTACTACGATCCAGCGGAGCACCCGTGGGATGACGATCCGGGGGAGGAAGGTTGGAGAGTTTGGGTGTTCAAACCGTAGTGCCGCCCCTCGCGCGGCAGCAGCCCGCTGAATCCAAAGCGATCACGCCGCCGGACGTCCCGTCCGGCGGCTTTTTATTCATTCCCGCGAAGTCCTACCGATCATTGACGGTTTGAATCGGAATATCGGGATCGATGCTCGCTCCAAGAGACCTCAGGTGCTGCCGTTTTAATCGCGCGCCGAAGTGCCCCGCCGGGCCAAGCTCGCAAGCTAGCCGGGAGCGCTGGGGTCATCGAACAGTGGAGGGCTCCGGAGACGCAGACCGCGGCGGGAGGCCCTTCGCGTTGCTCAGGGTGACAGCTCCGCGGTGGGGCGGTGTGGGGAGCGTCACCAGCCCTCCCAAGGATGTGCGGTGTCATCCTGACGAGCTCAGCGACAGAAGGATCCCGCGCTGAAACCGCCGCGCCGAGCCCCCGGGACGCCTCGGATGCTTTGAAGGGCACCGAGCGAGCGGGCACCGAGACGCTGCCGCGTCGATGCCTTTCCTTAACCGAGCGCCATTCCCCTCAGGCCGGGTGCGCAAAAAGGAGGAGCGCCGTCGGGTTTCCCGTCTTGAATCGTGGGCGGTGCAGCGAACTTACCGGGCGCCGTGCTGCGGGCAACCCGCGTTGCGCCCGACCTTGAACCGCGACCGATCCAACGGCACGATCCCCCCGCAAGGCATCGATCCGACCTCCCCCGCCATTGAAGAATACAAAGCCACATCCCCTTGCCCACTATGGATTCTTGGCGCTCTGGATGGCGCTTTCAGCGCCGCTCGGGTTCGCTTCCGAGCCGGTGCCCACCGACCGCGCCGAATACCAGAGTTCCGTCGGCCCGTTCCTCGAGCGCTACTGCCTCGACTGCCACGAGGGTGGCGGCGCGAAGGCGGGCTTCCGCTTGGATGACATCGATGCCGCGATCACCTCGGGCCGCGACGTCGAGCGCTGGGAGAAGACGCTGGAGATGCTCAGTATCGGCGACATGCCGCCGCCGGAGAAACGCCAACCCGAGAAGGCCGAGCGCCGCCAGATCGAGGCCTGGATCCTCGCGGAGCTGCGCAAGATCGGCCGCGGCCCGGACGACTCCCGCCTGAAACGCCCGGAGTTCGGCAACCGCGTCGACCACGAGGAGCTGTTCAGCGGCGAGCACCGCGGCCCCGCCTCCTCGCCGCCGCGGCTGTGGCGCAAAAATCATTTTATCTATCAGAGATTTGTTAGCACCCAACGCTTCAGCGGCGGCGGCAACCCCTTCCCCCCGCTCGGCGGCGGGGGCTTCAAGGACTACGGCCAACTCTGGGCGGGCGAGTCGACCATCCTCTCGCTGCGCAACAACGCCGGCCCGATCGTCGCCGACCTGATCGACGGGCGCCTCAGACACCCGAAAGGTCCGGACGGCAAGGAGGACCGAACGCAGAGCGTCCGCGAGGGCAAAAGCCGCTATCGCGAGTTCGATGCCCTCGCCCACGGGGGCGCCGCGCCGGACGCCGAGGCCCTGGACGCCGCCGTGCGCCGCGCCTTCCAAGCCATCCTGCTCCGCGAGCCCGACGCCGGCGAACTGGAGCGCTACTCCGCGGGGTTCCTCCGTCAGGCGGTCGAGATCGGCGGCGCCAGCGACGCATTGAAGAGCCTCCTCACCGCGCTGATCCTCTCGCCCGAGTTCATCTACCGGGGCGAGCTCGGCCTCGGCGAGCAGCTGCCCGACGGCCGCCGCATGCTGTCGCCCGACGAGATCGCCTACGCGCTCGCCTACGCCATCACCGACTCCGGCCCCGACGCCGAACTCCGCAAGGCGGTCGAGGAGGGGCGGCTGGCGACCAAGGGCGACGTCGAACGCGAGGTGCGCCGGATGCTGCAGGTCGATCTCGACCGCTTCTGGGCGCACGAGTTGACCGGCGTCGAGGGCTACCTCGAAAGCTGCCCGAACCCGCGCGTGCTGCGCTTCTTCCGAGAGTTCTTCGGCTACCAGAAGGTGTTCGACATCTTCAAAGACAAGGAGCGCAACCAGCACCACCGCCCGCTTTTCATCTTCAAAGACGCCGACCTCTTCGTGCTCTCGGTGCTGGTGCGCGACCGCGATGTCCTCCGCGAGCTGCTCACCTCCGACCGCTACGTCGTCCACTACGCCTCGCCGGAGCAGGTCGAACGGAGGCTGGAGAGGTTCACCGAGCGCAACTCCGAGCGCGAGCTCGCCATGCTGGCGAAGGGGATCACCCCCGCCTTGGGCGGCTACCGCGGCGGCCACTACTTCACCGCCTACGGATTCGAGTACGAGACTTGGGACTACCCGACCGAGCAACCGTTCCGGGTTCCGAACCGCGCCGGCATGCTCACCCACCCGGCCTGGCTGGTCGCCCACAGCGGCAACTTCGACACCGACCCGATCCGCCGCGGTAAGTGGATCCGCGAACACCTCCTCGCCGACACCATCCCCGACATCCCCATCGGCGTCGATGCCAAGCTCGAGGAGGACCCGCACCAGACGCTGCGTGAGCGCCTCGTCAAAACCGAGGCCGAGACCTGCTGGCGCTGCCACAAGAAAATGAACCCGCTGGGGCTGCCCTTCGAGGCCTTCGACGACTTCGGGCGCTTCCGCGAACACCACTACTACGACGGGGACGGCAAGCTCGGCGGCACCTACTACGAGCGCGAGCGCGCGATCCAGCTCGGGGCGCGGCGCGGCAACACACCGGTCGAGTACCCGACGCTGGTCCCCATCGACACGGCGGGCGAACTCGTCGGCACGGGCGACCCGGAACTCGACGGCGAGGTCGCCGACGCCTTCGAGCTGGTCGACCGCCTGGCGCGCAGCGAGCGCGTGCGGCAGTCCTTCGTCCGCCACGCCTTCCGCTACTGGATGGGGCGCAACGAGACGCTCGCCGACTCGCCGACCCTGATGGCAGCCGACGCCGCCTACGTGGACGGCGGCGGCAGCTTCACCGAGCTGCTGGTCTCGCTGCTCACCTCCGACTCATTCCTCACCAGAAAGGATCCCGAACGATGAAACTCGACCGACGCACCCTCCTCAAGAGCATGTCCTTCGGCACCGGGGGCGCGCTGCTGGCGCCCCTCCTGCAACAGGTGCGCGCCGCCGCCGGCGACCCCGCCGCGCTGCCCAAGCGCTTCGTCTTCGTCGTCCGCTCGAACGGCCTGCGCCCATGGGGGATCGCCCCGGAGGGCCTCGAGGAACACGGCGAAGACCGGCGCGCCCAGGATTCGGTCTTCGAGGCCTCGCTCAGCGGGCGTGCACTCCACTCCAGCATGGCCGCGCTGGAGCCGCTGAAGGACTACGTCACCATCGTTCAGGGCCTCTCCGGCCGCGCCGCCGCCGTCAGCGACCCCCACACCGCGAACTTCGGCGCGCTCGGCCTCTACCGCTCCGACCAGGGGTCGCCACCGGCTGCGGAGACGATCGACGCCGCCCTCGCCAAGGCCCAGCCGGGCATCTTCAAACACATCGGCTTCAAGATGGGCGGCAACGGCGAGACGGTCAGCCACCCCGCCCTGTCCGCGTGGGAGAAGAACACGCCGCTGCCGTTCTACTGCTCCCCGACCCTCGCCTACAGCCAGCTCTTCGGCAGCTTGGCGAAGTCGGACGAACTGAAGACCGCCGCCGAGCTCGACGCCCACCTGCTCGACTTCATGGTCGACGACGTCCGCCGCGCGCGGAGGGAACTGAACGCCGCCGAACGCGAGAAGCTCGACCACTATTTGAACGGGTTCGAGGCCCTGCGCGACCGGCGGGTGAAGCTCGCGACGCTCGACGACAGCGCCCGCGTCCACGTGCCCTCGATCACCGACAAATACACCTCACCGGTGGAGACCCACCGCCTGGAGGCGCACTTCGACATGGCCGCCGCCGCCCTCATCGCCGGCCTGACCAAGGTGGTCACCATCGACGCCGACGACCTCGGCAGCCACTTCACCGGCATCGGCCTCGGCGAGAAATCCGTGCACGGCATCGGCCACCTCTCCGACGACTTCAAAGAGGGGCGCGACACGAACTTCGCCGACGGCACCGACGGCGCCGAGGCGCGCAACCTCATCCGCAAGTTCCAGATCGACCTGATCGCCGGCCTCGCCGGGAAACTCCGCGCCGTGCCCGAAGGCGGCGGGAACATGCTCGACAACACCCTGATCGTCTTCCTCAGCGACGCCGGCCACGTCCACCACGCCAACTACCAGCACTTCCCCATGGTGCTGGTTGGCAACAGCGGCGGCGCGTTCCGCACCGGGCGCTTCCTGCACTTCCCCAGCTACGGCCAGGCCGGCAACCGCACCCTGGGCAGCTTCTACCTCTCGCTGCTCGAAGCCGCCGGCGCCCCGCGCGAACACTTCGGCCAGATCGACCTCAAGCTGCCCAAGCAGGAGCAAAGCGAACCGCTACCGGAATTGTTTGTGTGAGGGAATGATCTGCGGCTAGGAGGGATGGCGCTTGGTTAAGGAAAGGCATCGACGGGTGGCAGTGTCTCGGTGCCCGCTCGCTTGGAGCCGTCAAGGCATCCGGGGCGTCCCCGGGGCTCGACCCGCTGGTTTCATGGCGGGGTCCTTCCGGCGCTGCGCTTGTCAGGATGACACAACACTTCCTCGGAAGGGCTGGTGGCCATCTGCGCACACCGCCCTGACCGCCCTCAACTCCGCGGAGCTGTCACCCTGAGCAACGCGAAGGGCCTCTCACCGCGGCCCGCGTCTCCGGAGCCATTCGTGTTGAACGATCCCGCCGCCTCCCCGGTTGGGAACTCGACTCCGAGGGGCTGTTCCGCGCACGGCGAAAACGGCTGGACCCACGAGGATCTCCCGGAGCGAGCATCGGTTCCGTCCTCGGCTCAAACCGCCGAGAACCCGGCTTAGCCAGCGCCATTCCGGCTAGCCCGAATCGCTCACCAAGCTCCGGGCTGCGGCTTGCCCTCGTTGATGCTGAGGGTGTTGCCGTTGGGAACGGCTCGGGCAGGGTGTCTACCCAGCCGCTTCGCCGATCCCTGCCGCCGCCTACTCAGCATCAACG
>JAUIGD010000123.1 GCA_030430255.1 Verrucomicrobiia bacterium
TGTTCACCCAGCCGCTTCGCCGATCCCTGCCGCCGCCTACTCAGCCTCAACGACTGGCGGCACCTCGCCTGCGGATGTGGTGATCGATCCGGGCTAGGGTGCGTCGGCGCGGGGTGGCATGGGTTGCGGCTCGGAAGTTGGAAAACTTCCGCCACGTCGCTTACTCGGCGGCCGGGGGGCGTCGGGGGCGGACGGTTTCGCCGCTGCCCTGCGGCTCGCGCTGGCGGCCCCCGCCCGCGGCGTCGCCGCCGGGGCGGCTGAAGCGGTCGCGCAATCGGCGCGTGAGTTCGTCCTGCTCGGCTTTGTCGAGGAAGCCGTCGCCGTCGGTGTCGATTTGTCCGAAGCGCTCCCGCATCCGTTCGGGGGCCTCTTCCTTGCTGATCTTGCCATCGCCATCGGCGTCGAGATCGATGAGCGCGGGCAGGCGCCGGGGCGGTCGGTCGGTCGCGCCGGCACCGTCGGGGCGGGGGGCGTCGCCGCGACCGGCGAACGGGCGCCGCAACGGGGGGGCGCCGAGTTCGTCCCCCTGGATCGAACCGTCGCCGTCGCGGTCGAGCTTGCGCAAGTTCACCACCGCCATGTCGATCTCGGCGGCATCGATTTTGCCGTCGCGGTTGGCGTCGAGCGCACCGAGCAGGGCACCCCCACCGGGTGGCGGTGCCGGGGCGTCGGGCCGTGGGCGTTCGGGATCGCCTTGGCCGTGGGCGCTGGGTGCCAGCGTGGCGGCGGCGAGGAGAGCGGCGGTCAGGGCGAGGGCGTTCGTCTTCATGGGCGATGAAACCGACGGGCGGGGGAGAAGTTGCGACCGTTCTCCCGATGAATCGCTTCCCGCACCGCGCCGTCTCAGCGATACAGCAAGGCGGCGGCGCGCCGCTTGGCGAAGGCGCGCCGGTCGGCCGCCCAGCCGCCGACGATCTCCTCCAGCGGCTTGCCCGCGAGGATCGCATCGGCGGTGGCGGGGTGGGCGAGCAGCTTGTTCAGGTGGGTCGTCTGCCAATCATCCCGGTGCTGGTCGCGCAGCGTGAGGGCGAGGGCGATGCCCACCGGGACGGTCGCCGCAGAGGGGTCGTCGAGGTGGATCCGCACGCCGCCACAAGGCTCGCCGGCGAACTTGCTGGCGTCGGGCTTGAAGCGCGCCGGGGCGAAGCGCAGGCCGGGCAGACGATGGGCGTTGAGCGCCGCGGCGAAGGCCGCGGGGTCGTCGATGTACGGGGCGCCGACCAGCTCGAAAGGCGTGTCGGTGCCGCGGCCGACGGAGAGGTTGGTGAACTCCAGCAGGCCGACGCCAGGGTAGAGGATCGCGGCGTCGAGCGAGCGGATGTTCGGCGAGGGGTCCACCCAGCCCAGCCCGGTGGCGTCGAAGCGCACCCCGCGGCCCCAACCGCGCACCGGCACGACGGTGAGCTCGACCGCGGCGTGGCGCTCGGCTTTGAACAGCTGGGCAAGCTCGCCCACCGTCATGCCGTGGCGGACGGGGATCTCGTGGTAGCCGACGAAACTGCGTTCGCCGTCGAGCAGCGGGCCCTCGACCCGTTCGGCGCCGATGGGGTTGACGCGGTCGAGCACGACGAAGCGCAGCCCGGCGGCGGCGGCGGCGTCCATGCATTCGCCCATGGTCGAGATGTAGGTGTAGAAGCGGCAGCCGATGTCCTGGATGTCGAACACCAGCGCGTCGATCCCCGCCAGCTGCGCGGCGGTGGGCCGGCGCTTGTCGCCGTAGAGGCTCAACACCGGCAGGCCGGTGCGCGCGTCGCGGCTGTCGCCGACCTTCTCGTCGGCGGTGCCGCGGATGCCATGTTCGGGGCTGAAGAGCTTGACCAAGGTGACGCCCTCCGCGCCGTGCAGGAGGTCGATGGTGCTGCGCCCGTCCCGCGCCCGGCCGCTGTGGTTCGTCACCAGGCCGACGCGCAAACCCTCCAGCTCCGCGAAGCCGTCGGCGGCGAGGACGTCGATGCCGTTCTGCACCTGCCCGGCGGCGGCGCGCCGGCCGAAGAGCTTCACCGGCTCGGGCGCGAGGTCGGCGCCGGCCGTGGTGGCGGCGATGGCGAGGGCAAGGGCGGCGACGCAAAATGGGCGGGCTGGCATGGGGAGAGCTTCGGTGGCGGGGTGACGTGGTGCAAGAGACCGGTGGCCATTCAGCGGTCCGCGTTGTCCCTCCCCGTGCTCACGCTCCCCAAGCGCCGCTTTCGCCCGGTCTGCGACAGCCGACCGGAGAGGTCGCCGGGGGAATAGAAGACCATCTTTTTCCCTTGGTGCGTGAGGTCGAGCAGGCCGAGTTCGGATAGCTTGAGGAGGTCGGTTCTCGCCGTCTGGTAGGCGATGTCGTGACTGGCCCGGTGCGCTTCGATCGTGTAGGCTCGGCCTGGGTGTTTGAGGGCGTGGTGAAGGAGGGCCGCTTGCCGGTGGTTGAACGCGTCGAGGGATTGGATGAGGTCGCCCATCTCCCGCGCTTCGTCGGACTTGCGATCGATGTATTCCCGCAGCGCGTCGAGCGCTTTGCCGATGACCCCGGTCTGGTGGAGGAGGAAGTAGGTGAGGTCGTTGTCGTCGGTCTCGGTGAAGAGAAACGCGCGCCCGTACTGCGCTGGGGCTTTCCGGATGATGCTCGAAATCGAGATGAACTCGAAGATCCAAAACCCGCTCCGCAACATCGCCCAGTAGAAGAGGGCGCGCGCGGTTCTCCCGTTGCCATCGACGAAGGGGTGGTCGTAGGCGAGCCAGAAATGGAGCAGGATGGCGCGGACGGCGGGGTGCACGAAGTGCCCAGGGGTTTCCCCGTTGGCGAAGGCGCACATCGCAGCCAGCCGACTGGCGAGTCCGTCGGCATGAGGAGGCTGGTGGAAGACCTCGCCCTCCAAGTCGCTGACGACCCGGTACTCGGTGTCGGAGCGCAAGCGGCCCGCCGCCCCGGGGTCGTCGAGCGTCTCTTCGGTGATGAGGCGGTGGATCTCAAAGACGACCTGCGGCGTCAAAGGTTCGTCCTTGAGCGAGGCGATGCGGCGCATCGTGTTGTAGTTGTTCAGGATCATCCGCTCGCTGGTGTCGCGCGGTTTGCGCCCGGCGCGAATCATGGCCTTGGCCTCCTCGCGCGTCGTCGCCGCCCCCTCCAGCTGGCTGGAGGTGATCGCCTCTTCCATGAGCGAGCGGACGAGGTATTGATCGCGCGTGTGCGGATTGGTGATCGGCCCTGGGAGAGAGACGAGCCCGCCGGAGCCGAGGTCGATTTGGTGGAGAGCTTCGGCGATGGTGTCGGGGATCGAATATTGAAAGAGGCGCCCTCCGAGATCTTGGAGCGGGATGGGTTTGAATGAGCCGAGGCGCTGGAGTTTGGTTGCTGCCCACCAATTTTCGTGGGTGACCCCGGAAGGGGGTTTTCGGTGCCGGAGTTCGTCCCAGTGGAGGTAGCGTGGATGGGGTTTGACGAGCAGAAGCGAGCCGAGGGACGCGGGGTCGAGTTCGTGAAACAGTGACTCGTTCAGGATGGGCGGCTTGCGTGGGATTTTCACGGCATTGTCAATTTACTACTAATGTTTTTAATATTAGTAATACGACATACCGGTCAATTTGTTGCTAATTTATGTCAAATTAGTAATACACGGATCAGCGGAATTCAGCGCCTGTGAAGGCGACGATCAAAAGCCTGCCCGAGCCGGTCGCAACGCCAACGCCCTCAGCCTCAACGAATGGCGGCGCCTCGCCTGCGGAGGTGGTGATCGATCCGGGCTAGCCGGAGGCGGGACGCCCCCGGCTCGGACATCGGCGAGACGCCGATGCCACGGGTTCCACGCGGCCGCGCCTTCGGCTCAGTTGGCGCTGATGATCAGCCTGGCGAGCGTGGCGGGGTTGCCGGAGGTGGGCAGGGCGTTGGGCAGCGGGACCTCGAGGACTTCGATGTCGATCCCCCCGGCGCTCGTGCCGGTGGCGATGACGGTCGGCACCGCGGCGGGCACCTGCTCCCAGAGGGCGGCGTCGTCACTGAACTGCCGCAACACGACGAGCCGCGCTTTGCTCGCGTCGGCGCGCTGTGGGTAGCGGAGGACGAAATTGCCGCCGCCGAGGTCGACGACGGTGGGGCCGCCGTGCTGGACGATGGTGGCACCGGCGACGATCACGTCACCGCCGTCGCCCGCCCCGTCGGCGCCGAATCCGAAGGCGAAATTCTCGAGCAGGGTGCGACCGTTCGGCGCGGTGTCGAGGTTCCCCTCGCCGGGTCCTGAGCCATCGGCGCTCAGGCCGTTGTCGATGCGCCACTGCTGGAGGACGGAGCAGAGCAGGGCGATCTCGCCGAACACCGGGCCGCTGCCGTCCTCGTCGTCGTCGTCGACGATGAGTTCGAGCTCGACCAGGTCCGGCACGGCGGCGCTGGGCATGAACTGCACCGCGGCGAGCGCGGCGTTGACCTCGGCGACGCCGCCGGTGAACGACCAGGTGTCGCCGGCGAAGGTGCCGCCGCCGCCGGCGAGCGTCCCGGAACCGGGCTGGAGGATCTCCAGTGTGGCGGTGATCTGTTCGTCGACCGCCTTGATCGAGAAGTCGGCGTCGGACCCGCGCCAGAAACGCAGGCGGTGCAGCTCGCCGGCGAAGCCCGGCCTCGGGTTGTCGAGGTAGGGGCCGTCGATGTTCGACAGGGCGCCGGGACCGCCGGCGGTGAAGTCGCCGGCGATGGCGACGGTGTCGTCGCCGCTCCAGTTGTCGCGGGTGCCGCGGTTGAGCAGCGGGACGGTGACGGCCGGGGCGCCATCGGCGGAGTAGGTGACGCTGTCGAGGTCGAAGATCACCGCCATCGCCGCCGGGATGCCCGCCTGCAGCGGCCCCGCGGTGAGCGGGATGCTGACCACGTTGTCGCCCGACCAGTCGGGGTCGTCGAGGGCGGCGGGGACGGTGCCCGCCCCGCCGTTCATCTTGCAGAGGAAGTAGGGGATGCCGTCGATGAGGTAGATGCCGTGGCCGTTGCTGGTGCCGCCGGTCTCGTAGAGGTGGGCGGTGGTACCGGCGGCGAGGTCGGCGGCGGCGGGCGTGAACTCGAGGTCGAGCGAGAATCCGGTGCTGTGGTCGCCCGGGTCGCCGACGTTGAAGTTGGTCGAGTCGCCCGGGAGCCAGTCGATGGTGGCGGAGATGTCCCCGGTGTTGCTCACGGCGGAATTGTTCCCGTCGCTGACGCGGATCGGCCCGAGGTTCACTTCGGTCGCCGCGGCAGGGAAGGGGACGTTTTGATCGCCGCCCTGGACGAGCGTCGGTTCGTTCGGCACGTAGGTCACCGCATTGTCAACCGAGGTGCTGGCGCTGTTGCCCACCGCCGTGCCTTGGCGGAAGGCGGCGCCCGCCGGGACCGTGGCGATCACCTCGCCGCAGTCGGTCATGCCGCTCACCGAGACCGTGTAGGTGGTCGGGCCACCGATGACGTCGGCGCCGAGCGCGCCCGGGGCGGTGCTGGCGGTGAGGTCGACGTCCGAGCCGTCGAAACCGGTGACGGCCTCGCTGAAGGTGACGGTGAAGCGGACGAAGTCCCCGGTGGTCGGATCCTCTTGATCAGGCGCTTGCTCGATGGTCGCGAGCGGGCCTTCCGAGATGAAGAAGGTGAAGTCGTGGGCCGTCGACAGAGCGCCGCCCTCGCCGGTGTTGCCGCCGTCGTCGGCGGTGAGGCGCAGGGTCTCGGTGCCGCCGCCGGCGCCGGCGGTGTAGCTCACCCCGTTGGCGAGGGTGAGGTTCAAACCGAAGACCGTGCCGGTCAACGTCAGGTCGCCGCTGCCGTTGGCGCCGCTGGCGATGGAAGCCCCGCCGGCGGGGGTGACGGTGATCGTCCCGAGGCCGGTGAGCGACTGCAGGCGCAGGGTGATCGCGGCGGCGCCGGCATCGGGGTCGCTGACCCCGAGACCGGTGCCGGCCAAGGGGCTGAAGGTGAGGCCGCCGCCCGCGGGGATGGCGTCGAACGCGGTCGATCCGCCGTCGGCGAGCGGCGCGCCGCCGAGGGCCAGCGAGGGGGCGACGTTGCCGGCGTTGCCGACGGCGCCGACATCGTCGATCAAGAGGCCGCTGCTGTCGCCGTCGTCGGTGCTGGTGGAGAGGGAGAAGACGAGCGCCGCGACTTGGCTGGCGCTCGATCCATCGACGTAGGGCAGGAGGCCGCTGACGCGATCCATCACCCCATCGACCGGGTGGATGTCCTGGGCGACCGCGTAGCCGCCCGCCGTGAGGATGATCTTCAGCCCGGTGAGCGTCTGTTCGAAATCGGTGCCGTTGCCGTCGTTGTCCTGGATGTTGTCGAAGTCGTTGAAGACGCCGAGCGGCGTCAGGCCGCCGAGGCCGTCGCTGTGGTAGAGCTGCTGCCCGGCCGGGGCGTCGTTGTTGGAGTCGATGACCAGCTCGAACGATACCCGGCCGGCGGAATCGATGCCGCGCAGGAACGAATTCTTGTCGGTCGAGGCCCCCTGGGTGCGGATCTGGCCGAGGTCGACGGTGATCGTGCCGGTGTTGCCCCCGCTGAAGTCGAGCGGCGAGGCGAAGTTCGCCATCACGTCGGTGTAGGCGAGCGGCGGGGTGGGGTTGGCCGGGGACGGGCGGTCGACGCGCAGCAGGTGGTCGATGCCGTCGCCCTTGATGTCGAAACCGTCGGGCTCGACGCCGGGGAGGCCGCCGGTGGTGGTGGCGGTGGGGATGTTCGACCAAGAACCGATCGAGGTGCCCTCGGCGGCGGCCTGGGGGGCGTTGGAGCCGTTCGGCGGCGCGACCGTGACGCCCTCGAAGTCGGCGGCGAACAGCGGCGTCACCGCGTCGTCGAAGAGGCTGACCGAATCTGTCGCGGCGGCGCCCGGACCGCCGAGGGTCGCGCTTTGAACCGTCACCTCGATGGTCTCGCCCGCGTCGCTCACCTGGTCGTGGCAGGCGTAGAGGGGGATTTCGACCGAGGTCTCGCCGGCGGGCAGGGTGACGCTGTCGAGGGCGATGAAGTCGAGGTGCCGCGCCGCGGTTCCGGCGAAGGTGAGGGCGATGTCGATGTCGGTGGTGGCGGCGACATCGGCGTTGACCGCCGCCGATACCGGGCCGCCCTCGGTGGCGAAGGCGGCGGCGCTCACGGCGAACACCGGCGGGGCGTCGCTGTCGAGCAAGGTCACCGAGGCCGAGGTAGCGGCACCGCGCACGGCGTTGCCGGTGACGCCGGTGATGGTCACGGTGAAGTCCTCGGTGCCCTCGAAGAGCGCGTCGGCGATGGTGGTCAAACTGAGCGGTGCGGAGGAGCTGCCGCCCGGCAGGGTCGCGGTGGCGACTCCGTTGAAGTCGGCGCCGTCGGACGCGGTGCCGCTGTAGGCGAGGTCGACCTGGACGGCGCCGCTGACCGCGGCCGTCGCGCTGAGGGTGAATGCGGCGGGGTCGCCCTCGGTCACGCTGGGCGTGTTCGCGGCGATCTCGATCTGCGGGTCGGTGTTGCTCCCCTGCACGGTGACCTTCACGGTGGCGGTCGCGTTCGGGGTGCCGGCGAGCGTGTAGGTGAAGGTGTCGACCTCGGTGAGGCCGACGCCGACGTGGTCGAAGGCGCCGTTCGGGTCGTAGGTGAGCGAGCCGTCGGCCTCGACGGTGACCACGGCGCCGGAGGGCAGGTTCACGGTGCCGCCGACGCCGGGGTTGGCGGCACCGGCGATGGTGAGGAGCTCGCCGACCCCGGGGGTCAGCGCCTCGCCGAAGATCGCTTCGAAGTTCGCCAAGATCCCGTTGGGATCCAGGGCGCTGCTGTACACCCGCAGCACCGCGAGCTCGCCGGCGAAGCGGTCGGTCGTGTCGTTGAGGTCGGGGATGTCGCGGGTGCCGTGGGCGCCGAGGAAAGGCGCGACGTTGATGTCCCCACCGGTGGTCCCCGCGGGGCGTCCGATGCCCTCGTCGTCGGTGCCGGACCAGTCGGTGATGTCGGCCGGGGCGCCGGTGGTGATGTCGATGGCGGCGCCGGTGGAGGCGAGCGCGTTGTTGATATAGAGCCGCACCTCGTCGTTGGCCAGGTCGATGATGCCGACCACGTGCACGTAGTCGCCGCCCGCGACGGCATCGGCCGGGAGCGCGGCGCGCGCCTGCGCGACGACGGCGTTCTGTCCGGCGGTGAGGATGACCTCGTTGTCGAGCGTGATGATCGAGGCGCCGGTGCCGTTGCCGCCGCTGCCCCAGAGCTGGGCGTCGCCGGTCTGCGCGTCCGGGCGGAAGACGAGTTCCACCGTGGCGTCGAGCGTGCTGGTGTTGCCGCCGTAGAGGTTGTCGGCATCATCGGTGGAGAGGATCTGCGCGCCGCTGCCGGTGCCGGAGAGATCGTAGGCACCGCCCACGCCGGCGGGGGCGTCCGCGGGGGTGATCAGCACCGATTCGACGCCCGGACCCTCGAGGGTGACCGCCCCCCCCCCGGTGCCGTTGTTGACCCAGGTATCGTCGCTGTTGCCGGCCGCGCCCGCGTCGAGGTCGATCACCGCGCCGTCGGTGGGCGTCCCGGCCGCGCCGTCGTAGGCGGTGTCGTTGGCGAGGGTCTCGACGTTGACCGTGCCGCCGGCGGCCACGGTCTCGACGTCGTCGCTGGCGCCCGCTTCACCGTACACGGTGACCACCAGCGTGCCGCTCACCGAGACGGTGCCGTCGGTGACCTCGTAGTTGAGCGTCTCGGTCATCGAGGTCCCGTCCGCGAGCGAGGTGAAGATCAGCGAGGTGCACGGGTTGTAGGTGAGCGAGCCGTCCGAGAGGAGCGTCACCGTCGCGCCCATCGGCGTGATGAACGTACCGGGGGCATTGCCTTCGAGCGAGGCGATCGTGAGCTGCTCCCCGGCGTCGACGTCGCTGTCGTTGGCGAGGAGGTTGAGCGCCAGGAGGCCGCTGTCGCCGACGCCGGCCACTTCGCCGACCACCACCGGCGGGTCGTTGAGCCCGGCCACCGAGACCGTCGCGGTCGAGAGCCCCGCCGCGCCGGCGAAATCGACCACCGTGTAGCTGAAGGTGTCGGCGACCGAATCGCCGTCGTCGAGCGCCTGCAAGGCGGCCGCGCCGGTCGGGTCGTAGGTGAAGGTGCCGTCGCCGTTGACCGTCACCGCGGCGCCCTGCGCGGAGCTCGCGTCGGCGCTGATCACGCTGAGGTTGGTGCCGGTGTCGTTGTCGAGCAGGCTGGCGTCGCCGCCGTTGATGCTGCTCAGCGGCGTGTCCTCGTCGGTGCCCCCCGCGTCGTCGGCGAGGGCGGTCACGATGCCGACGTTGACCGCGAACGTGCCCGAAGCCTCGTCGCCGCCACCGTCGCTCACTTCGAAGTCGAACCCGCCCGCGGCCTCGACGCCGCCCGCAGCGAAGGTGAGCAGGCCGTCGTTGATGTCCTGCTGGGTGAAGGTCGAACCCAACCCGAGCGCCGTCCCGCCGAGGCGCAACGTCCCTCCCGCCGGCGTGTCGAGGACGATGTACTCCAGCTCGTCCGGGCTGTTGTTGGCATCGAGGGTCTCCAGCTCCGCGGCGGTGATCGTGCCGGTTTCGCCGATCAGCAGCGCGAGCCCGTTGTTGGTCGCCACCACCGGATTTTGCGGCGCCGCCGAGATGCTGGCGATGTTCAGCGCCTGCAGCCCGACGCTGTCGGCGATGCTCGCCCCGCCGGCGCCGTACTGGCCGCCGCTCGTCTCCACCGTGTCGCCGGCGCCGAGCGGCAACACCGCTCCGGCCCAGGTCCCCGAGTCGCGCGCCCGGTCGCCGCCGGCCTGCTGGTCGCGGTTGTAGGTGCCGCCGTGGCCCCAGGCGACGTTCGCCGCCGAACCGCCGCTCGGCGTGGCGACGAAGCCCTGCCGCACGATCGTCCGCGTCGGCCCGTCGATGTCGCCCGCGTAGTGCGAGGCCAAGAAGAGGTAGTCGCCCGCCTTGTTGATCTGCACCTGCGAGGCGCTGACGCCGGAGTCGTAGGCGAAAGCGCTGTTCGCCACCGGCGTGGAATCGGCCAGCGAGAAGGTCGTCTCGGGGTCGGCCTGCGGGAAGTTCACGTCCTGCGCCGGGCCGCTGAGGGTGATGTACTCGCCGTAGCCGGGGAGCTTCAGGATCGTCAGGCCGGTGCGCGCCGCCTCCAGCGCGACCGCGGTGTTGGTCGAGCCGGGGATGTTGTCGCGCTCGAGCCAGAGCTTGAGCACCGCGTCCGCGCTGGCCGTCTCGACGATCATCCCGAGCGAAGCGGCGCCGAACTCGACCAGCCCGCCCGCGCCGTCGGTGCTGCCTGCGAAGCGCAGATAGACTTGGGTCGCCGAATCCTCGACCGGCTGGTCGCCGGCGCCGATATCGAGCGTCAGCCGCTGGGTGATCGCCTGCCGGTGGCGGTTGCCGCCGCTGCTGATGCGCACGCCGGTGTTGGCGAACACGAGGTAGTGCCCGGGATCGGCGAGGGTGATCGCGCTGCCTCCCGAACTGTGGCCGAAGCCGGCATCCAGCTCATCCTGGACGTCGTAGCTGACTTCCACCGGGCCGGCGGAGTTGCTGTCCATCAGATTCGGGATGTCGGCGCTCGCGCCGAGCCGGAGGTAGTCCAACGCGTCGTCGAGCTTCACCAACTGCAGATCCGCGTTCTGTTGGGTGATGGTCTGTGAATGGTTGTCGGTGCGCTGCGATTCGATCTCGATGCTGTCCCCCTGCGCGACCTCGAGGATCGTGCCGCCGCGGATGTAGTTGTTGTTCGCCGTGCCGTCGCGCGAATAGCTGGCGGAAGCGCCGTAAGGCGAGGTCGCCCCATTGATCTTGACCGTCGTATCCAGCGCCGCTCGGGCGCCCGTGCCGTTCGTGTAGCGGGTGCCGTAGATGACGATGTGGTGCCCGGCGGTCAGCTGCACCGCACCGCCGGCCTGCAGGTCGAAGCTGTCGGCGGTGTCGGCGACGCTTTCGGTGGCGAAGGGCTGGACGACCGAGGTGCCAAAGCCGGTAGCCAGCGTGGCGCCGGAGCCGATGGTGTAGACGGCGCGGTCCCCCGGCGTCCCGGTCGCCGCGAGCTGGGCGTTGGCGAACGGCCCGGAGCCGATCGATAGGAGACAAAGCGAGACCGCGAGCGCATGGCGCTTCGCGATGAATCCGGTGGGGCGGAGTTTCATCGGGGTGAGGGTTTTTGGAGGTTTGGGTGGTGAGCACGCGAGCCGCGCGCCAAAGCCAAGTCAATTCAACCAGAGCCTGCCCTTGGAGATCAAGAAAAACTGACTTCTTTTTAAAAGAAAATTCGCTGCCGGTTCCGGAGGGCGGATGTGGTGATCGATTCGGGCTAGCCCGAATCGATCACCAAGCTCCGGGCTGCGGCTTGCCCTCGTTGATGCTGAGGGTGTTGCCGTTGGGAACGGCTCGGGCAGGGTGTCTACCCAGCCGCTTCGCCGGTCCCTGCCGCCGGCTACTCAGCATCAACGAATGGCGGCGCCTCGCCTGCGGAGGTGGTGATCGATCCGGGCTAGCGATCCACCCGCGCCCAGCCGTCGGCGACGAAGGCGGCGATCTCCAAGGCGCCGCCCTCCCGCTTCCGCAAGCGCAGCATCACCGCCCGCTCGAGCGTGCCCTGCAGGAGGGACTCGAGGCGCGCCTCCACCGCCGACCCCCGCCCCACATAGGCGGGGGCCTCATCGCTGTAGGCGCGCGGGTCGCGCAGGAGATAGCAGGTGAAGGCCTCCTCTTCGTATCCATCCGCCGCCCGGAAGCCGCCGACCCGGCGCGCAGTGACCCGGAAGACCGGTTCTTCCCCCGCAGGGATCGCCTCGCCCTCGGCGAAGGCCGAGAACGGGATCGGTTGGAAGTGCACCCACTCCTCCCAATCCACCAGCGCCCGCCCCCCGCGCCACTCGACGCTGACCCGCCGTCGCGACCCGTCCGCGAACTCCGCCGCCACCCGCACCACCGAGCGGTCGACCGTGCTCGACAGCGAAGAGCCGCGCGGCAGCTCGACGCCGGCCAGCTCGGCTCCCGAGGCTCCGCTGCCGGCGCCGGCGCGGAGCCAGGCGCGGACGCTGCCCCCGACCCGATCCGGATCACGCACGGCCGCCAACACCGCTTCGGCGTCCTCTGCCGCGATCACGGTGCGGAGCGCCGCCGCCACCTCTTCGCGCAGCGCGTCCACGGGCATCGCAGTCAACGCGGGGGCCGCTCCGCGGTCGGTTCCCGCATCGGCGCCGCCGTCGCCGTCGGGAGGATCGGCACCGCCGAGCAACCAGATCGCGACTGCCGCCGTGGCCCCGAGCCCGATGGCGGCGGCGATCAAGGCCCAACGCCGCACCTCGCTGGCTCCCCGATCGGTGCGGCCTTCCGCCTCCCAACCGGTGTGGATCTGTTCCGCGTAAGCCCGCTTTGCTTCTTCGGTGACCACGTTGTCACTCTCCTCATCGAGGACGATCGCCCTCGATCCGCGCAGGACCGCTCGGCGCGGCCGCGGGACGTCCGCGGGCCCGGCGCCTCCGACCGGCGTGGCCGCCGGCCCGATCCCGTCCTCGCGTTCGGGGTGCTGGTCGTCTCGGTCGGCCATTCAGGGGATTCAGGCTGCCACACGGGCGCCCCGGTTGCAATTTTCCGCCGTCTTTGTAAGCACCTCACCGCTTGCCGGACGCCCGCCGACCCCGTACATTCCCCATCATGGCAATGGCATCACCCTTCCTGTTCCTCATGTTGCTGCTCGGCGGAGGCGGCGTCGGCATGGATCTCCTCGACTCCGTCCCCACCGATGCCTACCTGCGGGTGGCCGGGATCGAACAGAACGTGGGCGCCATCTCCGAGGCGCTCCAAAGCGCCCCCGACGGCACCCCGCGGCGCGCCGCCGCCCATCGCCAGATGTTGCTTCGCGCCTTGGGCGAGCTCGGCGACAAAGCGGCGCTGCCGACCGTCGAGAAATTTCTCGCCGACGCGGACCCGCTCACCGCAGACTATGCGCGCGCCGCCGCCGCCGAGCTCAAGGGCGATGCGTACGTCCGGCCGGGGGTCGACCGGGAAGCGCTGCGCACCGACCTCGCCAGCCTGCCCTCCAAGCTCGCCGTGCTCGGCCAGATGGGCGGCGGTGGCGGGCTCGCTCAGGGCATCGACCCGAAGGAGGCGATCAACGAATTCACCGCCTTGATGATGGGCGCCGTCGGCCCCGGCTTCGAAGATCAGCCCAGCCCGGAGGAGATGGCCGATCAGATGGTCGAGCAGATCGTCCCCGTGCTCGCGGAGGTCGGCAACGTGCGGGTCCACGCCCTGACGCTCGGCGTCGCCGAGAACGTCGGCAACGACACCGGGTTCGTCGTGTTTTACCTGCGTGGTCAGTACGATCGGGAATCGATGGTCGCGATGGTGAACAAGGGTGGGGAGATGACCGAGAAGGAGGTCGGCGGCATCACCTTCTTCGGGGCGCCCTTCGAGTCCTTTTACTTCGCGTTCCCGAGCGACGAACTCGCCATCATCGTCGGCGGGCCGAGCTCCGAGGAGATGCCGCTCGAAGAGATCGCCGGCAAGATCCGCGGCGGCGGCGGCGATTTCGCCCTCAGCAAAGACCTCGCGAAGCTGCTCGGTCGCACCGACATGGACTCGCCCGCCTGGGCGCTCGCCAAAGTCACCGAGACCTTCCGCGAGGCACCGTTCCTCGCCCCGTTCGATACCCTCGCGCTCCGTACCCAGCGCGGCGGCACCGACGGCAAAGCGAAGATCGAGATCGAGGCGAAGGGGTCGAAGCCTGAAGAGGCGGCGGCGGCGATCGAGATGATCCAGCAAGGCCTCGCCGAGGGGAAGAAAGAGCTCGCCGATGCGGCCGAGGAGTTCCCGCCGGCGGCGCAGATGAAGGCGCTGCTCGACACGATCACCGTCGAGGGGGATGGCGCCGGCAACGCCCGCCTCAGCGGCGAAGCCGAACCCGGCAGCCTCCTCGGCACGATGCCGATGGCTTTCTTCGGGATCTCAGCGAGGTCGATGGAGATCCCCGACCCAGACCTGCAACTCGAGGCGGTCCCCGAAGACTTGGAGGCGGTCCCCGCGGTCCCCGAAGAGGACCCCGCCCTCCCGGAGTGAAGTGAGGCCGCCCAGTTCCAACTTGCCAGCACCATGAACTACCCGCTCAATTTCAGCTTCAAGATCGTCGCCCTCGCACCGCAGATCCGCGTCACCGATGCGAGCGGCGCGCAGATCCTCTACGTCAAACAGAAGCTCCTGAAGCTCAAGGAACACGTCGAGGTGTTCACCGATGACTCGCGGGCGCAGAAGCTCTGCGACATCCGCGCCGACCGGGTCATCGATTGGTCGGCGGCCTACCTCTTCAGCGACCCGGCCGGCAACGCCTTCGGCGGCGTGCGCCGCAAGGGGATGCGCTCCCTCTGGCGGGCCCACTACGAGATCTTCGCAGGCGACGCCAAGGAGGATGCGCAGTTCACGATCCGCGAGGAGAAGGCTTTCGTGAAAGTGATGGACGGGATCTTCGGTGACATCCCGGTGGTCGGGATGCTTTCCGGCTACGTCTTCCACCCCAGCTACCTCATCACCCGCGGCGACGGCACGCCGGTGCTGCGCGTGCGCAAGCGCCCGGCGATGTGGGAGGGCAAGTACGACATCGAGCTGCTCGGCGAGCTGGATCAAAGCGAACAAGTCCGCACCTTGGTCGCCGTGCTCATGATGCTGCTCCTGGAACGGCGGAGGGGCTAGGACGGATCGATCACCCCATTCGCAGGCGAGGCGCTGCCATTCGGTGACGCTGAGTCGGCGGCGGCAGGGACAGGCGAAGCGGCTGGTGAACACCCTGCCCGAGCCGGTCACCACGCCAGCACCCTCAGCGTCACCGAGGGCGAGCCGCAGCCCGGAGCTTGGTGATCGATTCGGGCTAGGCGGCACGCGGGGACGCGTGCCCTCCGGCGGGGCCCGTTTGCCGCGATGCGGTTTCGTGCATGGTCAGGGGTGTAGGTGAATGGCGCTCGGTTGAGGGGAACTGCCGGAGGCCCGAGAGAAAGGAGCGCGGCGTGGAGCGCCAGCGGAACTCCGGGGAACCGGAAGCGTCGCGATCCGCGCCGGCAAGGGCGGGAGAAGCCGTGGCAGGGCGATGCATC
>JAUIGD010000124.1 GCA_030430255.1 Verrucomicrobiia bacterium
TGTCGGTGGTGTAACGGTGCCGGCGGCGTAACCGGGGCGCTGGCGCGGGCGTATCCCCGGGCGATGCCAATTCGTTCCCGATCGAAAATGGTTCCGGCGATCGCGCTCTGGGCGCTCGCCATCGGAGCCCAAGCGCAAGAGGAGAGCGGCGCGTTGCGTGCCGGAGATCTCGTCGGCGATGCTCGGTGGTACCTCCACGTCGACTTCGTGGAGTTGAAAGCCGGTCGGGTCGGCCCCTCGCTGCTCGAGCAGTTGGACGCGCCGGCGAAAGCGCGCATCGATGCGTTCGGTGCGATGGTGGCGTTCAACCCCTTCGAGGATCTGGACGCGCTCACCCTCTCGGGGCGGCAGGTGGAACCGGAGCGGGCGGTCGCCGTGGTGCGAGGCGATTTCGACCGGGAGCATCTCCTCAAGATCGTCCCCGCCGCCACGGGCTATCGCAGCGAGGTGGTGGCGGGCGAGACCGTGCACAGCTGGCTCGATGAGAAATCGCCCGGCGGGCGGCTCTACGCGGCGCTTCCTGAGGCGGGCGGGCGCCTGCTGATGGGCCCCGATTTCGGGCTGTTGTCCGATCTCTTGGAAGGCGGCCGCGAAAACGCAGCCGGGGGGCGGGCCGTCGTGGTCGAGCCGCTGGGCGGGCGGCCTCCGATCGTCTGTGCATACGCGGATTTCAGTTTGTTAGCCGAGGTCGAGATCCGCTCCGAGTTCGTGCGCGGCGTCCGCTCGGTGGAGCTCGCTGCGGGCGAGAGCGAGGGGCGGCTGCTCGGCAGGGCGAAGGCCGTCACCGGCGACGGCAGGACAGCGCGGTTGTTGGCGCGGGTCGCGGGCGGGGCGGTGGCGCTCGCCGAGGCGGCCGAACGCCTGCCTGCGGGGACGAGCGACGGGCTGGTGGCGGAGGCCGACGGCGACCGGTTGCTCGTCCAGGGAGAGATCCCGCTCGCCTCCGTCGATCGTCTGTTGAAGGATTTGGAATCGCTTGCGAAGAACCGCTGAGGCGGCTTCCTGACGCCATCCGCCCCGTGCCTGTGCCTGCCGCCGCGCCAGATCCCGCCACCGAAACCGCCCTCCTGAGCGACGAGGTGCTCGCTGCGCGGGTTCGTTGCGGGGCGGCCGAGGCCTTCGAGCCGCTCGTCGAGCGCCACCACCGGCGCCTCTATCACTTCCTCAAACAGAAGACGGCCGACCCGCGCGACGCCGAGGACCTGACCCAGCGGGTGTTCGTCACCGCCTACCAAAAGATCGCCCTCTACGACCCGGCGCGGCGGTTCGAGACCTGGCTCTACACGATCGCCAGGCGCATCGCCATCGACCACTACCGGTATCAGTCGCGTCGCCCCCGGCTCTTCGGCGAGGAGTCGGAGCGCGCTCCCGAGCCGGTGGAGGACGCGAATCCCGCGGACGCGATCATGGCCGACGAGGACGGCCGCTCGCTGTGGGCGGTGGTCCGGTCGGAGGTCAACGACACCCAGTTCACGGCGCTCTGGCTCCGCTACCAAGAAGATCTCCCCATCGCCGAGATCGCGACCGCGATCGGCAAATCTGAAACCAACACCAAAGTGCTGCTCCACCGGGCTCGCGAACGCCTCGCCAAACACCTCACCGCCGATGCGCGTGAGGCGGCGGGAGGTGGCGCTTTCCGGGCGGTGCCCGCCTTCCTCTTCTGACCCATGAACCGTTGTTCCACCACCCGAGCTGAGATCTCTTCCGCTGCCGACGAAGGGCGCCCGCCGTCCATGGCCGCCCTCGAGCACGTCGCCTCCTGTGTCCCCTGCAAAGCGTTTCGCGACCAGTGCGACGCGTTCGGCGCCGCGCTCTCGCGACCGGTGGCGGCGCCGGTGCCGGGCGATCTGGCCGAGCGGATCGTCGCCGCGGCGCAGGCGGGGCAGGCGGGGGGCAGAGCCGCCCGCTTCCCGCGTTGGCTGGCGCCGACCGCAGCCGCCGCGGCGGTGGTGGTCGCGGCGCTCAGTTGGCGGCCGGGCGAAGGGGCTGGTCCCCCGGCTGAGGCGGGGGGAAGTGCGGTCGCGGACGGCACCGTCGCCCCAGGAGACCAACTGCCGTCGGGTTTCGATGTCCCGTTTGACGTCGCCTCGCTCGGCGATGCGCTGAGTTCGCGGATGGCGATGGATTTGGCGGATGACCCGATCGCCGAGGACGTCGGCAAGGTGCGGGAGTTCTTTGGCAGCAGGCTCCGGGCCCTGCCCTCCCGGGGGTTCGGGCTGGTGGGGCCGTGACGCGGGGCGCGGGTGGGCGGGTGGTCCGGCACGCCCGCACGGCCGGCTCGCTGGCGGCGGGAGCGGCGGCTCCGGCGATCCCGGCGCCGGCCCGCCGCTTGCGGGCTGCCGGGTACTGCGGCTAGTTCCCGCCCATCCCCCAGCTATGAAGATCAAATTCTGCGGTGCCGCCGGCACCACCACCGGCTCCCAGCACCTCCTCGAAGTCAACGGCCAGAAGATCCTCCTCGACTGCGGCCTCTATCAGGGGCGGAGGAAGGACGCTTACGAGCGCAACAAGCACTTCCTGTTCGAGCCGGGTGAACTCGATGCCGTCGTCCTGTCACACGCCCACATCGACCACAGCGGCAACCTCCCGAACCTCGTCAAGCAGGGCTTCGCCGGGAACATCTACGCCACCTTCGCCACCCGCGACCTGTGCTCCATCATGCTCGCCGACTCCGCGCGCATCCAGGTCAGCGACATCGAATACCTGAACCGCAAGCGGGCGAAGCGGGGCGAGAGCCTCCGCGAGCCGATCTACACCGAGGTCGATGCCGAGCGCTGCATGCGGCAGTTCGTGAACCTGGGCTACGACCGCTCGATCCCGGTGGCGCGCGGGGTGAACCTGCGGTTCATCGACGCGGGCCACATCCTCGGTTCGGCGCAGGTCGTGCTGGAGGTCGAGGACGAACAGGCCAAACGCGACTTCCGCTTCCTGTTCTCGGGCGACGTCGGGCGCGGCGACAACCGGCTCCTCCGCGATCCGGTCCTGGCGGAGGACATCGACTTCATGGTCATGGAGAGCACCTACGGCGGCCGCGAGCACGAGGCTTCGACCGACGCCAACGACACCATCGCCCGTATCCTCAACGAGGCGCTGGCGAAGGGCGGCAAGGTGATCATCCCCGCGTTCGCCGTGGAGCGCACGCAGCAGCTGCTGTATGTCCTCAACGAATTGCTCGAAGAGGGCGCCATCCCCGAGGTCCCGATCTTCGTCGACAGCCCGCTGGCGGTGAACGCCACCGAGATCTTCCGGCTCCACCCGGAGTGCTTCAACGAGGAGGTCTACGAGTTCCTCTTCGAGAAGCGCAACCCGTTCGGGTTCGAGAACCTGACCCTGATCCGCTCGGTGAAGAAGTCCAAGGAGCTCAACGAGCACCGCGGGGCGTGCATCATCATCTCCGCCTCCGGCATGTGCGAGGCGGGGCGGATCTTGCACCACCTGAAGAACAACATCGGCAAACCGGACGCCACGGTCCTGTTCGTGGGGTACTGCGCCGACAACACCCTCGGTTCCAAGATCCGCAACGGCTGGGACAAAGTGAAGATCTTCGGCGAGGAGCACACCGTGCGCGCCCACGTCGAGGCGCTCGACTCGTTCAGCGGCCATGCGGACCACAGTGAGTTGATCGACTATTTCACGGGGACCGGGGGCAAGAAGGAGAAGGTCTGGCTGGTCCACGGCGAGACCTCGCGCAGCGAGGCCATGTGCGACGCCCTGCGCCGGCTCGACCACGGCGGCACGGTCGACGTCGCGGAGCATGGGCGCGAGGTGACCTTCGGCTAGGAGCCTGTCGGACTAACCCGTTCCGGCGCGAATCGTTTTCCAATTTGCCCAAATCACCCCGCTGTCTCGTCGCTGATCTCGATCAACTCCTCATCATCGTGACCATTTGGATCGAAATTCGAAAACGTTCGGGCTCGAAAGTCCTAACCCGGATCGATCACCAAGCTCCGGGCTGCAGCTTGCCCTCGTTGATGCTGAGGATGTTGCCGTTGGGAACGGCTCGGGCAGGGTGTCTACCCAGTCGCTTCGCCGATCCCTGCCGGCGCCTACTCAGCATCAACGATCGGCGGCGCCTCGCCTGCGAATGTGGTGATCGATCCGGGCTAAGTCCGACTGGCTCCTAGGTGGCCATGCGCGCGTTGCTGATCGTCCTCGACAGCGTCGGCATCGGCGGCGCCCCGGACGCCGCCGCCTATGGCGACGAGGGGGCGGACACCTTGGGGCACGTCCGCGGGCGCATGCCTGGGCTCGAGCTCCCCCATCTCGCTTCGTTGGGCCTGTGGCGGGCACACTGCCGCGCCCCGGGGACCGCGCCGGGGCTCGCGGCCTTGCGGCCGGGGGCGAGCTACGGCTGGATGGCCGAGGCCTCGGCCGGCAAGGACACGACGACGGGGCATTGGGAGATCGCCGGTGCGGTCACGCGCGAACCGTTCGCGACCTTCGAGGCGTTCCCCGCCGGGTTGGTGCGGGCGATCGAGCGGGAGGCCGGGGTGGAGTTCATCGGCAACTACCCTCAGAGCGGCACGGTGATCTTGGGCGAACTCGGGGCGGAGCACCTCGCGACGGGGCGGCCGATCCTCTACACCTCTGCGGACTCGGTGATGCAGATCGCCGCGCACGAGGAGGCGTTCGGTCTGCAGCGGCTCTACGCGCTCTGCGAGGTCGCGCGGCGGCACGCCGACCCGGAACGGATCGCTCGGGTGATCGCGAGGCCGTTCACCGGTGAGGTGGGCGCCTTCACCCGCACCGGCAACCGCCACGACTACTCGATGCGCCCGCCCGAGACGGTGCTCGACCACCTCCCGGTGACGGGCGTCGGCAAGATCTCCGACATCTTCGCGGGGCGCGGTGTCGACCGTTCGCGGCCGACCCGGTCGAACCGCGAGGGGATGGCGGCGATCGAGCAGCTATGGGGGCAGGGTGCGGAGGGGCTGATCTTCGCCAATTTGGTCGACTTCGACAGCCTCTATGGACACCGGCGCGATCCGGCGGGCTACGCGGCCTGCCTCGAGGAGTTCGACGGTTGGCTGGGCCGCTTCCTCGGGTCGGTCGAGGGCGGCGACCTCCTGATCGTCACCGCCGATCACGGCAACGACCCGACCTGGGCAGGGACCGATCACACGCGCGAAGAGGTGCCGCTCTTGGTGGTCGGCGGCGCGGCCGATCCCGCCCCGGCGTGCCTCGGTGGCTTCCCGAGCTTCACCGAGGTCGCGCGCCGCCTCGCACGCCACTTCGAGATCGAGTTCAGCACCGGAAAGGAAGAGAGCCCATGCACATCCCAAGCCTGATCGAGCGCAAGAGAGACGGGGGGCGCCTGAGCGGCGAGGAGATCGTCGAAGTCGTGCGCGCCTTCACCGCTGGAGAACTGCCGGACTACCAGATGAGCGCGCTGGCGATGGCGGTGGTGTTCCGGGGGATGGACGCGGAGGAGACGGCGGCGCTCACCGGGGCGATGTTGCGCAGCGGCGAGGTCTTGGAGTGGCCGGGCAAGGGGGGGCGCCGGGTGGTGGACAAGCACTCGACTGGCGGGATCGGCGACAAGGTGTCGCTGGTGCTGGCGCCGCTGTTGGCCTGCGACGCGAACCTCTGGGTGCCGATGATCTCGGGGCGTGGCTTGGGGATCACCGGTGGCACGTTGGACAAACTGGAGAGCATCCCCGGGTTCGACGTCAACTTGAGCAAGGGGCGGGCGATCGCCCAGGTGGAGGAGATCGGCGTGGCGATGCTGGGGCAGACCGCCGACATCTGTCCCGCGGACAAGAAGCTCTACGCCCTGCGCGACGTGACCGGGACCGTCCCGTCGCAGGCGTTGATCGTCGCGAGCATTATGAGCAAGAAGCTGGCGGAGTCGCTCGACGCCCTCGTTCTGGACGTGAAGTTCGGCAGCGGCGCTTTCATGAAGACGCGCCCCGAGGCCGAGGCGCTGGGCGCGGCGATGGTCGATGTCGGGGGGGCGATGGGGGTGCGGACGACGGCTTGCTACAACCCGATGGACGAGCCCCTCGGGCGCACCGTCGGCAACGCCCTCGAGGTGTCGGAGTCGATCCGCACCCTGCGCGGCTCGGGGCCGGCGGACTTGGTGGAGGTGACCCTCGACCTCGCCGAGAAGGTCTGCCCCGCCGGGCGCGAGGCCCTGGCGGGCTGGCTGGCGGACGGCACCGCCTACGCCAAGTTCCTCCAACTCGTCGAGGCGCAAGGGGGCGACCCCGAAACGATCGACCGCTTCGACGAAGTCCACGAAGCGCCGGTTCGGCGCGAGCTCAAGGCGGGGCAGAGCGGGCTCCTGACCGAGGTCGATGCGGGGGTGGTCGGCAGGGTCTCGCTCGAGCTCGGGGCCGGTCGGGCGGCGGCGGATGACGAGATCGATCCCGCCGTCGGCCTCAGCGAAATCAGGAAGGTGGGGGAGGAGGTTGCCGAGGGGGAGCCGATGGCGATCGTCCATGCGCGCACCGAGGAGGGCGCCTTGCGCGCGTTGGCAGCACTGCGGGAGGGGTTCGTGGTGTCATGAGGGAGGCGGGCGTGTTGACGGCGGCGCTGTGGTCGTTCGGCTTCGGCGGCTGTTGCGAGCGACCGGGCGTGCCAGACGAGGGAGGGGAGCTGACCCCGACCGCCGCCCCGGCCGCCGCCCCGGCCGCCGCCCCGGCCGCCGCCCCGGCCGCCGCGCAGACCGCCGCGCAGACCGCCGCCCCGACTGCCGCTCAGACTGCCGCTCAGACTGCCGCTCAGACTGCCGCTCAGACTGCCGCCGCCGCCGCGGCCTTGGCGGCGCAGTTGGATTCGGTGCCGTTCGCGGAAGTCATCGGCGGGACGACGGGCTTTCGGGTGCTGCCGGTCGCCGAGGGATCCCCGTTCCCCGCTGCGCTGGCGGAGGCGTTCGATGGCGCGTTGCGGGAGCTGAACGCGGCGGAGAGCCCGGTGCGGGGGCTGCGCCGGATCAACGAGGCGAGCCGCTTCTTCGAAGATGCGATCGCCTCGCGCATCGACGCGCATCCGGACTTCGCCTGCGTGTTCGCCCCGACACGCGACGGGAGAGCGCTGCGGTCGGGCTACCCGGACATCTTGGTCACCCACCTGCCCAGCGGGGCCGTCGCCTACCTCGACCCGAAGCTCTTCGAGCAGCGCTCGCGGGCGAGCACCTTGCGGACGTTCTACTACGCCCCGAAGGGGGAGACCTCGAAGGTCAACCGGGACGCGCACCACTTGCTGGTGGGGATCTCGCACGACGGCAACGACGGACGATGGCGCTTCACCGGCTGGGAGCTGATCGACCTCTCCGGATTCCGGGTCCGCCTCAAGGCTGAGTTTCAAGGCTCGAACCGGGACATCTACAGGGAGGAGCTGATCCTGCGCCGCAGTTCCGATCCGTGAGCGGCTCGCGGGCGGCGGGGATCGCCCGCAGCCAGCGGACGGGGCGGGCCGCGAGCGAGGGTTGGGAGGGGCGCCTTACCGGTTGAACAGGAACTCCGGGGTGTTGATGAGGGCCCAGGCGAGATCCTGAGCGGCGGTGAGGCGACTTTGGGAGAGCTGTTGGGCCGAGAGCTCGACGTCGGCGCGGAGGCGGGCGAGCGCCGGGTCGACGGGGATCGGCCTCTCCGCCTCGGCGAGGGCTCCCTCGAGGCGGACGAGTTCCGGGTCGCGTTGCCGTGGCTTCTCGGCGTCGGCGAGCTTGGCTTTGAGCAATTTCAGCTCGTTGTCGTTGTCGCGGAAGTAGGTCTCCAAGCGCTTCGTCTCATCGGCGGTGCGTGCGGGCTCGGATTTGGCCAAGAGCGCCTTGATCTCGTCGGGGAGGCCGAAGCTGAGCGGCTGCGGGGAATCGGTGACGGAGAGGCGGAAGCGGCCGAGGGACCAGTCGTTGCCGCGATACTGTTGATCGAGGTCAAAGCGTAGCAGGCGGTGCCCCGCGGCGGCGCCGGCGACCTCGAAGGTGGCGGTGTGCGGGACGCCCATCTTCGGCGCGATCGCCCAGCCGTTGTTCTGGTCGTCCCGCTTGCCGTCGATCGCGGTCGCGACATCGTAGGAGCCCTGGCTGAAGTCGGCGCGGGCGTTGGCGAGCGTCAGCTTCTCGAAGCCGCGCGGGGCGGTGCGGATGAGGCGCAGGGCGTCGATGAGGATGCTGTCGGCGGTGTCGAGCGGGTCGAGCCGGATCATGCGCAGGTCGGCGTCGGACTCGAAGTGGAAGCGGTAGGTGGCGAACTCGGGCCCCCGGTCGACCGTGATGCGGGTCGAGCGCAACTCGCTGGTCTTGTCGCCCCCGCCGGCGGCGGTCGTCCAGAACAGCTGGGCGTTCGACTTGCCCTCGCCCGGATACAGCGCACGCATCTCGAGGACGAAGGCGCCCGCCGGGGCGGCGACGTCGACGGCGAGATAGGGGTCCGTGCCCTTGCCGGTGAGCCGGAGCGAACCGCCGTCGACCACGACGTCCAGCTGGTTCGCCCGCCCCCAGCCTTCGGGGTCGCCGGCGGTGTCGAAGTTCCAAAGCCCGACCACCGACCAGTCGCCCTTGTCGGGGATCGCGGCGGCGTGGGCCTCGAACTCGGTGAGCACGAAGTTGCCGTCGTTGGGCGCACGCCCCGGTCCTTTCTTCGGCAGGCGATCGTCTGGCAAGGCCTCGATGCGCACGCCGGTGACGGTGTCGAGCTCGGTGGTGGCGAGGATTTGATAGAGCCCGCGGCCGTTGTTGCCGTCGGCGAAGATCGAGCCGTCGCCTTCCTGTGCGAGCCGTGCCCCGACGCTCGAGCGCATCCCGACAGTGGTCACCGGGTGCCATTGGGTCTCGGTGGTGCCGCGCCTCGCCCACTCGGTGAAGCGCGCAGGGAGGCTGGCTTCCGCCCCGGCGAGCGCTGCCCGCGCCGCCTCCACCCCGGCGGCGTGTTCGGCATCGAGTTCGGCCTCGCGCCGGGCGACCTTCCCCCGGTAGTCCTCCAAGGCGCGCTCCGCGCTGGCGATCGCCGAAGCGCGGGCGGCCTCCGCCTGATCGATCTCCGGTTGCAGCTCGGCCTGGCGGCGGTCGCGGGTGGCGACGAGGGCCGCGTGCTCCGATCTCAGGTTGCCGAGCAGTTCGAGGGCGGCGTCGATCTCGTAGGGCTTCGCCGGACGCGCGAGGAGGCGCATGACGAGTGAGTCGACGAGCTGGCGGTCGTCGGGGTGGGAATCGACGAGCTTCGGGAGGACGTTGCCCGGGTCGGAGATGGCGTCGCCGACCGTCGGGCCGGAGACGAGCGCCATGATCGGACCGAGCTGGAGGTCGCTGCTGCGCTCGCACTCGCACGAGCTCTCGCGCACGGGCCGCCCGGTGTTGTCGAGGAAGCCGTCGGGCAGCTTGACGCCGACGTCGGGCAGCTGCGAGGCGCGGGTCCCCGCCGGCACGCCGGGGATCTTCGGCCGGGCGCCGAGCGAGGCGTAGATGGTGTCGTAGAGCACCTCCGCGGGCAGGCGGCGGGCCTTGGCGTGGGAGAAGTTGACGGAGTCGTCGGCGTTCCAGCGGTTGGTCTCGACCGAGAGCTGATAGGTGCGGGACTTGCAGATCGCCTGCAGGAGGTGGCGGGTGTCGAAGCCGGAGTCGATGAACTCGCGCTCCAGCCACCTGAGCAGTTCGGGGTTGCTGGGCGGGTTGCCGGCGCGGATGTCATCGAGCGGCTCGATGATGCCGGTGCCGAGCATGTAGCCCCAGAGCCGGTTGACGTAGGAGGCCGCGAAGTAGCGGTTGTCCGGGGCGGTGATCCATGCGGCGAGCTGTTCGCGGCGGCTGGCGTCCGGCGCGGGGGCGAGGTCGAAGCCGGCGGGGTAGGGGAAGGAGGGGGGTGTCTCGACGCCGGTGCGCTCGTGTTTGATCTCGCCGGATCGTCTGTCTCCAACAATTTCATAGAGCGCTTTCGCGCCCTCGACGGCGGTGCCGCCGATCTTCTTGTCCCTGGAGGCGGGGTCGGCCTTGAGCTCGACCTGGGCGTAATAGGCGGCCAGCTCATAGTACTGGTCCTGGGTCCAGCGCTCAAAGGGGTGGTCGTGGCACTTGTTGCAGTTGAACCGGGTGGCGAGGAAGAGGTGGGTGGAGTTCTCCATCAGGTCCTCCGGGGTGCGGAGGATCTTGAAATAGCCGGCGGCGGGGTTCGAGCGGTTCGAGCCGGAGGCGGTGATGACTTTGCGGACGAACTCGTCGTAGGGCGTGTTGTTGCGGACCTCCTCTCGGATCCAGTCCCGCAGCGCTTTGGCGCCCTCGCCGCCGAGGTACTTGCGGTTCACCATGAGCAGGTCGGCCCACTTGTTGGTCCAGTGATCGACGAAGGCCTCGCTGCCGATCAACCGATCGATGAGCTCGTCGCGTTTGAGCCGCGTGTCGCGCCGGTCGGTGGCGAAGCGGCGGGCGGCCTCCTCGGTCGGGGGCAGCCCGGTGAGGTCGAGGTGGACGCGGCGGACGAACTCGTAGTCGTCGCAGAGCCCGGACGGCTCGATCTTCATCCGCTCCCACTTGGCGGCGACGAGGCGGTCGATCTCGTTGTTGGCGGGCGGCTGTGTCCAGGTGAAGCCCTCACGGTCACCCATCACCGTCACCGTGGTGGCGGCGTAGCGACCTTCGAAGCGGACGAGCAGCGGCGCTTCGCCACGGCGGAGCGTGACGATGCGGGCGAGGGCGCCCTTGACCGGCTCGGCGACCTCGGTGTTGCCGCTCTCGACGAAGGCCTCGCGCGTGACGTCGCGGCTGGCGCCCCCGCCGTAGTGGGCGATGACGCGGAACTGTTGCTCGGAACCGATCGTCTCGACGACCGGATCGACCGGGAAGACCTCGATGCGCTGCACTTTGGGGGTGGCGAGATCGAGCCCGGCGCCGGCGGCGATCCAGTCGCGGAGGATCTGATAGTGGTCGCTGTCCGCGCTGGTCACCGCCCCCCCTTCATGCGGCACGGCACCGATCGCTTTGAGCAACAGCAGGCTCGACTCGGGCGCCGCCAGGTTGACCCGCCGCCCGGCGAGGTCGTCGGTGAAGGCCCGCACGTCATAGAGGGGGTCGTAACCGCGCAGCGAGAGTTTGAAACCGTTCTTGCCGTCCTTGGCGCCGTGGCAGGTGCCGGCGTTGCAGCCGAGGCGCGAGGTGACCGGCATCACGTCGCGAACGTAGTCTGGCTGGAAGGGGCCGGCGACGCCCGGCTTGGCGATCACCGGGACCGTGAGTTGATGGCCGCCGATCGCCAGGCGCAAGTCAGTACGGCCGGGGCGCGAGGCCTGGACGAAGCCCTCGTCGCTGGCGGTGGCGACGCCCCCGTCGACGGAGGAAATCTCGGCCAGGCGCGTGACGTCGACCGTCGCCCCGTTCTCGAGGTGGGCGGTCGCGACAAGCTGCGCGTAGGCGTAGGGCGAATCGAGTTCGATCCGTTCGGGCGTGACGGACAGCGACTCGATCACCGGCAGGGGCGAGGCGGGCGCGGCGAGTGCCGCGGCGGCGATCAAGGACGCGGTGAGGGTGAGGGTTTGCATCGCGGGAAGAAGCGTCAGGGCGGGCGGCGTGCAGGTCAAGCGCGCCTCGTCGGCGATCGTCCGACGCCTGAACACGCCTTCGATCGCCCCGGGGGCGACGAGAGAGCGGGGCGATTTGGGCAAATTCGAAAACATTCGGGCACGAAGGTCGCAAGCCCGACAGCCCCCTCGCCTGGACGGCGCGGGTTTGTGCCTCATCTTCGGCGGATTGAGTCGGGAAATGGGGAACGATGCTCGCTCCGAGAGAGCCAGGCTGCTACCGTCGCGAGCGCGCACCGAAGTGCCCCGCCGAGTCGAGTTCGCAATCTAGCCCGAATCGATCACCAAGCTCCGGGCTGCAGCTTGCCCTCGTTGATGCTGAGGGTGTTGGCGTTGGGAACGGCGCGGGCAGGGTGTCTGCCCAGCCGCTTCGCCGATCCCTGCCGCCGCCTCCTCAGCATCAACGATCGGCGGCGCCTCGCCTGCGGATGTGGTGATCGATCCGGGCTAGCCGAGGGGGCGCTGGGGGTATCGAACGGTGGAGGGCTCCGGAGACACGGACCGCGGTGAGAGGCCCATCGCATTGCTCAGGGTGACAGTCCCGTGGAGTTGAAGGCGGTCAGGGCGGTGTGTGTGTGGGGATGGCTCACCAGCCCTTCCAAGGAAGCGCTGTGTCATCTTGACGAGCGCAGCGACGGAAGGACGCCGCGCTGAAACCGGCGCGCCGAGCCACCGGGACGTCATCGATGGCCTACCGGGTGCGGAGCGGGCGGGCGAGGAGGCGCCTCCCCGTCGATGCCCCACCTCAAGCTAGTGCCATACCTCCTACGGGCTGGTGACCCGCAGGACGCGGTAGCCCTTGTGCGGCCGGCCGTAGGCGTCCGTGCCCTCGATCTCGATCAGGTGTGACCCCACGGTCAAATCGGCTGGCAGCTGCCCCTTCCAGAGGTGGGGCGAGGGGATCGGCGCGCTGAGTTGACGCTTGCTTTCGGGGGCGGCAGCGATCTCGCGGTCGCGGGTCTCGACATAAAACGGGTCGGCTTCCAGCACCTTGTCGAGGACGGTCCAATCGCCGCGGTCGATCCGCATTTTCACCACCGATCGCTCCGAGCCGTTGAAGACGTTGACATAGACCGGGGTCTCCCCGCTCTTCCCCGCCTCGACCGAGTCCGGCGCCCGGACGGAGAGCTGGTAGCCGGCGGGTTGGCGGGCGGCTTTGAAATCCATCGTGTGCCCGGTGCCGTCGAAGGTGACGACCGAATAGCCGTTCGGGGCGCCGTCCCTCATGGTGGCGTGCGGGACGCCGGCCTCGTCCTTGTTGCCCTTCCACCAGGTGCCCGAGACGGTGACGTTGATGATGTGGTGGTGCGGCTCGGCGCCGCGCCAGCCATCGCTCGCGTCGATGTATTGGTGCGCGTGCCAGTGTTCGTGGCCGGAGATCGAAAGCGTGTAGGGGCGCTCCTCGATGAGCCGGTAGAGCTCGCCGCGGTTGCCGACCTTGGTGAGGGGGATGTGCATGAGCAGCACGATCAACTTCTCTTCCGGGACGAGCGCGAGATCGTTCGCGACAAAGGCGAGCTGGTCCGCGTCGAGGCCGCCGCGGTAGGAGCGGTGGCCGTTGCGCTGGACGACCCCCCACTCGACGTCGTCGAGGACGATGAAGTGGGTGGGGCCGTAGTCGAAGCTGTAGTAGTTCGGGCCGAAGAAGCGGTGGAAGGTCTCGTCGGAGCCGGCGTCGTCCTCGGATTCAAAGTTCAGGTCGTGGTTGCCGACGACGTTGTACCAGGGGATTCCGATCAGCGCGAGGTTGGCGTTCGACGGCTCGAACAGCTCGAGGCGGTCGAACATGATGTCGCCCAGCGTCACGCCGAATTTGGCCTCGGTGCCGATCAGCTCGGGGATGACATCGTGGGCGATGTAATCGACCTCGTCGATGCTGGCGGGTTGGGGGTCGCCGAAGAAGATCGCCTTGAACGTATCGGGCTCGTCTTGCTCCCGCAGCGGGAAGTCGATCGAGGTGGGCAGGGGGCCGGTCGGGCCGACGCCTAGGTAGCGCTTGTAGGGGGGGGAACCTTCGGGTTTGTGGATGTAGTAGAACTGCGGGATCTGGTCGTCGTTCACCGGGGGCGCCCAGCCGCGCGGCTTGATGACGAAGAAGATGGTGTCGTCATCATAGGGCAGCTCCCAATGGCCATCGGCGCCGGTCTGAACGACCTCGCGCCCGTTGGAAACCGCGATGCCCGGCAGGCCGGGTTCGCCATCGCCGCGTTTCCCGTCGCCGTCCCGGTCGTCGAATACCGTGCCGGAAGCGAGTGGGGGGGCGGCGTCCGCGGCGCCGGCCTCCTGGGCACCAACCGCGGGGATACTGAAGACGACGGCGATGGAGGCGACGACGAGGCCGCGCAGGGGAATCCGATGCATAGGGCTGCTATCATCGCCCCATTTCGCGCTCCCGACAGCGGGGATTTGCACCCGGCGTACCGGGCGCACTGGGCCGTCGCCGGTCTGGACAAGCCGAGCCGCCAGCGCGGATGCTCACGGAAGGCAGTGTGGTGGACGGCAGCGATCAGCGGGCCTCCGCTCGGGGTCGCCAGGGGCGGCTGCTGGCGATCTGATCCGGTCGGGCCGGCGGGCTTGCGCCGGGCGGTCGACCTGAGCGAAACTCCAGATCTCCAACTCTGAACTCCGGGAAATGCTCTTTTTGGTACCGTACGAAATCGAGACGCTCCAGCAGGAGCGCCCTTGGGCAAACTGGCTCATCGTGGCGGCGTGCTCGACCGTGTCCTTGGCCGCTCTTTTCGGAGGGGGGCTGGAGTCCGGAGATTTCGACGCCTTGGTGCTGGATGGGTTTTCGTTTCCGGGGATCCTCGGCCACGTGTTCCTGCACGCCGATCTGATTCATCTGGCGGGGAACATGATTTTCTTGTGGGTATTCGGCAACGCGATCTGCACCAATACCAACAATTGGATCTACCTCGCGACCTTCATTGCGTGTACGCTGATCGCGGCGTCCACCCACGTCATCCTCGACGGTGGGCTGGCGATCGGTGCCAGCGGAGCGATCAACGGCATCGTCGGGATCACGCTGGCCATGTATCCGCTGAACAGGGTGTATCTTTTCTGGGTGGTGCTCGTTCGGGGCGGATCCTGTTCCTGCCGCGCTTGGTTGATCATCGTGGCTTGGTTCCTCTTTGATATCTGGGGCGCGATGGCCGGGGGCGGGACGATCGCCTACTGGGCCCACATTGGCGGGTTCCTCGGAGGGTTGGCGATCGGGCTCGTCGCGTTGCACTTCCGATGGTTTCAGCTAACCGAGTACGACAACAGATGTCTGCTGGAGATCATCCAGCGCGAGGATTGGGAGTGAGTGGTGAGCGGGGGGCAAGATCACCGAGAATCTCGGGGGGAGGGGAGGCGGGCGGATCGTTCTCCGGCTCCGGGCTGCCCCGTCGCTGATCTCGATCAATCCCTGACCATCGCGACGATTCGGATCAACACTCGAACGGGACCGGGCTCGACGATTCCGAGACCCGATCGGGCTCGGTGACGACAGCCAGTG
>JAUIGD010000125.1 GCA_030430255.1 Verrucomicrobiia bacterium
CAGATCCGACTCGAAGGGAACGTCAGGGGCATCGGCGGCGAGCCGGTGGGCGGGATTTTGATCCGCTTCGAATCCGGCGGGATACGGGCGGAGGCGAGGGCCGGTGTCGATGGGGCGTATGCGGTCGAGGTTCCCGACACCGGTTCGGTATGGTCGATCAACCTCGACGAAGCGGAGCTGATCGCGCTCGGCTATTTCTGTTTTCCCGGCTTCGTGGTCGATCCCGGGTTGGGAGGCGTGGATCCCGAGGAGCCCGTCCTCCTGGTTCCGGAGCTCACCACCGTCCCGCTGCGCCCCGACATCACCTTCAGGCGTGAGGTGAGCGGCATCGCCTGCGTGGAGTTGAACTTCGACTGGTTGGCGGGCCTGCAGCCCTCGGTGCTCCGCGAATACCGGATCGAGCGTTCGACGGATGGCGAGGGCTGGAGCGAGGTGATGACGGTGGTGTTGGCCTGCCCGCCGATCGCGTTCTTCGACGAGACGGTCCGGGACGAGGAGGAGTGCTACTACCGGTGTGTGGCGGCGGACAGCTTTGTCCTCGCGTCGCTCGACCCAGGGGAACTCGGCCTTATCGCGGATCCGGCGATGGGTTGGGAAGGGGAGCCGCTGTTGGTTTTCGAAGCGGGGGTCGAGCTCCCCGACCAGCCCATCCTCGCGCCAGAGATCCGGTTGGTCGAGCCGGAGGGGTAGCCCGGATGTTCGTGGAGCGCCTCGTTCGCGCCGCGAAGGCCGCGTCGATCGCCCACCTGCGGGGACACGGGTCCCGAGGGTCAGGGCAGGGGCGCCAACCGGCCGCGCCAGACCGAGCGGCCGTCAGCGAACAGGACGGCGGCGTCCGCGGTGATGGGCTCGCCCGTCACCGCGAGGGCGGTGGCGAAAGCGTCGGCTTCGGCCGCTGTCGGTGCGAGCACCGTAGCGGAGACGACCTCGGTCGGTGGGGGCGCGCCGGTGGATGGATCGAGGATGTGCGCGCCTTGGCGGTAGGTGCCGGAGGTGGCGATCGCCGCGCCGCGCAGTTCGAGCTTGGCGAGCAGGGTCCCGGGGGCGTGCGGCATCTCAACGCCGACCGTCCAGCCGCCCCCCGGGCCGGCGCGCAGCTCGCCGCCGAACTCGATGAGGTAGTCATCGATACCCCGTGCCTCCAGCGCTTCGGCGGCGCGGTCGATGGCATAGCCCTTGGCGACTGCCGAGAGGTCGATGCGGGTGTCTTCGTGGGGCCGGGTCAAGGTGCCCGCCGTGCGGTCGGCGGCGACCGCGCCGCGGCGCGAGCCCGCCGTGATGTCGAAGGCGCCGCGGGTGCGCCCGCCGAGCACCTCCGCCAACCCGACGATTTCCACCAACTCGGGGGGGGCCGGGAAGGGGGTCCGCGCCGGTGCGGCGTTGAACCGCGAGAGCGGCGAGTCCTCGCGCCAGTGGCTGAAGAGGGCGTCGAGCCTCGAGAAGATCGCGGTGTCGGCGGCGGTGGCGGCGCCCCCGCGCACTTTGATCGAGCCGCTGGTGCCCATCGCCGTGAAGGTGACTTCGCAGACGGCCGGTTCTGGCGGTCTGCAAGATGCGAGCAGCGCGGCGGCGAGGAGGGGGGCGGCGCGCATCAGGTCAAGCGGAGCGCTGCGGCGAAGCCGACGCAGGCGAGCGCCAGCGCGTCGCGGCGCGTGAAGCGGTCGGCCCTGCCCCCCGCCCAGAGGAAGGTGAGCAGTGCGCCTGTCGGGCAGCCGTAGCGGCAGTAGGCCATCGGCACGAACAGCGACGCGACCAAGCCGCCGGCGGCGATGGCGATGGTCGCGGCGCCGGCGGCGGAGAGCAGGTAGGCATCGAAGGGTTCGATGGCCGCGAGGTCGAAGTCGTGGCGGCGGACAGCGACCGCGACGACCAGCAGCAGCAAGGCGAAGGGCAGGGCGCGGAGGGTGCGGTCGGCGATGTGGGGCACGGCGAATTTTTGGGTTTTCGCCCTGCGCAGGAGCTGTTGCGCGGCGCCGTGCGGGCAAATTTGGTGGCAATAGACATTCTTTCCGAACAGCAACGGCACGAGGAGGGCCGCGGCGGCGAGCGAGAGCAGGCCGGGGGCGAGTTGCCAGGCGACGCCGTTCTCTGCCCAGCCGGCGAACAACGCCTGGGAGAGGAGCTGGCCGTTGATCAGCCCGAAGTAGACGATCAGCACCAGCTGGAAGCCGGTCCGTAGCAAGCGGTTGCCGCGCAACCGGGTGAAGGCCATCGTCAGCCCGGCGGCCAGCACGGCGATCGTCCCGACGTTGGTGGCGTCGAACCGCGGCTTGGCGCCCACCTCTCTCGCGCGCGCTTCGAGGGTGCGGCGGGCGGCGGTGCGCACCGCGAGCGCGACGGTCTGGCTGGTCATGGTCGCTCCGGAGACGCCCTCGACCTCGCCCGCGCCGGCGATTTCGCCGAGCGTCATGCCGTCGTAGAGCGCGAGGAATCGCCCGTCGAGATAGGCGACGTAATCAGAGGAATCATAGCTGTCGCGCAGGGCGATCCCGCGCACGGTTTCGTTGTCGGGTCCGAGCGCGATCAGGATGTCGCTCGGGCCGCGGTAGCCGATCAGGTTGTCGGCGTGCGGCGAGGTGCGGAGCAGGTGGCCGAGCAAGGCGCCACCCGCCCCGAGCACGGCGCCGGACTCAAGGGCCGTCGCACCGGGGAAGAAGCGGCGCGCGTCGGCGAGGGCCAGGGGTTTCGGGAAGCGCAAGCTGGGGGCCTTCCCCCGGACCCGGCGTAAGATTCCCTCGGCGATCGCCGAGCTGGTCAGGGTCGCGCCCGAGACGCCGTCGATGGTCTGTGTCGCGCCCAGCTCCTCCCAGGTCTTCCCTTCGAACTGGCGGAGGAACCGGGGGTCGGCGACGACCATTGCCAAGTGGTCCTCGGTGTCGCCGCTGGCGAGCACCTCGACGCCCAGCACCGTGCCGTCGGCGCCGAAGGCGACCATCGTCCGGGTCGGTCCGGAGTAGCCGATGATGTCATCGGCCTCCGGCGAGGTGAGCACGAAATATCCGAGGGCGTTGCCGTTGGCGTCGGCCACGAGGTGGGCGCCCTTGGCCTGGTCGCGCGGGGAGATCTGCGCCGCCCCCGGGTAAAAGATCTCGGCGACGAGGCGGGCGCCGTCGGGGGCCTCGACGCCAGGGGCTGCGGGGGGGGCCGCCGCGCCGCGGATGAGCAGGACGACGGCGACGAGGACGGCCGCGCGGTAGAGGCGGAGCAGGACGGAGCGCGGGCGTCCCGCCCGCCTCTTCGGTGGCTCTGCGGACGGCGATTCCATCGTGCGGGGCGGGCGCGACGCCCGCGCTCCAAGCACCGCTATTCGGCCGGCAGGAACTGGACGGCGTCGGCGTGGGCGTTGCCGCCGGCGCCGTCCGCGGAGACGGTGACGGAGATCGGGCGGCCGGCGCGGGCGGTGATCGTGCCGAGCGAGAGCCACTTGCCGTCGATGGGCGCGGCCTGGGTCATGTCGATGCGGCGAGTCGTCTCCGCGCCGGCGTTGTCGAGCGCGACCGGCACCGTTTTGCCGCGGTTCTCATGGTTCAGGTAGGCGAGGCGGACTTCGACTCTGCCCGTGCTCGCTGGGGTGTGGCGGAAGGTGATGGTCGCGCCGCTGTCGCCACCGGCGTACAGATAACCGTAGCCGACGTAGCCCTTGAGGCCGGTGCCGGCGGTCCAGCCGCCCTCCCGTTCGGCGTCGATGTCATCGACCACGACCCCGGGGAGCGAGGCGGGGTCGGTCCCGCTCGGAGGCCCCTGCGGGCCGGCTTTGGGCAAGGCGTCGGCGGGGATCGTGAACTCGCTCTCCACCGTCGGGCGGTGCGCTTTGCCGGGGAGCTCCAGCAGGGTGAGCAGTTCGGGGAGATACTGCTCGTACACTTCGCGCGGGCCGCAGGAGCGCTTCACACAGATGGAGGCGGCCTTGCCGACGACCTCGCCCATCATGCCGCAGGTCTTCATCACCCGGACGGTGCCGAGCGCCTCGTGGGTGACGCTGATGCAGCGCCCGGCCATGAACAGGTTGGGCACGTTGCGCGAGTAGAAGCAGCGGTAGGGGACGGGGTAGCCGTACTGGCGGTCGACGCCCTTGCCGTGGACGGCGATGGAGATGAAGGGGTTGTCGGGGAACTTCTTCGCATACTGTTCCTTCGGGTAGTGGAGGTCGATGCTCCAGGTGCTCGGCACGCAGCCGTCGGGGAACGGCTTCTTCGAGACGATGTCCTCTTCGGTGAGGAGCACGTCGCCCAGCAGGCGGCGCGACTCGCGCGGGCCGCCGATGTAGGCCACCCAGGTGAGGATGGCGTTGGCGTGTTGCCCGGCTCCACCGCGGTTCTTCATCGCGTTGAACGCCCCGTAGACGGCGCGGAGGTTGTGGTCGCGGATGCCCTCGGCGTCGCCGAGCGGGTCCTTGTCGTAGCCGCTTTCCCAGAACCACTGCCCGTGGTGGTCGCGCGGATAGGGGAAGTCCTCCATCTCTAAGTCGAGCGCCCAAGGTGTTTCCGGGAACGACGTTGGCCCGGCGGCCTCGTCCCAGCGCCACATGTTGCTCATGCCCATGCGCCCTTCCTCCGTCATGTCGTAGTCGGCGCCAGCCAGCGCGCCGACGGTGCCGTGACCGGTGCAATCGACGAAGAGCTTCCCTTTGAAGACCCGTTCGGCGCCGGTTCGGGTGTCGAAGGCGGTGACGCTGTCGATCATGGCGCCGGCCATCGTGACTTTCCGCGCGTGGTGGTGGAGGAACAGATCGATGTTCGCTTCCGCGCGGACGATGGCCTCCTTCTTCGCGTCCTCGAACTCCTCGTAGGTGCCGGGCGACTTGCTGGCGCTGTCGGCGATCTCCTCGATGATCTCGCCGATGCGCGGGAACTTGCCGCGCCGGATGTTGCCCATGGCCCAGACGCGAACCTCGCTGGAGCCGTTGCCGCCGAGCACGCCGCGGTTCTGGATGAGCGCGACCTTGCACCCCGCGCGCGCGGCGGAGATCGCGGAGCCGAGGCCGGAGTAGCCCCCGCCGACCACGACGAGATCGTAGGGGCCTTCGGCGGGCGGGTGCTCCGGCAGCCCGAGCTGCGCCCTCCGCCACTCGGCGAGCGCCACTCCCTCCGATGGGGGGGCTTTGTCCCCGGTCGTGAAGTAGATCGCGTCGCAGCGCCCGTCGAAGCCCGTGAGGTCGTGCAGGGAGACCCCCGCCGGGCCGGCCCCGACTGACACCTCGCCCGCCAGCTGCCAGGTCCAGTCGTCGCCCTCGGTCCCGAGCTCGGTCTCCAACAACGTCTCGCCGACCTTGAGCTGGAAGCGCCCTGGCGACTCTTCTGCGCCCCAGCGTGCGGTCCAATCCTTGCATCGCACGTAGGCGCGGTAGGTGCCCGCCTCCGGAAAGGTCACTTCGCCCTCGGCGTCGGCGACCGGGCGGCCGAGGCCGTGGGCGAGCAGGTAGGGCGATCCCATCTCGTCGATGAACTGGGTGTCGAGCTTCCACCCGCCGTGTTGCGGCAGCGATTCGGCTTCGATGAACAGCTCGGCCGCGGGGGCCGTGCTGAGGGCGGTGAGGGAGAGGAGGGTTGCGAGTCTCATCGGTACGGTTTGCCACCAAGCCTGCCGGGGAACCCGTGACTCCGCAAGGGCGGGCGTGCGTGAGCGAGTCGGGTGGTAAGGCTTCCCGTGTTCGAGCGGAACCCATGTCGGGTCTCGGGTTCCAGCAGGAGCTCTCTGGCGTCGAGCCGTAGACCGATCGGGGGCGTCTCCGGGTCGAACAACGCGGTCACTCCAACCGCACTTCGAAGTAGAGGTGCGCCTTGTCGCCGTAGCGGTGGACTTCGACCGCCAAGGTGTTCTCGCCGTGACGGAGGAGCGAGGGGTTCACGGGGAAGACGTGGGCGCGGAGTTGGCCGCCGCGTTCGGGGCTGGCGGCGAGGTCCGCGTGGCCGGCGCCGGCGGCGAGGTTGCTGCGGGCGATCTCGACGCCGTTCAGATAGGCGGCGGCGCCGGCCCAACGGGTGAGCCGCAGCCGGAGTTCGTCCGGTTCGGTCGCGTCGAAGTGGAAACGCTTGCGCAGGTAGAGCGTGTGCGGGGACCCGCCGTCCGGCCAGGGGAGCCGGAGGGCGGCGGGGATGCGGTAGTCGCCGAAGGGGGCGGTGCCGCGCCGCCAACCGCGGTCGTCCTCGAATCGGGGCTGCGCCCAGCCCGGGGGAGGGGGCGCGGCTGCAAAATAGAACCGCCAGCGTGAACCGCGCGCGACCAGCGGTGCGGAGCCGGCCGGCGCGGCGAGGCCTGCGGCGTGGTCCTCGATGCGGTCGAGGGTTTCCCAGTAGCGCGCGGGGTCGCCCTCGTCCCAAACCGGGCGGAAGTAGTAGCGGAGCAGTTCGGCGCGCGCGTAGGAGTCGAGCTCGGGGGAGAAGAGGTGGTCCTCGACCAGTTTGCCTAGCAAATCGATGGAATGTTCCCGATCGCCGGCGCGCCACGCCGCCCAGCCGACGGCGATGCGGTTGCGGTGCTCGATGTCGAAGGGCAGCGGGGAGGCGGCCTCGCCGATCTCGAGGGCTCTCGCGAGCTGGGTCCGTCCGGATTCGATCGCCCCGGAGCCGATCTCCCAGAAGGCGGCGCGGCGCCGGTTGTGGCTGGCCTGTGCGAAGTCTCCGGCGGCCTCGGCCTCGTCGGCGAGGGCGTGGTGGCTGCTGGCGGTCTCGCGGCAGTAGTCGCGGCGGCCGACGACGGCGGCGTGCGCCCGCTGGAGGGGCGCTTTGGCTTCGGCCGATGCCCCCGCGGCCTCGGCGCGGGCGAGGGCACGCCCGAGCTCATCGATGGTGCGGGGCACGCCCAGCAGGCGCCCGTGCTCGGTGGCGAGGTAGGAGTAGGCGCGCAGCGTGAGGGGGGAGGCGTCGCCGTGGAGCGCAGAGGCGAGTTCGGCGGCCTCCAACAAGACCTCACCGCCTCCCTCGCGGCGGACCCAGTAGTTCTCAGCCTCGATCTCGGCGAGGAGGAGCAGTGCATCGAGGGCGGCCGCGCCTCTGCCCGCGCCGCGCGCGCGCAGCGCCGCCAAGAGGCCGCGCGCGACTTCGTCCGCCTCTGCGACCTGTCCTGCCTCGTGGTAGCGGTGGGCGTCGCTGAGCGCGGTCGCCGCGGCCCCGGCGGGATCGACCGTCGTCTCGAAGACGTCTAGGATGGCCGCCACGGCTTCGGTGCGCCGGTCTTGGTCGAACAGGCGTTCGGCCCGTTCCCAACGGGTCTGCTCGCCCGCTTCGGTGGGCGGCCTCGGGGGCTCGGCGGCGGGATGGCGTGGGAAGAGAGGGATGGCGATGCCGGCGGCGAGCAGCGCGGGCACGGCGGCGGTAAGGGCGAGCTTCCTGGCGCCTCGTGGGCGACCGTCGCGGGACGGGGTCACCGCCCCACGGAGCTCGGCGGCGAGGGCGGCCGCCGATGGGTGGCGCGCCGCGGGATCGCTGGCCAAGGCGCGCAGGGCGATGGCGTCGAGCCTCGCCAACACCTCCGGCGGCCGTCCGCCATGGGAGACCACGCTCGAGGGTGGGGCTGGCCGCAGCTTGCGGATGCGCTCGATGAGTTCGCCGAGGCCGACCTCACCGAGCGCGTCGCGGTCGAGCGGTGGCCGCCCGGCGATCAGCTCGTAGAGGATCGCACCCAGCGAATAGACGTCGGAGCGGGCATCGGCCTCGCGCCCGCCGGTGTGCGCCTGCTCGGGGCTGACGTAGCCCGGAGTGCCGACAAACTGGTGCGTTCCGGTGAGCAGGGTCGTGTCGGTGAGCAGTCGGTCTGGGGCTTTGGCGATGCCGAAATCGATGACTTTCGGGGCGCCGTCCGGGCTGACGAGAATGTTGGATGGCTTGAGGTCGCGGTGCAGGATCCCGCGTTCGTGGGCGTGGGCGACGGCGTCGCAGACGCGCGCCAGCAGTTCGGCTTTGGCGGTCGGGTCGAGCTCGGCCGCGGCGCCGGTGATGCTTTGTCCCTCGACGAGTTCCATGGCGAAGAAGGGGCGCCCGTCGGCGGTCTCCCCGGCGTCGAAGATGGTGGCGATCCCCGGATGGTCGAGCAGGGCGAGGGCCTGGCGCTCGGCCTCGAAGCGGGCGACGAGCCCGCGCGCGGCGGCGTCCGGGCGCAGGATTTTGAGCGCGACCTCGCGCCGCATGGGGCGCACCTGTTCGGCGCGGTAGACGACCCCGAACCCGCCCTCCCCGAGCGGCGCGCCGAGCCGGTACTTGCCTGCTAGTAAATCGTCGCCACCATCAGCGGGTTCGGGGTCGCTACCAGAACTGCCCTCGCCGAGCCCGAAAGCGAGCGCCAGCGCGCAGGCGGCGCAGGGTTCCCCGGGTTCGACCCGCCCGCCGCAGCTCGGGCACGAGGTGGTCGTTTCGTCGCTGGGGTAGGGCGGGTTCATGTCTGCGGCATCGCCGGGTTGCTTACCCATCGCGGTGCAGGTCTTACCCGCTTTGAAAAATTGCGAACAGGTGACGGAGCTCGTCGTCGAAGTGCTCGCCGTCGGCCAGGGTGTCGCGAATCTCCGACTCGACGAGGTCGCGGAAGCGTTTGCGCATGCGGTGGGCGGCGACGCCGGCGGCGTTCTCGGAGATCCCCAGCGCATCCGCCGCGCGCGCCATGGCGCCCGGTTCGCGATCCCCGGAGAGCATCGGCTTCAAGGCCGCGAAGGTCGCGGGTTTGCCCTTCGCGACGAAGTGCGCCTCGAGCCGCCCCATGGCGCGGGCGAACAGGGCGCGCGCCCACGCACGCTCGAAGGCGAGATCGGGCGTGCCGGCGGTTTCGATCAGCCGCGCCTCTGCCTCGGCGGTGTCGATCGGGAGGGGCGGTGTCGGGCCGCCGCGTTTGAGTGCGGTCTGGTGGCGGTGCTGCTTGGCGAGGGAGCGCTTCAGGGCGGTGAGGAGGAAGCTGCGCAGCCGCCCCCGGTCGGGGGTCGCCTGCGCGAACCCATCGCGGGCGAGCAAGTCGGCGAAGAAGCCCTGGGTGAGGTCGGCGGCGTCTTCTGGTGGCTTGCCCGAGCGGCGCACGAAGGCGTAGGCGGGGAACCAATACGTCTCGCAGAGGGCGGCGAGCGCATCCCCTCGCCGCCCATCGTCCGCGTCGGCGAGGTCGACGACGAGGCTCCAGCGCGTGGGGGGGAAGGCGCCGTCTCGGATGAAATGGGGGGGATCCACGGGGCTGTATGGGAGTTTGCATCAGCGCGTGGCGGAAAGCGAGCCTGTCGGGCTAGAGAAGTTTCGTAAGTGGTGCGCCGCGCCGGGTAAGGAACGGACGATGAGAGCGACACCCTGCCCGTCCCGCCCCGCGCTGATTGCCTCGGCGCTGTTCTGGTCGTCCGTCTTGCCGCCTGCGGCGCGCGCCCAGGCCTTCTCGATCGAGCCGGTCACGACGGAGGCGCACGCTGGCGAAGTGGTCGCATTCTCGGGGCAGATCTCGCCGCCCATGGCTGCCGCCGGCGTCGCGACGGTGCGCGTCTTCCTCGGTGACAACCTAGGGCGGCTGCTGTCGGCCGCCGACGCGACGGTCTCCGTAGGAGGGAGTTTCCAAGGCGCGCTCCGGGTGCCGGAGAAGGCGACGCCAGACAACTACACGTTGCTGGCGATCGGGCTGGGGGACCCCGGGGAGGAGGCGGCCGAGTCCGAACTGGCCGTCGTTTGGCCTCTACCGCAGTCGCTCGAAGGGGCGCTGCGCGACGGTGGCGGCGCGCCGGTCGGCGGCGAGCGGGTGTTGCTGATCGACCCGCGCAGCCAGGTGGTCGCGGAGGCGATGTCGGCGCCCGACGGCAGCTACACCTTTCCGGACGTCGCGCCGGGCACCTATTACGTGCAGCCGGTCTCGACGGGCTACGACTACCACCCGCGCCCGGTCGCGGTGCCGAGCGGTGGCGGGGCGGCGCAAAACCTTGGCGACCAGCTGTCGATCACGCCGCCGCTGCTCTACGTCGAGCCGCGTGTACACACGGTCGGCGCCCTCATCGTCCCCTCGCCGGGCAGCGCGTGGACGGAGCCCCACCCGGTGATGGCCGGGTTCAGTTGGACCGGTGGTGGCGGTCAGCTGGCCCGCTTCGACAGCCTCGCCGGCTTCGGCGGCAACACGAGCCTCATGGTCCGGTTCTTCGCGACCGCGGGGTTTCCCGACGAGGCGCCTGCGGCCGACCGACGGGTGGGGATCTACCTGCGCAACTCAGCGGGCGAGATCGTCCACACGTCGTTTGGAGTCGTGCCCGCGCCGCTGTATCCCGGGGTGTTCGACTACGATGTCTATGCGGCGACGGAGAACTTCGACCTCGACGTCGCCGCGCTGCCGCCGGGCACTTACGAATTGGAGGTGTTCGCCCACGTGGTCGGCGCGGTGAACCTCGGTGAGGCGCAGCGCGAGATCTACACGATCGAAGTCGGCGACATCGTCGGGCGCTGGCTGAACAGCTGGGTGGAGCCGGCAGATCCCGCAAACCCGGTAACGATCGCGCCGGGAGCCGACGGCCCCGAGTACACCTTCACCGGCAACCTGCCGCCGGAGGACCAGCGCGAGTTCCTCGGGTTGAGCTTCGACATCCCGGTGTTCGACATCCACCTCGAGAACTCGCTGAGCCTGGTGGCCGCCGGCCTTACCGAGAGCTACAACAACCTCGACGGCTATGTTTTGGACAGCGATCCGCCGCGCTTCTCCACCGGGTTGACGCTGATGGGGCAGGAGGTGCTGGACGGATCAAAGAGCTACCCGTACCTGCCGGTGAAGGGGGCGGATGGCGTCGCGGGCTACCGGCTGCCGCCGACGACGGTGATCGAGAAGGAGTTCATGACCATCCCGCTCTACGAGAACGGGCCGGGCATCGGTTGCGTCGATCTGCTGTTCGGCCAGGTCTGCGCCGGGTGGAAAGTGTACGTCGATCTCACGCTCGCGGGTGACGTGAAGGTGTCCTCGACCATCGGCGACGACCTGCGCATGGCGGCCAAGTTCGACCCTGGCATCAAGGGCACGCTCGGCGGCCACGTGCGGGTCAAAGCGGTGGTCTGTAGCGCCAGCGCGGACATCACCGGCACGGCGCGGGTCAGCCTGCCGGTGGAGTATCGCAGCGGGCCCGGTGGGGGCTTTGATTTGTTGGGGCCATGCGTCGCGCTGTCTGGGTCGATGGGGGCGAAGGTGTCGTGCCTCGGCTTGGGTTTTGGCGCTGAGGGTTCGATCGGCCCGGCGTTCTTCCCGGATGGCTGCGGCGAGGCGCCGTCGTCGGCGGCTGCGAAGTCGGCCAAAGGCCGCGCCCCGCGCGACGGCGGCGGCATGGAAACCGTGCCCTTCGCGACCGAGGCCGCGCCCGACGTCCACGCCGACGGCGCGGGCGGCGCGATGGCGGTGTGGATCGCCGACGAGGCGCCCGCCGCCGGCGGCTATCAGCCCTACGTCCATTTCAGCCGCTTCAGCGCTGGCAACTGGTCGGCACCGGGGCGGATCACCTTCGCGGAGGCGATCGTCAGCGACCCGAAGGTGGTGAACCTCGCGGGCGGCCGCGCTTTGGCCGTCTGGGTGCAGAACGAGAAGCTGATCGCGACCGCGCGCAACGAGGGCTTTGCGCGCCCGGACCAGCAGGAGCTCTACTACTCGGTCTGGGACGGCTTCGGCTGGTCGGTCCCGGCGGCGCTCACCGACAACTCGCTCGCCGACGGCCTGCCGGATCTCGCCGCCAGTGACGACGGCAGCGAGGCGACCGTGGTCTGGACGCGCACGCTCAACTCGGGTGGCGCGCCGTTGCCCGCCGCGCTCGGGGCGCGCTTCGACGGCGCGGACTGGGGGCAGGAGGAGCTGATCTCGACCGACGCGACGAAGTTCGCCACCGACGTGCGCGCCGCCTACGACGCCGCGGGCGACCGGCTCGCGGTGTGGACAAGCGACTCCGACCGCGACCTCACCAGCTACCGCGACCGCGAGATCGCGTTCGCCCGCGACAGCGGTGCGGGGTGGGGCGCGCCGCAGACGGTGCCCGGCGCGCCGGACGGCGCGTTCGCCCCCGACGTCGCCGGCGGCCACGAGGGGGCGCTGTTGATCGCCTTCAGCGAGCCGCCCGCCATCGGCAGCGGCGCGGGCGCGGAGATGACCAGCGGCTACGGCAACAAGAGCCGCCTCTGGACGGCCAGCTTCGACACGGCGGCGGGTTGGATACTCGAGGAGGCCAAATCCGGCACCTACGCCGAGTTCGCCGACCTCGAGTGGAAGGCGAGCGCCGGCCCGCCGCGGCTGTTCTTCCGCGGTTTCGCCCACGAGCAGGTGGCGCACCAGTATGGCGACCTCACGGTGCTGGTCGGCGACCTGCGCGAGAGCGGCGGCTTCGATTGGGACGGCGACTTCCTCACCCACGACAACCAGACCAACTGGATGGTCTGCGCCTCCGTCGATCCCAACACCGGCGACAACTTCTTCTTCTCCGTGAAGCAAGACCCGCTGGGCGCGGCGCTCGACCCGGCGGCCATCGCCGAGGGGGCGAGGCTGGGCCGCCAGCTGCCGCCGGACCTGCTCTTCGCCACCGCACCCGGCGGCGCCTCGCTGGCCGGGCACTGCTTGTCCTTCGACGTCGATGCCGCGATCGCGCCGGGCGACGTCGTCTTCTCCGACCCCGACCCGCAGCCTGGCGATTCGATCCTGATCTCCGTGCGGGTCACCAACGAGGGGCTCGCCAGCGCCGCGGGCTACGAGTTCCGCCTCACCGGCACCCGCCCGCTGGCGCCCGGCGTCGACTTCACGTTCATCGACACCACCTTCGACGACCTCGGCGGCTTCGGCAGCGAGCGCTGGGTCCCCTTCGGCTACAACGTCCCGGCCGACGACGCCCCGCTCACCTTCCGCGTCGAACCGACCTTCGGAGGCATCGATGTCAGCAATCAGGATAACAATGCGATGGAAACTGAAGCGCCGAGCCCGGTCGCGCCGGTGTCGGGCTTGGTCGCGGTGTTCGACCCCGAGGAGGGCGTCGTGCATCTCGCCTGGGAGCCGTCGCCGAGCGCCGGCGTCGAGGACGTGCTGGTCGGGCGCAGGGAGGTCGACTTGCCGGGCGCCGCCTTCGAGCCGCTCGGGCTGGTTCTGCCTGGCGACTCGAGCTTTGTCGACATCCTCGCCGTCCCCGGAGCGCGCTACGCGTATCAGGTCGTGCCCCAAGCCGGCGACCGCAAGCCGCTCGACCGCCTCAACCCCACGGCGGAGATCGAGGTGCCGGCCGTGGCGCCGGCCTGGTCGCCACCGCCGCTGCGGGTGGATGTCGCCAACGGGCTGATCTTCCTCGAGATGGCGAAGCGCCAGCGCTGGCCGGCGCCCTCCGCGCTACAGCGGAGCGCGACGCTGGCGGGGGATTGGCAAGACGTGGCGACGCCGCCGGTCGAACTGGCAAATGGTTACCGTTGGGTGTTGCCGTTGGGGGACGGGGGCGCGGAGTTTTTCCGCGCGCGGTGGTGATCGGGGCGGTCTCGCCGCTACCCGCCCACGGCGAACTCCAACCCGCCGCCGCCCACCGTCGCGGTGATGCGGTCGCCGGGTTTGAAGTCGCCGTCGAGGAGCCGCAGGCTGAGCGGGTCGAGGATCAAACGCTGTACGGCGCGTTTCAGGGGGCGGGCACCGAACACCGGGTCGTAACCCTCGGCGGCGATGTGCGCCAAGGCCGCGTCGTCGAGCTCGAGGTGGATGTCCTGCTTGGCGAGGCGCGCCACGACCCGGGCGAGCTGCAGCTTGACGATCTCGCCGAGGTCGCGCTCGGTGAGGCGGTCGAAGATCACCGTCTCGTCGATGCGGTTGAGGAACTCCGGGCGGAAGTGGCCGCGCAGCACCTCGTTGACCTTCGCCTCGCGCTGCTCCGGGTTCTCCTCGTCCATGATCGCCGAGCTGCCGAGGTTGCTGGTCATGATGATCACCGTGTTGCGGAAATCGACCGTCCGGCCCTGGCCGTCGGTGATGCGCCCGTCGTCCAAGACCTGCAGGAGGATGTTGAAGACGTCGGGGTGCGCCTTCTCGATCTCGTCGAACAGGACGACGCTGTAAGGCTTTCGTCGCACGGCCTCGGAGAGCTGCCCGCCCTCCTCGTAGCCGACGTAGCCGGGAGGCGCGCCGACGAGCCGCGAGACGTTGTGCTTCTCCATGTACTCGCTCATGTCGATGCGGGTCATCGCGCCCTCGTCGTCGAACAGGAACTCGGCCAAGGCCTTGCTCAGCTCGGTCTTGCCGACGCCGGTGGGGCCGAGGAAGAGGAACGAGCCGATGGGGCGGTCCTCATCGCCGAGCCCCGCGCGGGCGCGCCGGACGGCATTGGCCACGGCGTCGATGGCGTCGCGCTGGCCGATGACCCGGTCGCCGAGCCGCGCCTCCATCTTCACCAGTTTCTCCCGCTCGCCCTCCTGCAGGCGCGCGACCGGGATCCCCGACCAGGCCGCCACCACGCGGGCGACGTCTTCCTCGGTGACCTCCTCCTGCAAGACCTGCTGTCCCTCCTGCAGGGCGCCGAGCTTGTCGGCGTGCGCTTTGAGCTCAGCCTCCGCCGCGGGCAGCGCACCGTACTGGATCTCGCTGGCGCGGCCGAGGTCGCCCTCGCGCTGCGCCTTCTCGAGCTCGGTGCGCAGCTCCTCGATCTTCGCCTGCAGGCCGCGCTGCTCCTCGATGACGCCCTTCACGTTCTCGATCTGGAGCGTCTTGTGAATGTTGGGCTTACGGAGGTCGCAGTCGACCACGACCACCTTTTCGCCGTGCGCGGCGAAGGTGAGTGCCAGATTCGTGGTGGTGAAGGACTTGCCCTCGCCTGGGATGGTGGACGTTGTGAGGAAACACTTGGCGTTCTTCGATTCCTCCTTGAGCCGGAGGGCCGAATGAAGGGTCAGGAAGGCTTCGGAGACCTGCCGGTCCGCATTGTTGGCCAC
>JAUIGD010000126.1 GCA_030430255.1 Verrucomicrobiia bacterium
GTACTCGTCCTGCACCTCCACCTCGAAGTCGCCCATCAGGTCGGAGACGATGCGGAAGCGGAAGGGGACGGACTTGCCCCCGCCGTTGGCGGCGTTGAGGGCGAAGTTGCCGGTGTGCTGGGTCAGCGGTTCGGCGGCGTCCGGCGACAGCAGGAAGGCGATGTCGGCGGTCTCGCCCGGCGCGATGGAGGGCAGCGGGCTCTGCGTGAGCAGCGACAACCAGGGCAGGTTCGGGATCAAGACCTCCACCGGCCCGGTCTCGAGGCCGCCGGTGTTGGTGACGGTGAAGGAGCCGGTCTTCTGGCCGCCGCGCAGGACGGAGCAGGAGAGCGAACGCGGGTCGACGGTGAGCTCCGGCACCAACAGCTCGGCGCGGACGGGCATGCGCTTGCCGATCGAGATGCCCTCGGCGGTGGTGGCGGTCAGCAGGATGTCGCCGCGGCCGGAGAAGCCGGCGTCGGCGGTCACCTCGATCGGCACGACCATGATCTCGCCGGCGGGCAGGGTCGCGGCCGGGACGGCCGGCGTCACGGTGAGGCCCGAGGGGACGTTGCCCGCGACCAGCGTGATGCCGGTCAGCGGCACCGTGTTCGGGTTGCTGAGGATCGCCTCGACGGTGCGGGTCTCGCCCTCGTCGAGCCTGGTGGTGCCCGGGGGCGGCGAGACGCCGAGGGTGAGGATCTCGAAGGTGTCCATCGCCGCGCCCGGCTCGGTGCCGGGGTGGGCGGCGGTGACCTCGAAGACGCCGCCCTCGTTGAGCAGGGGCTGCCAGGTCTCGGAGAAGTCGCCGACCGAATTGGTGATGGCGGAGATGGTGCGGACGGTGCCGTTGACGCTGATGAAGAGGTTCACCATCGAGTGCGCCGCAGGACCGCCGCCCGGTTTGCTGGCGTGGCCCGTGAAGGTGATCGGCGTGTTGGTCGGGACGACGTCGGCGTCCGCCGCGACGGTCACCGCGTAGGAGGGCATGACGTCGACCGCCGGGCCGGCGATGAGGTTGTTCGACTCATCGAGTTCGGCGACGGCGTCCGAGCTGTCCACGGAGACGACGAGCCAGTATTGGCCGGCGTCGGAAGGGGCGAGGATCTCGAGCGTGCGGGTGTAGCTCGCGCCGGGGGCGACGTCGCCATTGAGCGTGATCTGCCGCAGCAGCACGTCGTCGCCCGGGACGGGGTCGTCGGAGAGGAAGACGCGCTCGAAGTAGGGGCCGGCCGCGGTGCCGGCGCCGTGGTTGTGGACGCGGTAGGAGGCGGTCAGGTACTCGCCGGTCAGCGCCGTCGGCGGCAGCGAGAGGGCGGTCGGCGCGAGTTCGGGCAGGGCGTCGTCGGCGACGGTGAGCGCCGCGAGGGCGTCGGTGTAAGTCGGCGCGGTGGCGCGCAGCGAGACCTGGCGGGTGCCGTTTTGACCGGGGTCCGAGATCGCGCCGACCGTGAAGTCGATCACGTCGAAGCCGGCCGGGATGGTGACGGTGGCGGGGACGGACAGGGTGCCGTCGGGCGTCGCACCCAGCGTGACGGTGAGCGGGTCGCCGTTCGGCGAGCCGGCGCGGGACACGAGCGCGTCCACCGTTTCGCCCTCGAGCAGGAAGGGGTCGGGGACGATCAAGGCGAGCACCGGCCCTTCGTCGTCGCGCACCTCGACATCGACGGCCGGGCTGGCCGAGACGACGCTGCCGTCGGTGGCCCGGGCCTCCGCGGTGAGGGTCGCGGTCTGGTTGCCGTCAGCGACTGCATCGTCGAGCACCGTGGCGGTGAAGGTGCGGCTGGTCTGGCCGGCCGGGATGGTGACGCTGGCCGGCAGCATCAGCTCGCCCGGCGCGGTGTTGGTGAAGCGGACGGTGAGGGTGGCCGGCGGCGCGGTGTCGCGGCGGACGACGCCGACGAGGGTGCCGTCGGCCTCCGAGACGGAGTCGGCCTCGAACTCCAGCGTCAGCAGCGGCCAGTCGTCGTCGATGAGGGTGAGTTCGAAAGTGTCCGGCTTGTAGGCCTCGGCGCGGGCCGAGACGTTGATCGGCACCAGCGGCTCGATGTTCAAGTCCTGGCGGGCATTGAGGGGGAAGGTCGCGGACAGCTGGCCGGCCGGGATCGAGAAGGGGGCGACCGGGGCGACCTGGGTGGCGCGGTCGATGTCGATGGCGATCGGCAGGTCGGTCGCCAGCGCGGCGGGGACCGTGACGGTGCCGGTGGCCGTGGTGCCTTCGGCGATCGTGGCCGACGGGAACGAGAGGGCGAGCGAGGGGAACTCGCGCACGCGTTCGACGACGACGTGGTTCGACTGCGGGCTCGCGCCGGCGCGGTTGACGGCGACGAGGTGGAAATCGTTGAGGCCGGTGAGCAGCGGCGCTTGGTAGGTGAAGTTGCCGGCGCCGTTGGCGTAGCCGGCGCGGATCTGGACGCCGTCGCGGAAGACGCGGATGTTGCGCCCCGGCTGGGCGGTGGCGGTCAGGGTCACGGTCGGCACCTCCAGCGTCGTGCCGTCGGCGGGGGCGGTGATGGTCGGGGCGGTCGGCGGCGCGAGGGCGACGTTGGCGGCGACCGAGGTCTCGGAGTAGGCGCCGGTGGTGTCGTAGACGCGCAGCCAGAGCGTGTAGGCGCCGTCGGAGACCGAGGCGATGTCCCACGGCGCGCTCATGCCGTTGGCGGGGAAGGTGTCGCGGCCGATGAGGATGCGCCCTGGGTTTCCATCAGGCTGATAGAAGAACTCGGCCGAGGCGAGGCCGGTGTTGTCGGTGGCCTCGGCGCTCAGCGATCCCGGTTCGGTCAGGATCTGCCCCGGCGCGAGCGGCGCCCCGTCCCAGGCGAACAGCGTGATGTTGGGCGGCAGGGCGTCGATGTGGTAGCTGGCCGAACCGGTGCCGCTGGGGTTGTGCTGGGCCTTGTAGGCCTTGGCGCGGACGGTGGCGTCGGCGCCGACGGTGAAGGCGCCGGTGTAGACTGGCGAGGTCTGATCGGGCTGCGAGCCGTCGACCGTGTAGTGGATCGTGGCGCCGGCGGTGCCGCTGGCGATGTTCACTTCGACGGCGGCGTTGTAGGTGCCGGAGGCGGGCGAGACGACGGGGGTGGCGACGGTCTGCGCGAACTGGGCGTTCGAGAACAGCTGCGATTGCGGCACGGCGCCCTTCGGTTCGCTGAACGACTCCCAGCGCAGGGCGATGTCGGCGACGCCGGTGGCCTCGAAGAACTCGAGCTGGATCGCGTACAGCTGGCCGGCGGCCAGGGCGACGGGGGCCGCGGCGATCTCGCTGAGGCTGGGGCCGGTCCAGTTGTCGACCAAGAGTTCGCCCGGCCCGTCGAAGGTGCCGCTTTGGTCGAGGTCGACCCAGAAGCGGGAGCCGGCGTTGCTCTCGACGAAGAAGGTGAAGTCCTCGGTGAAGCGCGGCATGAGCTTGCCGGTGAAGCGGGCGGAGAACGAGTCGCCGTCGACCGAGGGGTCCGGCGAGCCGCTGCCCCAATTGAAGTCGATGTTCGGCTCCACCCGGGTGAGGGCGAACTCGGTCAGCTCCTGGTCGTTGAAGTAGGCCGCCTCGACGCCGTCGCCATCGCCCGGCGGCACACCGATGAGGTAGGTGGCTGCGGCGAACTGGCTGGGGTTGAGGCCTGCGGCGAAGGCGCGGGCGCGGACCTGTGCGGAATGCGTGAGGGTGATGGGGGCCGCGTAGAGGGCGGAGGTCTCGTCGGGGGTCGAGCCGTCGAGGGTGTAGCGGATGTCGGCGCCCGGGGTGGCCGACGAGAGCACGACATCGACGCTGTTCGGGTAGAGGCCCGGGGCGGGGGCGAAACCCGGGGTCCCGGTGGCGTCGGTGGAGATTCCGTAGCGGTCGCGGACGACCGCCTCGAGGGTCTCGCGGTCGAAGTCGCTCAACGCGCGGTTGAAGATCATGATCTCGGCGATGTGCCCGGAGTAGAAGGGGTAGCTGGACCAGTTGCTGTCGCCGATGAAGTTGCTGGTGCGGAGGATGGTGGCGGGGAGGTTGATGTTCCCTTCCGCGACCACCGAGCTGTTCACCGAGATCTTCGCCGCGCCGTCCGGGGAGTGGGCGACGCTGAACAGCTTCGCCGCCAGCGGTTCGAACTCGTCCGGGGCAGCCAGGTCATTGTTGCCGACCTGGCCGTAGTAGAAATGGGTCGTGGTGCCTTCGCGGCTGAGCCAGAGGTTGGCGTTGTTGGTGCCGCGGCCGAACTCGACGAGGCGCTCCCAGTTGCCGACGGTGGCGTCGGGGCGGGCGACGACGAGGGCGGTGACGCCTTCGCTGAAGTCCTCGAACCCTTCGGGCAGGCGGAGGAATTCGGCGGTGCCGTCGAAGTGCAGGGCCGGCTCGCCACCGATCCCCGCCGGGTCGAGGTCCGGCCGTGCGGCGGCGTCGGCCTGGAAGGCGTCGGCGCCGTTGCCGGAGAGGTCGCGCCAGAGGGCGACGCCGTCGGTGTCCGTCTCGGCCCCGACGCCGGCGCGCAGCCAGAGCAGCAACGCGTCGCGGTCGGGGATCGCCGGGGCGGCGGGGTCGATGATGAAGCGCGCGGATTCGGTGTCGCTGGCGAGGTAGTCCGGGTGGAAGGCGCGCACCGACAGGGTGAGGTCCGACGAGACCGAGAGCGAGCCCGGCCACACCGGCGAGGCCGGGGTCGGTTCGCTGCCGTCCGTGGTGTAGCGCAGGGTGGTGCCGGCGACCGGATGCGAGGCCGACACGCTGGTGCCGACGCTGTAGAGGCCGCCGTCCGGGGTGATGTTCGGCGCATAGAGCGGCGGGGTCGGCGCCGTGTAGCGGGAGGCGAGGTATCCGTGCACGCGTTGGATCTCGCCCTCGTCGAGGACGCGGTCGAAGACGAGGAGTTCGGCGAGGTCGCCGGCGACGGGTTGGAAGTAGGTGCCCTCACCGCCGCCGACCGCGAGCCGGCCCGGGGAGCCGAGGTAGGTGGGGACCCCGGTGAGGTCGACCCCGTCCAACAGATAGTAGGAGGCGTCCGGCTCCATGATCGCGGCGGAGATGTGGACGGTCCGGTCGGCGATGCGGTGCTGGGTCACCCAGCCGTCCGCGTAGAAGCCGTTGTCGACCCCGTTCTCGTGGTGGGGCCCGAGCAACCAGTTCCTGCCGCTGAGGCTCTGCAGCATGCGGCCGTAGCTCGTCTCTTCGGGGAGGTTCTGGTAGACGACGAACACCGTCGATGGCCGCTCCACCGCGTAGCCCTCATCGCCGAGCAGGCCGTCGTCTGCACCGTCGAAGCGCACGGCGTCGGCCGGTGGCGTCGCGTCCCCGGGGGCGCGGAATTTGAAGTTGCCCGTACCCAGGTAGAGCGCGGCGCTGGTGCTGTTGACGGTGTCCGGGAAGTTCGCCGGGTTCGCGTTGTGGCGAGAGATGGCGTCAAAGTTCACCCCCGATCCCGACGCCGCGTCGAAGGAACCCGCATAGTAATAGCGATCGGCGGTGTAGCCGAGCGACTCCACGGTGTAGGTGCCCGGGGCGAGCGTGAGCGGGGAGGCCAGGGCTTTGAACCGCACCCCGCCGTCGAGTTCACCGGGTTCGGCCGGGGTGAAGGTGAGCTCGGCGAGCACCGCGGACGAGATGTCGTCCGCCGGATCCTCCGGCGTGCCCATGGTGTCGCGCGAGTGGATGCGGGTGGTGATCGTGCCGAAGAACCCGTCGGCGTTGTCGTCGAAAGCACCGAGGTGGGTGATCTCGACGGACTCGGTGACGGTGAAATCGCAGCCAAAGGTGCCGGCGTAGGTGTTGGTGCCGCCGATGGGGTGGATCGGCACGGCGAGGTGCGACGCCCCGCCGAAGCTGGCGGGGGCGGGCAGCGGCCGCTGTTCGACCTGTTGCTGGACGAAGTCGCGCCCGTGGCCGGAGAGGTCCGCCCAGCGCTCGACCCGGCCGGCGGAATCGAGCCCCAAGCCGGCGTCGGCGCGCACCCAAAGGGCGGGATCAGAGGCGCCGGGGCCGTCCGAACTGTCGCCGTAGAAGGCCTCGGCGGTGCCGCTGGGGGAGGCGCCGGCGAGGAACGCGCGGGCGCGGACACGGGTGCCGCGGGGGACGTCGAAGGCGCCGGCATAGAGGGCCGACGCCGCGGTCGGCGCGGAGCCGTCGGTCGTGTAGCGGATCTCGGCGCCGGGCGCCGCGGAGGAGATCGTCACGGCGACGTCGCCGCTGCCGAAGTTCGAGGCGGGCGCGATCTGCGGCGTGTCGGCTTCGGTCTGATAGAGGTCGTAGCGGCCGGCGAGGTAGGCCTCGATCTGCCATCGCTCGGCCGGGTCGAGCTCGCGCTCGAAGGCGATCACCTCCGCGACGCGGACCGGTGCGGGGTCGATGGAGCCGCCGGTGCCGCCGCCGAGGCAGAGCTGGCCGGGCTGGGCGGAGGCGTAGCCCGGGGTGACGGTGAGGTCCTCCCCGTCCAGGTAGGCGCGGGTGTCGCCCGGCGCGTTCAGCATCGCCGCCGACAGCGGCCGGCCGCGCGGGAAGGTCTGGTTGAACACCCAGCCGCCGGCGTAGTAGCCGGTGTTGCGGATCTGCCAGTCCGTGCCGGTGTTGTTCTGCAGGATGTAGCCGGATTCGTCGCGGTCGTATTGGAAGACGGTGAAGACGGTCGACGGACGGCCGATGTCCAGGTCGGCGACGCCCCAGAGGCCGTCGTCGGCGCCGTCGAACACGACCGCCGGCCGCCTCGGGCCGACCGCCGCGACGGGAGCGGCCTTGAAGTTGGCGGCGCCGTTGTAGTCGAGCGAGGATCCGTCGAGCGAGGTCGGGAATGAGGAATCCAAGGTGTTGCTATATCGCGAGCGGCCGGTGAAGCGGTAGCGGTCGTCATCGTCCTGGTAGCACAAGTTGCCCTCGAAATAGAGGTCGCCGCCGACGTAGCCCCAGGCGAAGACGGTGTAGGCGCCGGGCGCGAGCGCCACCGGCGCGGCCAGCGCTTTGAAGCGCAGCGTGCCTTCGAGCTCGCCCGGTGCGGCGTTGTCGAAGGTGGCCTGCGCGAGCAGCGCGACGGCGCTGTCGTCGGTCTGCGTCAGCGGGGTGCCGGCGTCGTCGCGGCTCCAGAGCTGGACCGTGACGGTGCCACCGAAGCCGTCCTTCAGGTGGTCGAAGGCGCCGAGGTGGGTGACGTCGAACCCCTGCTCGACGACGAAGTCCTCCCCGAGCGCGCCGCCCCAAGTGTGGGCGCCGGAGCGCTCCGGGACGACCAGCGCGGAGGGCGTGCCGCCGATGGCCGTGTCGGCCCACACCGGTCTCTGCTCGCGGGTGAGCTGCCCCAGGTGGTTGCCGTTGCCGGTGAGGTCGGCCCACGACTCGACGAGGTCATCGGCGGAGCGGTTCACGCCGCGGTCGGCGCGCAGCCACATCGAGGCGCCGGCCACGGGGAGGGCGTCCCCGGGCGAGCCGTAGAAGGCCTCGGCGACGACGCTCGGGGCGCCGTCGGCGTGGAACGCGCGCGCCCGCAGCAGCGTGCCGGGCGGGATGCTGACCGGCGCGGCGTAGAGGGCCGAACCCTGGTCGGGCGCGGTGCCGTCCGTGGTGTAGCGGATCTCGGCGCCGGGGGTGGGCGTGCTGATGGTCACCAAAGTATTGCTAGCGCCCAGCGCCGCCGGCGGGTCGATGACGGGGGTCGCGACCTCGCGGCGCTCCGGCGTGTAGCGCGCCATGAGCATGGCTTCGACGGCCCAGCGTTCGGCTTCGGTGAGCTCCCGGTCGTAGGCGACCACCTCGGCGATGCGGACGGGCATGGGGTCGTAGCTGCGCCCGTTGCCGCCGCCGAGCGCCAGCCTGCCCGGCTGGCCGCTGGCGTGGGTCGCGGTGTGGGTCCAGTCGGCACCGTCGACCCATGCGGAGGTTCCGGCGGCGGTCGTGCGCACAGAGGCGAGCGTGGGTCGCCCCGTCGGCAAGGCGCGGTTGCGCACCCAACCGGTGTTGTAAAAGCCATCGTGGCGGACGAACCACTGGCCGCTGCCGCCGGTGTCCTGGATCACGTAGCCGTTCTCACCGCGCGTGCGTTCGAAGACCACGAAGACCTCGCTCGGTTTCGCGAAATCCGTCGCGGCCGGGGCCCAGAGGCCGTCGAGGGCGCCGTCGAAATCGACGGCCGCGCGGGCGACCTCCGCACCGCCGGCCGGGCGGTAGCGGAAGTTTCCGGCGCCGTTGTACTTGAGCGGGTGGGAGTCGGAGGAGGAGGTCGGGAAGGTGCCGAGGGCGGCGCCGTAGCGGCCGGTGCCGATGAAGCGCAGGCCGTGCCCGCCGCCGGACGCGTCGGTGCTGTTGCGGTAGAGGTTGGCGCCGGTGTAGCCCCAAGCGAGCACGGAGTAGCTTCCGGGCGGGAGGGTGACCGGCGCGCCGAGCGCCTTCTCCCGCCAGGGCGTGCCCGGCCGGAGCGCCCCGGGGTCGGCCGGCGAGAATTCGAGTTCGGCCAGCGTGGCGCCGGCGGCGTCGTCGTTGATGGTCGCGGGGGTGCCGCCGTTGTCGCGCGCCAGCAGGCGCACGGTGACCGGTGCCGAGAACCCGTCGCCGAGGTGGTCGTAGGCGACCAGATGGGTGATCTCGATCGCGCTGTCGACCTCGAAGTCGGCGCCGAGTGTGCCGTCGTAGGTGTGCGAACCCACGGCGTCGTAGAGCGTTCGGATCGCGACGCCGCCGACCTGTTGCATGTCGCCGCGCACCGGGCGCTGGACGCCGGTGCCCTGTTCGAAGTGGTGGCCGTTGCCGGTCAGGTCGCTCCAGCGCATCACCCGGTTGTCGCTGTCGACCGCGATCCCGTAGCCGCCGCGCACCCAGAGCGCGGGCGAACCTGGCGGCAGCTCCGCGGCATCGAGGTAGACCTCGCCCGCGACCGCCCCCGAAGCGACGCCCGCCACGAAGGCGCGGGCGCGGACCTCGGTCCCCCGCGGGACGCTAAAGGGTGCCGAGTACAATGCCGAAGCCGCATCCGGATCGGAGCCGTCGGTGGTGTAGCGGACCTCCGCTCCAGCGTGGTCGCTGCTGATCGTGACCGTGACATCGCCGGCGCCGGGTGCGCCCGGCGGGCTGATCGCCGGCGGCAGGGCCTCGACGGCGTAGAGGCCGTAGCGCTCGGCGAGGTACTTTTCGGTCAGCCAGCGCTCCTCGGCGGAGAGTTCGCGGGCGTAGGAGATCACCTCCGCGACGCGCACGGAGATCGGGTCGTTCGACCTGCCCAAAGCGCCGCCCAGCACGAGTTGGCCGGGCTCCCCGGTGACCGGCGTCGGGTCGTGCGTCCAATCCTCGCCGTTGACGAACACGCGCGACTCCGCGGCGCCCGCCACCATCCCCACCAACCAAGGGTATCGCCAGTCGCGCTCGGCGTTGCGCAAAAAGTTGCCGGAACGGGCGATGCTCTGGTGTACCCCCCAGTGGGTGCCCGCCTTGTTCTGGATGATGTAGCCGGCGTCGGCGCCGTCGCGTTCGTAGACCACATAGGTCGTGTTCGGCCGCGCCAAGGCCATGCCGGGGACGCCCTCGAGGCCGTCGTTCGAACCGTCGAAGCGGACCGCCGGGGCGGTCGTGCGCGGGACGCCCTGCTTGCGGTAGCGGAAGTTGTGCGCGCCGGTGTAGCGGTCGGCCGCCCCCGAGAAGGAGGTCGGGAAGATGCCCGCGGTGCTGACGAAGCGCCCGGTGCCGGCGCCGAGGAAGCGGATCTCGCCCGACGGCGGCACGGCTGAGCCGTCCGAGAAGGTGATGTAGCGGTCGTTGCCGCTCCAGCCCCATGAGACGATCGTGTAGCTCCCCGGGGCCAACAAAACGGGGGAGACCAGCTCCTTGAGGCGCAGGGAGTCCTCGAGCGTCCCGGGGTCGGCGGCGGTGAACACCTCTTGGGCGAGCACCGTCGAGCCGCTGTCGTCCTGCGGCGACTCGGGGGTGCCGGCGTCGTCGCGGGCGAGGATCTGCACCGTGACCGAGCCCTCGGCGCCGTCGCGGTTGTGGTCGATCATCGCCAGGTGGGTGACCTCGATGGGCTCCTCGACGATGAAGTCGGTACCCAGCGTGCCGCCGTAGGTGCTGCTGGTGGACTGGTCGCGCTGGATGCGGAAGGCCGAGTGCCCGCCGCCGCTGGTGACGAAGCCGTCGGCCATCAGCTCCGGCCGCCGCGCGGCGTCGCTTTGGACCAGGTCGTTGCCGTTGCCGGACTGGTCGGCCCAGCGCTCGACGAAATTGGAGCCGTCCAGCGTCACCCCGAGGTCGGCGCGAAGCCAAAGCTCCGGCCCCGCCACGGGGGGCGACGCGAGGGCAGCAGCGTGAACGAGATAGAGAGCGGCGCCGGCGACGGCACCGGCTCTCCGCGAGAGGGCGAGCGGGATGTTCATGGTAACCTCCGATGGGGCGGCGCACGGCGCCGCAGTAGGCGAAACGCCAACTGGGAGGAATAGTGACGCTCCCCCGAAAATTTTACAAGTTTCGTTCTCGGCGCCGAACCAGCCCGGAACGCGCATTCCATCCGCCTGCGGGCGGCCGCCGCCGGCGCCCCTCTATTCGCCTCCCCGCTCGAGCGGCGCCTGGGGGGCAGCGGCAGGCGCCGGCGGCCTCGCCTTCAGCTCCAACCGCAGCGCCTCGACCTCGCGCCGCAGCTGATCGAGCTTCCTCTCCAGGTCGTCGTGGTCGCGGTTGCCGCCGAACACGGCGACGATGATGGCGATGACGATCAGCGTGCCGCAGCCGAGCGTCGCCTTGACTTCGTGAGGTTCTCCCATGGGGAGATCCAACCGCAGCACCGGGGGCGCCGCGAGGGGAAAAGCGGGGAGATTTTGGAATCGTGAGGACCGCCGCCCGCCGCGCCCTACTCCTCCGGCTCAAACTCGCGCACCTCGGGCAGCGAAGTCAGCTCGTTGGGGGTGGTCGGGTCGACCTGCGCCAGGCCGAGCGAGCCGTCGCCAGTGACGGTCACCAACCAGCGCCCGTCGGTGAGGCTGCGGTACACCGCCTTGCCCATCTTCGAACCGGACGCCTCCCAGTTCACGTTGCCGAGGCTCGGGTCGATGTACGTCCCCTGGTTCGGCGGGGTCGCGGCATCGAAGACGCGTCGGATCCACAGCCGCCCGTCGAGCACCACGTAGTCGACGTAGATCTCCTCGCTCGGGTCGTAGGGCGTCGGGATGTTCTCGACTTCGCCGTGCGCGTTGCGGATCGACACGCTGAGCTCGCCCTCGCAGACGAGCAGTTCGGTCACCGCCGTCTTCTTGACCGCATCGTTGTAAGTGGTCTTCAGGCGGTCGTGTTCCCCCTGCAAGCCCTGCAACTCTTCGCGGAGCTTGTCTTTCTCACGCAGGCTGGAGGTGAATTCGTAGCCGACATAGGCCAAGCAGCCCATGGCCACGACGCCGGCCCCCGCGATGGTTTTGCCTAGAATAGCCATTTTGGAAATGTTGATAGTTTTATCAACATAGACCGATCTGGCCAAAGCGCGAATGGAGAGTGTCCCCATTTCCAGTCGCTCCATCGTCGATTGCGACGGCGGCTCCAGCCGATCCCGTCTTGCCCTGCGACGCGGCCCCCGTAGGGAGGCGCACGCGCCGCTACGCCCGCCCGGCCCGCACGCTGACGTGTTGGCTGCCCGCGGCGAGGAACCGCCACGGCAGCTCCGTGGCGCGCGTGATCCCCACCCGGCGGTCGGCGACCACCTCCCCCGCCCCGCCGCCACACACTTCTTCGAACCAAAACCGCGCCCCGCGCCCGACGAAGCTCGCCCCGTGGTCGGCGCCGTCGATCCCCAGCGCGATCGTCAGCTTGCCGGGGCCCGAACAGAGGTCGCGCTCCCGCTCTCTGCCGCGCCGCCGCCGCATCGCCGCCACGCCCCGCTCCGGCTCCAGCGCGCGCAACAACACGAACCCGGCCCCCTCAGGCCCCTTGGTCAGCACGTTGGCCAGCCAATACATGCCGTAGTTCAAATACACGTACGCCGCCCCGGCCGCGTGGCGCTCCACGAACGCGCGGGCGCTCGGCTTGAAGAAGGTGTGCGCCGCCTCGTCGCCGACCGCCGCATAGGCCTCGGTCTCGACCACGATCCCCGAACACGCCCCACACACGAGGCGCGCGCCGATCAGCCCCCGCGCCGCCGTGACCGGATCGCCGCGGAACAGATCTTCGAATCCCATCGGTCGCGATGCCTCAGGTCGAGGGTCGGCCAACGCCAGGCGCCCTACAGGCCGGTCGGGTGGTCGATGAACTCCCACTCCAAGCCGAACGCCTCCGCCAGCCGGGCGGCCAGCGCCTTGACCCCGAAGGTCTCGGTCGCGTAGTGCCCCGCGTAGATCAGGTTCACGCCCAGCTCCTCGGCGAGCGTGTAGCTGTGGTGGGGGCCCTCGCCGGTGATGAAGGTGTCGACCCCACACGCCGCCGCCGCCGCCACCTCCGAGCCGGCACCACCGGTGATCACCCCCACCGAACGCACTTCCGACGGCCCCCCCGGGGCGAGGTTCACCGGGCCGCCGCCGACCGCCGACCGCACCGATTCGACCAGCTCCCCGCGCCCCACCTCGGTCGCGTAACGCCGCCCCAACTGGATCCCCTTCCACTCGAAAAACGGTTCGCCCTCCCCGAGGCCGATCGCCTGCCCGAGCAGCGCGTTGTTGCCCAGCTGCGGGTGGACGTCGAGCGGGATGTGGCTGGAGTAGATCGCCAGACCGGCGCCCATCGCCAGCTGCAGCTTCTCATAGAACGCACCGTCGATGCGCTGCGCCCCGCCCCAGAACAGCCCGTGGTGGACGAGCAGCAGGTCCGCGCCGCAGCCCACCGCCGCACGCACCACCGGCAAGGCCGCATCCACCGCGGCCGCGACCTTGGTCACCGCCCCCGAGCTCCGCAGCTGCAGGCCGTTGAGCGCACCCGGGTAATCCGGGACCTCGGGGGTCCGCAAGGTTTCTTCGAGGTGGGCGACGATGGGGTCCAGGTGCATGGGCGGCGGTCGGTGGGTGGGCGGCCGGCGACCGTCGGGGCGACGGCTTCGTCCGGTGGCTGTTGCGGGGTCGGTTGCGGCGGGCAAGCGCGCTGAGTATCCCGCCCGCCGGCCACGCCGCCGCCACTTACCAACCAACCCACCCACTTATCAACCCATGCTCAAGGCCGGAATCGTCGGGATGCCCAACGTCGGGAAGTCCACCCTCTTCAACGCCGTCACCCGCTCCCGCGCCGCCGAGGCGAAGAACTACCCGTTCTGCACCATCGACCCGAACGTCGGCGTCGTCACCGTCCCCGACCCCCGCCTCGAGGTGCTGAGCAAGATGTCCGGCTCGGAGAAACTCATCCCCGCCGCCATCGAGTTCGTCGACATCGCAGGCCTGGTGGAGGGCGCCTCGCAGGGCGCCGGGCTCGGCAACAAGTTCCTCGCCAACATCCGCGAGACCGACGCCATCATCCAGGTCGTGCGCTGCTTCGAGAACGATGACATCATCCACGAGCTCGGCTCCGTCGACCCGCTGCGCGACATCGAGATCATCAACGCCGAGCTCGTGCTCGCCGACCACGCCGCCCTCGAGAAACGCAAGGCGTCCCGCGAGAAGAAGGCCCGCGGCGGCGACAAGGAGGCCAAGGCGGAACTCGACGCCATCGAGAAACTCCTGCCGCACCTCGACGCCGGACGCCCCGCCATCACCGCCGACCTGAGCGACGACGAACGCGAGGTCGCGCGCGACTTCTTCCTACTCACCTCGAAACGCACCATCTTCGCCTGCAACGTCAGCGAGGACGAGCTCGCCGCCGCGCTGGAGGACCCCGAATCCAACCCGCTGGTGGCCAAAGTCCGCACCTACGCCGCCGAGGCGCACGGCGCCGAGGCGGTCGTCATCTCCGCCCGCATCGAGGAGGAGCTCATCGACCTCGACCCCGCCGAGGCCGCCGAGTTCCTCGCCGACATGGGCGTGGCCGACAGCGGTGTCTCGGCGCTGATCCGCGCCGCCTACAGCCTGCTCGGCCTCAGCACCTACCTCACCACCGGCGAGAAAGAGACCCGCGCCTGGACGATCCCCGCCGGCGCCAAGGCCCCCCAAGCCGCCGGCGTGATCCACACCGACTTCGAGCGCGGCTTCATCGCCGCCGAGGTCGTCCACTACGACGACCTGGTCGCGCTCGGCTCCAAATCCGCCGCCCGCGAGGCCGGCAAACTGCGCATCGAGGGCAAGGAGTACGTCGTCAAAGACGGCGACGTCATCGAGTTCCGCTTCAACGTCTAGCCCGGACCGATCACCACGCTCCGGGCTGCGGCTGGCTCACGTCGGGGCCGAACCGTGCCAAGCCGCGACACCCGGCGCGGGGAAAGCTTTACACCCGGCCCCGATCCGGTAGTTTTCCTTTTAGCACCGCTCCCCTCCGGCGCGGCCGAAACCCACCACCCACCGAACACCCGCCATGTTCCGTCTCGTCGGCGCCCCCGCCAAAGACCTCTGCGACCGCCACCTGCGCCCCTCGCGCCGCGACTTCCTCCGGGTCGGCGGCGCCGGCATGCTCGGGCTGACCCTCAGCTCGATGTTGAACCTCAAGGCGAAGGCCGCCGCGCGCCAGGCGCCGGGCTGGGGGCGGGCGAAGTCCATCATCCTCGTCTATCTGCAGGGCGGCCCCAGCCACCTCGACCTGTGGGACCCGAAGCGGGACGTCCCCGACAACGTCCGCTCCGCCTACTCCACCATCCCCACCAAGCTGCCGGGCGTCCACTTCACCGAGATCCTGCCGGAGCTCGCCAAGGTGAACGACAAGTTCACGCTCATCCGCTCGATGAGCTACGAGCCGAACGGCCTCTTCAATCACACGGCGGCCATCTACCAGATGATGACCGGCTACACGACGGACAAAGTTTCGCCCAGCGGCCAGCTCGAGCCACCCTCGCCGAAGGACTTTCCCAACTTCGGCTCCAACATCATCAGCCTGAAACCGCAGACG
>JAUIGD010000592.1 GCA_030430255.1 Verrucomicrobiia bacterium
TGCCCAGCGCCGGGCCGAACCTGATCAGCCCGCGCCAGATCATCGTGCGCCTGCCCGTGCAGATCACCGACCTCGCGTCGAACCAGCTCGCCAACGCCGGCGACGTCGTGTTCACGCCCGAGGTGATCCCCTTCAACCCGATCACGATCACCGAGGGCTTCGCCGACCAGAGCCTGGCCGACCTGGAGCGCACGGGCTCGGACTGGGCCGAGTCGACGCCCGGGCGCCTCAAGCCCGGCGTGGGCGGCGGCTCCGGCCGCCTGGGTGACCTGTTCGTGAGGGACGGCCAGACCGTCGTGCTCGACACCTCCCCGACCGCGGCGACCGGGACGATCGCCATGACGTTCGGAGCGGGCAACGTCCCGACCCCGGGCGACCAGATCATCCTCAACGGCGTCACGCTGACCGTGCAGACGACCTCGGACCCGACCCAGAACGTGGTCGGCAACCGGCCCTTCGGCTCGTACTTCTGCGACAATCTGATCGATCTGATCAACCAGGTCATCGCGATGAACCCGGGATCGCCGCTCGACGCCGCGACCTACTCGTACGCGACCGATCCGAACGACCCGGCCACCGTGAACTTCCGGATCACGAACAAGACGCTCGGCACGGCCGGGAACTCGGGTGGCGCGAACCCGTACTCGTTCGACGTGATCCCCGGAGGCGCCTCGAGCGTGACCTTCAACCTGATCGGCGAGCCCGATCCGGGGGGCAGCGGCTCGACCTTCGTCACCGGCGGTACCGACGGTCCCGTGTTCCCCGGCGTGGACACGATCACCAACTTCGACTTCCAGGCGAACCCCGGAGTCGTGCCCCCCGACATCCTGGTGTCCAACGGCCTGTTCGAGTTCAACCGCGTGTCGATCTCGTCCGCCGGCAGCCTGGTCTTGCGCGGGAACAGCCCGGTGCGGATCTTCTCGCGCGGCAACATGGACGTCTCCGGACTGGTCAACGCCGCCGGCACCGCTCCCCAGGACCACCTGTCGGATCAGCCCGAAGGCCAGTTCGGTTCGCGCGGCGGCCCCGGCGCCGGCAAGGGTGGAGACGGCGCGGACCGCATCGACAACCCCGGCTCGCCGCCGTCCGGCCTGCAGTTCGTCCCGACCACGGGCATCGGGGGCGCCTTCAACAAGGGCATCTCCAACCCGACGTTCGGCCTGAACCCGCCTCCCGGACAGGGCGTCGGACAGCTCGGGGTCGTGGGAGGAGGCTTCCGCGGCCAGCTGTGGCCGCGCTCGCTCCCGCCGGTCATCGACTCGTTCCCGACCACCACGCCTCCGGGTCTCGAGACGACCGCGGGCATGGAAGAGCAGGGCGCCGCCCTGTCGCCCTGCGTCTCCGGTCAGGTCGGCGGCGCGGGCGGCGGCGCCTCCTACGCGACGCTCGGCACGGTGGGCGTGGCCCAGGCCGAGTTCCCGGCGGCCGACCTCCCGGGCGGCAACTCGAACACTCCGCCCGACACCCCCGCGGGAGACCCGACGGCGCTGAGCATCGAGCCGCCGACGGCGCCCGCGAACGTGCGCCTGCTGCGTCCGCGACTGGGGCACCTGCGCGGTGGAGCCGGCGGCGGCGGCGGCGGGATGAACCTCAACCTGACGCAGACCAACGGAGACCAGTTCGGGGACCTCACCAACTGCGTCGAGCCCGGCCCCGGCAGTCCGGACAACATCACGAGCTACTACAGCCACAGCGGCGCGGCCGGCGGCGGCGGCGGCGGCGGCGTGCAGCTCAACGTCGGCCGCGACCTCTCCGTGTCGGGTGTGGTCAGCTGCGCGGGCGGCAACGGCGGCTCGGCCTTCCGGTCCTCCGATCCGGCCTTCTACAACGCTCGCTCCGCAGCGCCCGGCGGCGCCGGGTCCGGCGGATCGCTGCTCGTCCAGGCCCAGACCCTCACGCTGCCTCCGGCGGCGGCGCGGCTCTCGGTTGCGGGCGGTCAGGGTGGAGTCGGCAAGCTCGAGTTGCCCTCGACCGGCGGTCTCTTCAACTCGACGGGGGGTGCCGGCGGAACGGGCCTCGTGCGCGTCGAGACGCTGCAGGGCCTGATGAACTCCGACATCGCCTCGATGATCGCTCCCAACAACACCGCCGACGACATGGAGTTCCTGTCCGTCGGTACGTGGCAGCCGACCGGCAACGCCGCCGACGGGCCGCAGACGATCACCAGCGCGACCTCGTGCTGGGTGCGTCCGGCGGGCAGCTTCTTCAACCTCGACTTCGAGTCGGACGCAGGCGGCGTCTTCGCCTGGGACTTGACCCTCAACGTCGACTTCGGCGGTGGGGCGCCGGTCTCGGTCTCCTACCGCGACCCCGCGGATCCCAACAACCCGTTCGCGACGTCGATCCAGCAGGCCTGGGGAGACCTGGTCGCGAGCGATCTCATGGGCGGCCAGACGGCCGCGCCGATCGCGGTGCGCTTCCAGGGCGCGAAGACGACGGCGACGCTGACCAACCCCTGCATCAACGATCCGTTCGCCGTCGGCGCGCCGTTCTCCGCGGGGTCCGTGACGCCGTGGGTGCGCCACCCGGAGGAGCTGAACGCGTTCTCGCCGAAGCCGGACGCCATCCGCTTCTGCGTGATCTTCGATCGCTCCTCGCCCAACTTCCCCAACGCGCTCGAGGTCGAGTCGGTTCGCATCCAAGCCGACCCCGAGTGAGCTCCGCGTCCGCCCGGCCGCGTCCCGGCCCCGCGCGACAAGAACCGCCCTCGAGCCCCAC
>JAUIGD010000593.1 GCA_030430255.1 Verrucomicrobiia bacterium
CCCATTCCTTTCCCCCACCACCAATGGCAAAAAAAACCGCTGCGAAGAAGAAGGCTGCCGCCAAGAAGGTGGCCACGAAAGTCGCCAAGAAGAAGGCTGCCGCTTCGAAGAGCGAAGCGAAACCGAAGCCGACCAAGAAGCCGATGCGGCGGACGGTGGTGACCACCAAGAAGAAGGCGGCGGCGGGCAAGGCGGCCAAGACGAAGGCGGCGCCCGCGAAGGCCGCAGGGCAGGGGCCGACCCGGCCGAAGCCGGTGACCACCCCGGTCAAGCTGTCGACCTTCGAAAAGAAACAACGCCAGCGCCTGCTCGATCTGCGCGACTCGATGGTCGACACCATGGCCGGGACCGCGAAGGACAACCTCCGGGGCGGCGGGGAGTCCGGGGACTCTTCGGCCTTTGGGATGCATCAGGCGGATGCCGGCAGCGACGCTTACGACCGCGAGTTCGCCCTGACGCTGCTCTCCCAAGAACAGGATGCGCTCTACGAGATCGAGGAGGCGCTCAAACGCTTGGAGGTCGGCGCCTACGGTGTTTGCGAAATGTCCGGGAAGAAGATCCCCAACGCCCGCCTCGAAGCCATCCCGTTCACCCGCTACACGGTCGAATGTCAGGCGCAGATCGAGAAGGAGGGGGGCGGCCGGATGCCCCGGCGACCCGCTGCTCGAGCGATTTTCGGCCTCATGGACGATTCGCCATCCGGGGTTGATCCCGACGCGGATAAGGACTAAACTCCGCGCCCTCATCCAAAAATTGCCACAGAATCATGCCGCGCGAAATCATCACACTCGAATGCACCGAGGCCAAAGCCGAGGGCAAACCGCCGTCGCGCTATGTGACCACCCGAAACAAGAAGAGCCTCCGCACCCCGGGGCGTCTTGAGAAGGTGAAGTTCAACCCGCATCTCAAGCGCCGCACCCTCCACCGCGAACTCCGCTAGGCGGCCGGCCGGACGACGACCGAACCTCGACCACTCCCTGACGATGGAACCGAAGAACGAACAGCGAGCCTACAATCTCCGCCGCGCCAACCGCAAGATGCCGCGCCGGCGCCTCGACATCCCGGTCGAGAAAATCTGCTACAAGAACCCCGACGTCCTGACCCTGTTCACGACGGATACCGGAAAGATCCTGCCGCGCCGCGTCACCGGTGTCTCGGCCAAGATGCACCGCAAGATCACCCGCGAGATCAAGCGCGCCCGGGCGATCAACCTCTTGAAGTAGGCGAGGGGAGGCGAACCTACCGATTTTCTCCGAACCCCGCCGACCCGACAAGCCGGCGGGGTTTTTTTGTCTCCCGCACCGACCATCGCCAGAAGCGAGACGGGGCGATGCGGACGGATCCCGGCGGGGCCGGATCCGCTGCTCTACCCTCCGGGCGGCGACCGCCGAGCATGAACGATCGCGAACCCAGCAGGCCGACGATGTATTTCATCGGTGTGACGACCGCGGGCTCGATGAGCATGCGGGCCTTCCCGAAGTGGGCGGAGGTGCTGGGCCTGGAGGATGGCGATCTGGTCGGCATGGACTTCGCCCCCCGCAGCGACCCCGGGGCGCTCCGGGACGCGGTCGATTGGATCAAGGCGCAGCCCCTCGCGCGCGGGGCGCTCGTCACCACCCACAAGATCGACCTCCTGAACGCGGCGGGCGACCGCTTCGATTCCATCGAGCCGCTGGCCGCGGAACTGGGGGAGATCGGCAGCATCTACAAACGGGGGGGCCGGCTGTGTGGGCGTGCGACCGACGCGGAGACGGGCGGGATCGCGCTGCGGCGGCTCCTCCCAAGCGGACACTGGCGACGTGAGCCGGGGGCGGAGGTGCTGCTCCTCGGCGCCGGGGGCGCGGCATCCGCCATGGTCTGGCACCTGCTCAAAGGCGAGGCGCCCGATGGCCGGCCGGCGAAGATCACCGCCGTGGATGTCGACCCCGAGCGCGTAAGGCAGCTGGCGGCAAAGGCGGCCCGATGGGGAGGCGGCCGCCGCGTCGAAGGGCACAGCGTATCGGACGTGGGAGAAACGGACCAACTCATCGCTTCGCTGCCACCCGCTTCACTGGTCATCAACGCTACGGGGGTGGGGAAAGACCTTCCGGGATCGCCGGTCGGCAAGGAAGCCGTGTTCCCGGAGCGGGGGCTCGTCTGGGAGTACAACTACCGCGGCGACCTGCAGTTCCTCGACATCGCCAGACGCCAGCGCCGCGAGCGTGACCTGTTGGTCGTCGAGGACGGGTGGCGCTACTTCATCCTCGGCTGGGCCGCGGTGATCGCCGATGTGTTCCAGTTGGAACTCGACCTCACCGGGGAACTCATCGACGAGATGGACGCTGCCGCGGCGAAATTGCGCTGAACCGGCAGCCGCTGGCCGCCGATTCAAGCGCGCCCCGAAGGGCCCCGCCGAGTCGCGTTCGCAAGCGAACCTGGGGGGGCGTCGGGGGCATGGAACAACGGAGGGCTCCGGAGACGCAGATCGCGGGGAAGAGGCCCTTCGCCTTGCTCAGGGTGACAGTAATGGGGAGTCGAGGGCGGTGTGTGGGGATGGCCATCCGCCCTTCCAAGGAGGTGGTGTCATCCTGACAAGTGCAGCGCCGGAAGGATCCCGCGCTGTAACCGGCGCGCCGAGCCAGCGGGACGCCCCGGATGGCCTGCCGGGTGCCACGCGGGCGGGCAAGGAGCCGCCTCCCCGTCGATGCCCCACCTTAAACTACCTTAAACT
>JAUIGD010000594.1 GCA_030430255.1 Verrucomicrobiia bacterium
ACTTCGACGAGGCGGTGCTCGACGGCGCGGTGCGGCGGCTGCGGCCGATCGTCATGACCGGGCTCACCACCGTCATGGGTTCGCTGCCGCTGGTCATCACCAGCGGCGCGGGCGCGGAGACGCGCAACGTCATCGGCATCACCATCTTCTTCGGCGTGCTGGCGTCGGCCCTGTTCACCTTGATCATCGTGCCGATGGGTTACCGTCTCATCGCCAGGCACACCGGCAGCCCCGACCGCACCCGCAAGCGCCTCGAGGCCGCCCTCGCCGAGACCCAGACCACCACCCCATGAAGCCGAGTTCCATCTTGATGGCCACGTTCGGGTCGGCGCTCGCCTCCTGCACCGTCGGCCGCGACTACGCCCGCCCCGACGTCTCGGCGCAGCTGCCGGCCAAGTTCGACCTGCCCGCGGGCTGGAAGGTCGCCGAGCCCGGGGGCGGGGCGAAGGGCGCCAAGGGCGACGCCGCCTGGTGGGCGCGCTTCCGCGACCCGCAGCTCAACACGCTCATCGCCCGGGTCGAGGCGGAGAACCAGGGGCTCAAGGCCGCGATCGCCCGCGTCGACCAGGCGCGCGCCATCGCCGGCGCCGCCCGCGCCGAACGCGGGCCGCAGCTCGACTTCGAGCCCGCCGCGGGCCGCGAGCGCCGCTCGGGCACGACCTCGAACAACTTCGGCGGCACCGCGGGGCGCGCCACCACCCTGCTTTCGCTGCCGTTCCAGATGCAGTACGAGCTCGACCTCTGGGGCAAGCTGCGGCGCGGCGTGGAGGCGGCCGACCTCGACGCCGAAGCCGCCGAGGCCGCGCGGCGCGGCGTGCTGCTGACCCTGCGCGCCGAGCTGGCGAGCCACTACTTCGAGATGCGCGCGCTCGACGCCGAGATCGCCATCTTCCAGAACGCCATCGCCCTGCGCAGGAAGTCGCTGGAGCTGAACCAGCTGCGCTTCCTGGCCGGCGACACCGACGAGGTCGACGTCTCGCGCGCCGCCACCGAGCTCGCCGCCACCGAAGCCGAGCTCGCGGCGCTGAAACGGGGTCGCTCCGACCTCGAGGACGCCATCGCCGTGCTCGTCGGCCAGCCTTCGTCCGGGTTCCGGCTCGCCGCCGACCCGCTCGATTCGGAGCCGCCGCGGCTGCCGGTTTCGGTGCCCAGCGAATTGTTAGAGCGCCGCCCGGACGTCGCCGCTGCCGAGCGCACCATGGCCGCCGAGAACGCGCGCATCGGCGTCGCCCAGGCCGCCTTCTACCCCAGCGTCGGCATCACCGCGAGCGCCGGGTTGGAGAGCGCGGGCGCCTCGGAGCTGTTCGACATCGCCAGCCGCACCTGGGGGCTCGGGCCGCAGATCTCGTTCCCCGTGCTCGACGCCGGGCGCAACCGGGCGGAGCTCGCCCGCGCCCGAGCCCGCTACGACGAGACCGCCGCCGACTACCGCGGGGCGGTTTTGGGGGCGGTGTCGGAGGTCGACCGCGCGCTCACCGGCGTCGCCCTGCTCGGCGAGCAGGCCGCCGCCCAGGCGCGCACCCTCGAGGCCGCCCGCCGCACCGTCGAGCTCTCCGAGGAGCGCCACGCCGCCGGCGTCGTCGATTACTTCGAGGTCGTCGACGCCCAGCGCACGCTGCTCGACGCCGAGCAACAGGCCGCCCGCGTCACCGGCGCCCGCCACGTCGCCGCCGTCACCCTCGCCCGCGCCCTCGGCGGGGCGTGGTAGCCCCATGCGCACCCACGCCCTCAGACTCCGTCCCGGAGACGACCCCAAGGCGGCGCTGGACGCGCTGGTGGCCGGACACCGCTGGCCCGCGGCCTGCGTGCTCTCCTGCGTCGGCAGCCTGACCGATGCCGCGCTGCGTTTCGCCGACCGGGACGAAGCCACGGTCCTGCGCGGCCCCTTCGAGATCGTCAGCCTGACCGGCACGCTCGGGCCCGGCGGCTCGCACCTGCACCTCGCCGTCAGCGACGCCGACGGCGCCGTGCGCGGCGGCCACCTCAAGGCGGGTTCCAAAGTCCACACGACGGCCGAGATCGTGTTGGGCATCCTCGACGGCTGGAGCTTCGCCAGGCGAGCCGACGCCCGGACCGGCTACCCGGAGCTGTCGGTCGAGGTCGACGGAACCCCTTGACTCCGACGGGCGCGCTCACAGGTTCGACTCTCCGATAGGAAGCGAGGACGGCCTCGCCGCTCCAGAACTCATTCGGGGACGACCTCGGCCACCCATCGAACCCATGCCTTGGATCCTCCTCCTCATCGCCGCCCTGTTTGAAGTCGTCTGGGCGGTCGGCCTCAAGTTCACCGAGGGCTTCACGCGCCCCTGGCCGACCGCCGGCACGCTGGCGGCGCTGGCCACCAGCTTCATCTTCCTCGGTCTGGCGGTGCGGTCGATCCCGATCGGGACGGCCTATGCGGCCTGGACCGGGATCGGCGCCGCCGGCACGATCGTCTGCGGGATCCTTTGGCTCGGCGAGCCCGCCGGCGCCCTGCGGATCGCCTGCGTCGGGCTGATCCTCATCGGCGTCGTTGGGCTCAAGCTCGCGTAGGCGAACACGGTGCGGTCTTGACCGGCTCTCCTTGGTCTTGGCGCCGAGTTCTAGCCCGGATCGATCACCAAGCTCCGGGCTGCGGCTTGCCCTCGTTGATGCTGAGGGTGTTGGCGTTGGGATCGGCTCGGGCAGGGTGTTCACCCAGCCGCAGCGCCGATCCCTGCCGCCGCCTA
>JAUIGD010000595.1 GCA_030430255.1 Verrucomicrobiia bacterium
GCATCGGTGCGCTCTTCCCCTCACTTTGACAGGTTGAACGCAGAACGCGAAGCAGGCTAGCGGGATTGTCCCCGACACGACGTCAGGGGGATCCCCCTACCGCTCGATCGCGAGCCCGCGCAGCGTGCGGTTGAGGACATCGACCCCGCCCCGGCGCTCGTTGCTGACCACCTCGGTGCCCTCGATGCTGACCAGCGGCGTGGCGTTGCCGAGCTGGCGCAGTGCGCGCGCCTTCTTGGCGGTGATCAGCTGGCCGTTGGTGAAGATTTGAAAGTAGCAATCCGGGTGCTGCGCGAGCAGGTCGAGCAGCTCGGGGTGCATGAACGGCTCGCCGCCGAGCAGGCCGAAGAAGCGGTTCCCATGTTCGCGGGCGTCGTTGATGATGCGGTTGAGCTCGTCGAGCGAGTAGCCCTCGCGGGGCTTGTCGACGTCCACCCAGCAGCCCTGGCACTGGAGGTTGCAGCTGTTGAGCAGCGAGATGTAGAGGAAGGGGGGGAAGAACTCGCCGCGCTTCATGCGGCGCTTGAATTTCAGCACCGACATCCCGGCGCCGACGCCGAAGTTCCACGCCACCTTCTGCAGGCAACGCGGGTCGACGCTCGACAGCGTGCGGGTGAGGTATTGCGGAAGGATCACGGCTGCGGGTCAGGCCAGCGCCTCGACGCGGTGGGTCGGGACCGGCTGGCCGGGGCGGAAATGTTCGAGGTGATCCGCGCGGTAGTCGAGGGAGAATCGGCCGCGCAGGACCGAGTCCAGGGCCGCCCTCACCGCCGTCGCCAGCGCGTCCGGATCGGCCTCCGCACGCAGGTTGAGCAGCAGCTCGCCGTCCTCGAGCGGCTCGCTCAGGCGGTGCGAGAGCTCGGCCCCCGATCCCCCGCGGGTGAGGTTGATCGCGGCGATCTCGAACGGGTCGCCGACGGGGGTCAGCGTCATCTTGAGGTGGGCGACCTCGGAGCCGTCGCGCTCGAGCGACGCGGCGATCTCGAACGCCAGCGCCTCTAACAAAGCGTTGCCATCAAGCCCTCCGACGGCACCGGCGGCACCGGCCCCGTCCGGAACCTCGAAGCGCACCGTGCCGTTGAGCCAGCCGAGCAGGGCCTCGCCCTCGCCGTAACGGGCATAGTCCACCTCGATGATCTGGGTCGCCGCGGTCTCGCCCCCGAAGGCCGCCTCGAACCAAGCGTCCAAGCCGCGCCCGTCGCGGGCCGAGACCTCGAACACGCGCGCCGCCGGGAACTCGGCGGCGAGCGCGGTCTTGAGACCGTCGAGCTGCCGGGTGTCGAGCAGGTCGATCTTGTTGATCGCGATCAGCTCTGCCTCCTCCAGCTGCTTGCGGTAGATGTAGCGGACGTTCTCGGAAAACTTCTTGCCGTCGGCGATCCCCAGCACCCGCGCGCAGCGGACCGGGTCGACGACGACGCTCATCGGCGCCACGCGGTAGGCGTCGCCGTAGATCTGCTGCAGCGGCAGCGCCACCGTGGCGACGAGGTCGGTGCAGCTGCCGACCGGTTCGGCGAGGAACACGTCCGGGCGCCGTTCCGGGTCGGCGGACAGCGCCGCCGCCGCCTCGACGAGCGAGTTGAAGCGGCAGCAGAAGCAACCGCCGGCGATCTCCTCTGTGGGGAACGAGTGCGCCCGCGAGAGGGCCGTGTCGACGAGGCCCGCGCCCTGGTCGTTGGTAATGAGGCCGACCTTGAGGCCGCGCCCGGCGAGCCAGTCGGCGAACTTCAGGATCGAGGTCGTCTTCCCGGCGCCGAGGAAGCCGCCGAGCATGATGTAGCGGGAGCGCTGCGCCATCAGACCTCCCAGCCCTTCCGGTATTCGCGGCGGATCAGTGCGTCGGCTTCAGGGGCATTGGTCGCCTTCATGCCCGGCCCGTCCCACTCGATGCGCTTGCCGAGGCGGATGGCGAGGTTGCCCAGCAACACGGTCTCGCTGAAAGGCCCCGACGAGCGGAAGCCGGAAAGCGGCTCCGGCCCCTCGCCCTTGATGGCGTCGATCCACTCTTTGTCCTCGTCGTTGTTGCGGGCGCGGGAGACGGTGCGGGGCGGGTCGAAACCCTCCAGCAGGTCGCCGGGCGTCGCCTGCCATTTGGTGCTGGCCCGGTTGAAGAGGAACTTCCCTTTGTCGCCGATGAGGATGAGGTCGAACTTCTTCGCCATGTTGGTATCGCCGGCGACGCTGGTGCCCTCGAAGATCGCGGCGTCCGGCATGTAGCCGCCGTCATACCAGACGAAGGGCAGCTCGTGGGAATACTCGCCGGCGGGGAACGTGTAGGTGACGATCGACTTGTTCGGCCCGGCTTCGGCCGTATTGCCCTCCTGTTTCGCCTCGACGGCGGTCGGGTGCTTCAGATCGAGCGCCCAGAACGGCATGTCCATGATGTGGCAGCCCATGTCGCCGAGCGCGCCGGTACCGAAGTCCCACCAGCCGCGCCATTTGAACGGGGCGTAGAGGTCGTTGTAGTCGCGCATCGGTGCCGGGCCGATCCACTGTTCCCAATCGAGGTCATTGGGCACGTCCTGTTTGGGCGGCCTCTCCGCCATCCCCTGCGGCCAGATGGGCCGGTTGGTCCACGAGTGTACCTCTTTGACTTTGCCGATGGCGCCGGCGCGGATCAGCTCCACCGCGCGGCGGATCGGCTCGCCGGCGTGAGCCTGGTTGCCCATCTGGGTCATGACCTTCTT
>JAUIGD010000596.1 GCA_030430255.1 Verrucomicrobiia bacterium
AACCGTCCTCCGCACGCGGTGCGAACCTCACGGACTGGCCGCCGTGGAAGGTGTTGAACAGCAGCTTGCGGATCCCGCTCCCGGCGTCGGCGCCCGCGGCGCGGAAGGGGACGGCTTCGTCTTCGACCAGCAGCTCGCCGTCCACGTAGAGCCGCGCCGCGCCGTCGGCTTCGCCCGGCGTGTTGGCGCGCACCTGTAGCGACACCGCGTGCCAGCGCCCGGGCACGAAGCGGAAGCCCGGCGCGCGGTGCGTGGCGCCGAACTTGCCGCGCTTGTCCTGGCGGTAGAGGTAGGTCGCGGCGCCACCCCCCTCCGTGAAAGTCACCCTGGCGCTCCAGCCGCCGGGCGTCATCGGCCGGCCTCCTGTCACCGGGTTGGCCGGGCCGAGCCCGTGCAGCTTGCCGCCCTGGACAAAGTCGAAGCCTTCGGGGAAGCGCACGTCATAGCAAAGGGTTGCCTCCATCACCGCCTCGGGCAGATCGAGCTGCGCGGTGACCCGTTCGCTGCCGCGCGGGCCGCCGACGTAGTCCACCCGCAGGCAGTCGCCGCCCGCGACGCCGCGCCCGGTGGCCAGCGCGGCATGCCGGTGTGCGGCGAGCGCATCGCGCAGCGGATCTGCGGCGCCCGGCTCGAAGCCGGTCGCCAGCAGCGGCAGGGCGAGATCGTTGGCCTCACGCTCCGCCGCCGCTACCGAAGTGGCAAGCGTGGGTGGCGGAGGGGGTGGACGCCGAAGGCCGGCGGGCGCTCACGCGCCGGCCTTCGGAAGGAGATGCCGCCGCCGGCCTGCCTGGGCTGCGCCCCCCGGCGGGAGGAGGATGCCAGGGGGGGCGCTGCGCCGGTGCCGACGGCGGCGGGATGGTGGTCCGGTTCTCTGTGAGTCTGCCGGACTTCTCCGTTCCGGCGCGATGCGATGTGCGGACCGGGTTCACTCGGCTGCCTGCGGGGCGGGTTTGCCGAGGATGAGGATGGAGGTGGAGCGGTTGTTGTCGTAGGTGGCGATGACCGCCACGTTGCCGTAGGACACCGCGCTCGAGCGGCCGGCGGTGCCGCCGCCGGAGGGCTCGGAGATGAACGCCCGGCCGATCGGGCGCTCGACCCCGCCGGCGTCGGTGAACACCTCACCGGCCCGGATCAGCAGGCCGGTGCCGCCTGTTCCGAGGGCCACCGAGCCGCACCATACGCCGTTGTCGTTGGAGCGGGTCACGCCGCCGACGCCGCGCAGCAGGGCGCCGGCGAAGGCGAACCCGCCCGAGCGGTGGACGCTCAATGCCGACAGCGAGCGGAACACCCCGGAGGTGCCGGGCGCCACCGCGCCCTCCTGCGCCAAGGGCACGAGGCTGCCAGCGCTCGCGGCGAAGGCGTAGTAGCCGCTGTCTTCGGTGGCGCTGAGCGGCAGCGCGTCGTTGCGGAGGTTCGCGCCGAAGACCACCAGCTTCTCGCCGCTCTCGTCGGCGGCATCGGTGATCGAGATGTCGAAGAAGCTGACGAAGACCGAGCCGTCCCCGCCGGGCGCGGCGCCGCCCTCGCGGGCGACGAGCTGGAGCGTTCCCCCGGCGTCGGTCCAGATGCCGTCGTTGTCGTCGGTCGTGACGCCACCGCCGATGACCTGCGCGGGGAAGGCGACCTCCCCGGACGGGTTGAGCGAGGCGGGCTGGAAGCGCTCGAAGGTCGCGCCGGCGATGCCCGGTGCCGCGTCCGCCCGGCGCGCGACCAAGGCGGGGGTCGACGCCGGTCCGCAGAACAGCGCCCTGTTGGCTCCGCCTGCCCCCACCAGGGTGGTGTCGAAGGCGAGGTGGCCATCGCCGTTCGCGGCGAAGCCGTTGCCGAACTTGCCGTAGGTCGCGCCCGCCACCGGCGAGGGGTCGCCCTCACGCAGGACGAGGCCGTCGTCCGAAGACCAGACCCCGCTGTTGTTGAGGTCGGTGATGCCCAGCGCGGCGTCCTTCTCGACATAGCCGAGGGCGAAGTGCTCGCCGTGTTCGTTGAGCGCCGAGCCGCCGAGTGGGAATTTGGCAAAGGTCGCCCCGGCGATGTCCGGCGCCGCCTCGCCGACGAAGCCGATGCCCGCTGCGGCGGAGCCATCGGGAGCGAGCCAGTCGCCGGAGTCGCCAGAGGCGTCGCGGCCGCGCACGCTGACCGCGCCGCCGGGCGAGAGGGCGTAGATGTCGATGCCGTGCAGCACCGCGCCGTCAGCGGCGGCGGTGGAGCCGACGAGCGCGGCCTCGCGCAGGGCGCCGACCGGCCCCGCCCAAAGGCCGCGCACCGAAGCCGCTCCGGCCTCCGCATCGATCAGCAGCTGCCCCGCGCCGGCGAGGTGGGCTCCGCGGAAACCGGTGAACCCGCCGGCCCCCGTCTCCTCGGAGCCGTCCGCACCGGGCGCCGCGCCGCCGGTGGTCGGGCCGAGCAGCAGCACGTCCCCAGGCAGCGAGACGCTGACCAGGAAGCGGGAGGTGGAGACATTGCCGGAGGCGTCAGTGGCCGTGCAGGTCACCGCCGTGGTCCCCCAGGGGAAGGTCGATCCGCTCGGCGGGTCGCAGGTCAGCGAGGGTGCTGGGTCGGTGTCATCCGTCGCGGTCACCGTGAAGCTGACGGCGGCCGAGGTCTGCCCCTCCCCAGCTGTCGCCCGCACCACCCCGGGTGCATCGATTACGGGCGGCTCCGTATCGTCGCCTGCCGAAGGGGCCTC
>JAUIGD010000597.1 GCA_030430255.1 Verrucomicrobiia bacterium
GGGCTCTGTGAGATGTCTTTGGGGATGTCGACCAACACGGGGCCGGGGCGACCGGTGGTGGCGATGTGGTAGGCTTCGCGGGCGATGCGCGGCAGCGAGTTCGTCTCGCGCACGAGGTAGTTGTGCTTCACGACCGGCATGGTGATGCCGAAGATGTCGGCCTCCTGGAAGGCGTCCTTGCCCAGCATCCAGGTGACCTGCTGGCCGCAGATGATGATCATCGGCACGTAGTCCATCTGCGCGGTCATGATCCCCGTGATGGTGTTGCCGGCGCCGGGCCCGCTGGTGACCAGCACCACCGCCGGTTTGCCGGTGGCCCGGGCGTAGCCGTCGGCCATGTGGCAGGCGCCCTGCTCGTGGCGGGTGAGCACGAACTTGATGTTCGACTCGACCGTCTCCAAGGCGTCAAAGATCGGCAACGCCGCGCCACCGGAGTAGCCGAAAATATATTCGATGCCGAGCTCATCGAGGGTTTTGATCAAGGCTTGGGCGCCATCCATTGGAGTTGTGCTCATCGGATTGAAAGGTGGAATTTACCAATTCTTAGCCAAAGTTTACTCCCGACGGGGTTGGGTTTCAACCAAAATGGGTGGTTTTTGAGTCAAATTGCGTCGAATTTTGGCCGTCGATTGCAGAAAACGTCAATATGACTGACAACTGCGGTGTTTGATGGCCTGGTGCCGGTTTGAAAATGTGCCTTTCGGCTGTGAATCGTTGCCTGGCCCCGATCGATCACCGGCCTCGGGCTTCGGCTTGCGTTCGTAGACGGCGAGTCGGCGGCAGCAGGGGGCGACCCCGCAGGGCGCCTCACCGGCGGGCTCGGTGATCGAGCCGGGCGAGCGGCGCGTCGAGGATGGAGAGGGACTCGCACAGATGCCGGAGCAGCAGGAGGCTGGCGGTGGCGTCGAAAAGCGCGTCGTGCCAGTCGAGGGGTGGGGGACAAAGCGCGCGCAGGGGGGCGGTGAGGCCGGATTGGTCGAGCAGCGGTCCGAGCGCGTGGGAGGCGGCATCCGGCATCGCCATGCGGGCGACGGCGAGCGTGTCGAGCCAAGGGCCGAAGCCGTGCATGGGGAAGGCGCGCAGGAAGCGCTTTTCGGTCCCGGCGCCGTGGGCGACGACGATCCGCCCGGCGAGGCGGTCGCGCAGCGCGGGCCAGAGCTCGGCGAGCGGCGGGGCGCCCGTGAGTTGGGCATCGCCGATGCGGTGCACGGCGTAGGCGGCGTCGGAGATCGGGCGCGGCGAGGTGGGGGCGAGGTAGCTGCGCAGGGCGGCGCCGGGTTCGACCCGCCCACCGCGCAGGATGGCGATGCCGATCTGGATGGGCTCGTCTTTGCCGTCGGGGCCGTAGCCCGAGGACTCGAAGTCGATGGCGGCGAATTCGAGTTGGTCGAAGGGGGTATCGGGGTCAGGCGCGGGGCGGTTCATCGCGTCATGGCGGCGTCATCCAATCACGCTATTGTGAAAACCGACACTGAAAAGCGGGACGCGACGGGGGATTTGCCGAAACAAATCGGCTCCCGCGGCGTCTCACTTCGGTGTAGGGTCTCCACGCTTCGCCCCTCCCCCCCATGAATAGCCGTCGAACCACTGTGTATGCCATCGCGGCGGCGGGTCTGGTGCTGTTGGCGGTGATCGGGATCCAGATCGCCAACTACACGGACCTGTCCCAGATGCAGCGGATGGAGGCGCCCGAGGAACCGGAGGGGCGTTCGCTGAAACCGCTGTCGAAACCGGCCGCGGCCATGGCGGAGGCCGGCGGCGAGTCGGGGGAGGAGGTCTTCCGATTTTCAGACCGCGTGTTGCGGTGGATGATCGCGGCGATGGCCGAAGGCAAAGGGGCGATCGGCAAGGAGGCGGTGTTGCGGTTCAGGAACGAGGCCGCCTACCTGGATTTCCTCGCCAACGCGCGGGCCAACGGCGTGCGGCTGCTGGGCAAATCGGACGCCCTGCGTTCCGTGCGGCTCGGTTTTGATAGCTACGAGGATTTCGCCGGCTTGATCGATACCCTGAACCCGGACGACCTGAGTGCGGAGTCGAACTATTTGGTCAGCATCCCGCTGCCGCCGGAGAGCGGCGAGTCCCCGGGCGCGGGCGACGGCGCGGTGCCGTTCGGACAGGGCGCGCTCGCGTGGCTCGGCGTGACCGGCGACCACTCCGCGTGGGGCCAAGGGGTGAAGGTGGCAGTGCTCGATTCCGGCGTGCAGGAGCACACGGTGTTCGGCGACAAGGTGATCCGCGAGTGGACGATGGTCTACGATGCCGAGGGCAACCCCTTGCCGGTCGATCCCGAAGCCGGGCACGGCACCGCGGTGGCGTCGATCATCGGCGGTCAAGACGGCAGGCTGCCGGGCGTGGCGCCGGCGTCGGAGCTGTTGAGCTTCCGGGTCTTGGACAACAACGGTTTCACCGACAGCTTCACCCTCGCCGAGGCGATCGTCGCCGCGACGGACGCCGGGGCGCAGGTGATCAATGTCAGCCTGGGCTCGTCTGGCGACAGCCTCGTGGTGCGGGACGCGGTGGCCTACGCCATGTCCAACGGCGCCTTGATCGTGGCCTCGACGGGCAACGAGGGGGTCGGCCAGGTCAGTTACCCGGCGGCGATCGAGGGGGTGGTCCGCGCTGGAGGGAGCGTCCTCGTCAGCGTTCGCTCGGCCGCCGCAGAGCTCTACACCCTGCCCTGGG
>JAUIGD010000127.1 GCA_030430255.1 Verrucomicrobiia bacterium
CCGGAGCTTGGTGATCGATTCGGGTTAGGAGGCGTTGCGACCTGGCTCGCCGATCGAGCGGATCGACGCCGCAAACCGGTGGCTGAGAACGTTTCGCCGACCTATGGCCTTGACTTCGCCCCGACGGTTGAACCGTCCTCCCCGCTCCCTACCGCGCCGTCAGTGTGGCCCCCACCCCCCCGGCGGCGGATCGATTTTTTTGAACCGTCCTTGGATCCGGGGCGTTGTCCAAGTGCGCAGCCGAGGCTGCCGCCATCCGCTGGCGCTGAACAGGCGGCCGATGGGATCGGTGAAGGGGCCTGGTGAGCACTCGCCCGAGGCGAGCCGATCGCGGACGGGCACGTTCCAATGCTCGGCACCCGCTCGCCGACTGGGTAGGGTCGGGCGCTATTGCGGAGTGAAGTCCCAAGGCTGCGTCTCCTCGCCGTAGCGCTCCAAAAACGCGCCGCTGCTGAAGGCGAGGAACAGGTTGGCGTCGCCTTCGCCCTGCCGCGCCCGCCGATAGAGATCGCGCATCGCCGGCAGGGCGGCCCGGGCATTGTCCCCGAGCAACTCGATGGCGCGGCAGGCCTGCAGCTGCACCCACTCGTCCTCGTGCGACAGGTCTTCGAGCAGGCGTGCGACCGCCGCCTCGCGGAACCTCTCGTGGATGCCGAGCCACGAGGCGACCTCGATCCGCACCGCGGGCGAGAGGTCATCGAGGTGATCGACCGCCGCCGCGGGCACCTCGGGGTCTTTGCCGAAGCAGGTCCGCAGGGCGATCGCCGCCCAGTGGCGCTGCGGGGCATCCCCCTTCGCGAGCAGTTCGAGCAGCACCGCGGGTTTCTGCCACCCCACCTTGTCCGCCGCCGCCCAGGCCGCCTCGAGGTCCGGCCGGTGGTCGGCCTCGCCAGCGAGGATGTCGCCGATCGGCCGCCCTTCCTCTTCCACCCAGCGCCGCATCTCCGTCTCCGGGATCGCGCCGAGGTCGCGCAGCCGCGCCCGCTCTTCCAGGAAGGCCGCGACCATCCGCCCGTAGGCCTCCGACTGCATCGGCGCCATCCGCGTGCCGGCGAGGTTGCGGACGTTGTGCGGGTCTTCCTCGCAGTCGTAGAACTCCTCCTCCGGCTTCCAAGGGCGCACGTAGGCCTCCACCGCCGGCGCGACCTCGCCGGACAAGCCGCGCAGTTCCCGGCGGATCTCGCTCAAGTCGGAGAACACGCTCGGCTGCATCCAGCCGAGGTGCGGGCGGTAGTTGCGGATGTAGAGCCAGCGCCCATCGCGCAGCGAGCGCGATGTCTCATAGGCCTCGTCGACGCGGTCGCGCGAGCCGTAGCAGTAGCGGCGCTCGCGCTCGCCGAAGATCGACGCCCCCTGCATGTAGGCCGGCGCCCCCAGCCCGGCCAGTTCCAGAACGCTGGGCGGCAGGTCGAGGAAGTTCACCAAACGCCCCGTCGAGCCCCCCGGCGCGGTCGGCCGCAGGTGCTCCCACCGTTCCGGGACGTGTACCAACAGGGCCACGCGCATCCCGCTGTCGTGCAGCAGGCGTTTGCCGCGCGGCATCCCGGCGCCGTGGTCGGAGTAGAAGAAGACGATCGTGTCGTCCTCCAGGCCGTCCTCTTCCAGTTGCTCCAGAATCGCCCCGGCCTCCTTGTCCATCGACGTCACGCAATCGTGGTAGCGCGCCACCGTCCGGCGCACCACCCCGGTGTCGGGATAGTAGGGGGGCAGAGGCGCGCCGGCCGGGTCGTGGACCTCGCCCGGAGAGAGCTTCGCCTGCACGTGCTTCTCGAAGGCCGGATACGGCCAAGTCATCGACCTCGACTGGTGCGAGGTCATCAGGTTGAACACCGCGAAGAACGGTTGGCCATCGACGCGCGCCGCGCTGCGCCAATGCGCGGCGGGCGAGTTCTCGTCCCAAGACTCGGCGACCAGCCGCCCGGCGTCGGCGGTGTTGTAGTCGGTCTTGACGTTGTTCGTCGTGAAGTACCCCGCCTCGCGCAGATAGGCCGGGAACCCGCGCACCCCGGATGGCAGGGCGAAAGACGAGCGCATCTGGTTCGTGCCCAGCGTGACGTTGTGCACGCCGGTGATCAGGCTCGCGCGCGACGGCGAGCAGACCGGCGACACCGCGAAAGCCTTGTCGTAGCGCGTCGCCGTCGCGGCGAAGGCGTCGAGGTGCGGCGTGGTCGCGTAGGCGTCGCCGTAGCAGCCGAGGGTCGGGCTCATGTCCTCCGCCGTGATCCAGAGGATGTTCGGGCGCTCGCCCGCCGAACCCGAGAGGGGCAGTACGGCGAGCAGCGCGGCGGCGGGGGCGGGGATCTTCATCCCGCGACCCTCCCCCACCCGGCCAGCCCCTTCAAGCCCCGCCCTTTCCGCTGGCCAGCGCCGCCGCCGCCGTGCCACGTTGAGCGCCATGACCCGAACGCTCCTGACCCTCGCCTTCGCCTGCGCGGCCACGGCCGCCCCGGCGCTCCGCGCCGCCGACCACCCCAACGTCGTGGTCGTCATCACCGACGACCAGGGCTACGGCGACCTGTCCTGCCACGGCAACCCGATCTTGAAGACGCCGCACCTCGACGCCCTGCATGGGGACTCCGTCCGTTTGTTAGACTACCACGTCGCGCCCACCTGCTCGCCGACCCGCGCCGGCCTGCTCACCGGCCACTGGACCAACCGCACCGGCGTCTGGCACACGATCATGGGCCGCTCGATGCTGCGCGAGAACGAGGTCACGCTCGGCCAGATCTTCAAAGACGCCGGCTACGCGACCGGCATGTTCGGCAAATGGCACCTCGGCGACAACCACCCCTTCCGCCCCGAGGACCGCGGGTTCACGGAGGTGCTGCGCCACGGCGGGGGCGGCGTCGGCCAGACCCCCGACTACTGGGACAACGCCTACTTCGACGGCAGCTACTGGCACAACAAGAAGCCGGTGCCGGTCGAGGGCTTCTGCACCGACGTCTTCTTCGACTACGCGAAACGCTTCATCAAAGCCCAGAAGGCCGCCGGCAAACCCTTCCTCGCCTACATCTCCACCAACGCCCCGCACGGCCCGATGCACGCTCCGGAGGCGTTCGCCGACCCGTATCTCGACAAAGTCGGTGGCGACGTCGGCCTCGCCCACTTTTTCGGCATGATCGCCAACATCGACCACAACGTCGGCGCGCTGCGCGAGTTCCTCGCCGCCGAGGGGCTGGCCGAGGACACCCTCTTCATCTTCACCACCGACAACGGCACCTCCTCCGGGGCGAAAGTCCACAACGCCGGCATGCGCGGCAACAAGGGCAGCGAGTACGATGGCGGCCACCGGGTGCCCTTCTTCGCCCACTGGCCCGAGGGCGGCCTGACCGGCGGCCGCGACGCCCCGGAGCTCGCCGGCCACGTCGATCTCGTCCCGACCCTCATCGACCTCTGCGGGGTCGCCGCCCCCGAGGGCGTGAAGTTCGACGGGCGCAGCCTCGCCCCCGTCCTGCGCGGGGAGTTCGACGAGCCCTGGCCGGACCGGATCCTCGTCACCGATTCCCAGCGTGTGAAGGACCCGATCAAATGGCGCAAGAGCGCGGTCATGACCTCGCGGTGGCGCCTCGTCAACGGCGAGGAGCTGTACGACATCAAAGCCGACCCCGGGCAGAAGCAGGACGTCGCCTCGGCGAACCCCGATGCCGTCGGACGCCTGACAGAGTTCTACGACGCCTGGTGGGCGGAGCTCGAACCGACCTTCGCCGACGCCACGGCGATCTCGCTCGGACACCCCGCCGAGAACCCCGCCCGGCTGACCTCGCACGACTGGATCACCACCGGCGGCACCCCTTGGAACCAGGCCATGGTGCGCCGCGCGGTCGCGGGCAAGGGCAACCTCGGCCACTGGACCGTCAACGTCGTCGAGGCCGGCGACTACGAGTTCCGCCTGCGCCGCTGGCCGGAGGAGAGCGGCGCCGCCATCAACGCCGAGCTGCCGCCCGGCGCCGACGTCCCCGGCGTCAAAGCGATGCGCACCGCCCCGGGGCAAGCGATCGACGCCGTGCGGGCCACCTTGGCGATCGGCGACTTCAGCGCCGAGGCCGAGGTGCCGGAAGGCGCGGTCGAGGTCCGGTTCCGGCTCACCCTCTCCGCCGGCCGCAGCCAGCTCGACGCCCGGTTTTTCGACGGTTCCGGCAAGGAGTACGGCGCCTACTTCGTCTACGTGGAGAAGAAGTAGCCGCTACCGCTTCTCCCCGACCACGGCCTCGCGATCGCCCGCCAGCGCGGCCGCGACATCGAGGATCGAACCCGGGAAGGCTAGCCCGGATCGATCACCACATCCGCAGGCGAGGCGCCGCCGATCGTTGATGCTGAGTAGGCGGCGGCAGGGATCGGCGAAGCGGCTGGGTAGACACCCTGCCCGAGCCGTTCCCAACGGCAACACCCTCAGCATCAACGAGGGCAAGCCGCAGCCCGGAGCTTGGTGATCGATTCGGGCTAGGCTCGCGATGCGGCCCCACCCGCCCGCAGATCACGCTCAGCGCATCTCGCGCTCCGTCGCCGCATCGAGGATGGTCACCTTCTCGCGCGGCTGGCCGGGGTCGCTGCGGAAGGTGAGGCGCCCGTGGTGGCGGCGCTCGAGGTCCACCAGGTGCTTCGCATCCTCGGTCTTGAGACGGTGCATGATCTCCGGATGCACCACGATCAGCAGGTCGCAGTGCTCCTCGTAGGGGCGCTGGAGCAGGTCGGTCAGCCGGCGCTGCAACTCGACGCTGATGCTCTCCGCCGACTTGATCCGCCCGGTGCCCTCGCAGGTCGGGCAGGCGTTGTACATCGACATGCTGAGGCTGTCGTTGAGCCGCTGGCGGGTCATCTCCATCAGGCCGAGCTGCGACAGCGGCAGCACCTGGGTCTTCGCCTTGTCGTCGTCGGTGCGCTCCCGCATCCGCCGGTAGACGGCCTGCTGGTCCTTGCGCCCCTTCATGTCGATGAAGTCGACGACGATCAGGCCGCCGATGTTGCGCAGCCGCAGCTGGCGCGCCACTTCGTCCGCCGCCTCCAGGTTCGTCTCGAGGATCATCTTGTCGACGTTGGACTTGCCCTTGTTGCGCCCGGTGTTCACGTCGATCGAGATCAAGGCCTCGGTCTCGTCGATGACGATATAGCCGCCGCAGGGCAGCCAGACCTGGCGGTCGAAGGCGCTGTGGATCTGTTTCTCGACGTTGAAGCGTTCGAAGATCGGCTGCTTGGTGGGAAAGTACTTCACCCGCTTCTTCGAGCGGCGCGAGATCTTGCCCACCAGGTCGCGCATGCGCTCGACGGTCGGTTCGTCGTCGCACAGCACCTCGGCCACCTCGTCGGTGAGGAAGTCGCGCACGGTGCGCTCGACGAGGTCCGGTTCGCGGAACACGCAGACGGGGGCTTTGTGCGTCTGCCGCAGTTCGTCGATCTCATACCACTGGTCCAGCAGCATGTTGAGGTCGCGGATCAGATATCGCGCCCTCTGCCCTTGGCAGACCGTGCGCAGGATCACGCCCATCCCCTCCGGGACGTCCATCTTCTCGACGATCCGCCGCAGCCGCTGGCGCTCCTTCGGGTCGTCGATGCGGCGCGAGATGCCGAACTGGTCGTTGAGGGGCATCAGGACCATATAGCGTCCGGGGAGCGAGATGTTGGTCGTCACCCGCGGCCCCTTGGTGCCGATGGCCCCCTTGCTGACCTGGATCATGACCTCCGACCCCACGGGGTAGATGTCCGGGATGTCCTTCGACTGGATCTTCGGCCCCTTCTTCTTGCCCTTCTTGTTGCCGCGGCTGACCTCTTCCAAACCACCGTCGAGCGCCGCCGGGATGGCGTCCCAGAAGTGCAGGAAAGCGTTCTTCTCGGTGCCGATGTCGACGAAGCTCGCCTTCAGGCCCTGTTCGATGTTCTTGACCCGCCCCTTGAAGATACTGCCGACGATGTTCTCGTCGCCGACGCGTTCGATGGTGTAATCTTCGAGCCGCCCGTCCTTGAGTTGGGCGACCCGGGTCTCGATCCTTTCAACGTTAACGATAATCTTGTGGCCATCGGTCGACGCGTCTGCGCCCCGGGCCCTCCTGAGCCTTTTGAGCATGGTTTGCTAAATCTGTTGCGGACGGGCGTTGCACTGTCCTGAGGTTGAATCGGTAATGAATTTGGTGATGGATTGACTGGCCGGGCGGGGCGGTTCATCGCCTCCCCCCCCAGCGCCGGTCGAGGATGCCACGGCGCACTTTGCGCACCGGAGCCGAACCGCGCTGGTCGGGTTCCGCCCGCACCGTCGGAGCCGCCGGACGCGCTTTGCGCACCGTCTCGGGATTCCTCGGAGCTGGGGTGGGAGCCGCCGCCACGCTGCCGACGTCGGCCTCGTCGTCTCCGACGAAAGCGTCCGTTGGGCTGGAACCAAAGCTCACCAGCTCGAGAAAGTCAAAGTGACCTTCAAACTCCGCCACAGCCTCGGTCGGCGGTAGATAGCCGTGCTCGTCGACGGACAGGATCTCGTCGATGATCCGCTTGGCGACGGGCGCGCCGACCACCCCGCCAGCCTTGCCCCGCTCGGCGAAGACACAGACAGCCAGCCGCGGTTTGTCGTAGGGCGCGAATGCGATGAACCATGCGTTGGTCTCGTTCGACCCATCCTCCAGCAAGCGGCCGGTCTGCGAAGTTCCAGTTTTTCCGGAAATTTGAGTGATTTCAGATCGCGCGCGTCTCGCTGTGCCGCCGGCCTTGTTGACGACGTCCCACATACCGCCGCGCAGCTCCTCGATCTGCTCCTTGGTGATCCCGTGCTCGGTCAGATCGGTGCGCAGCACCGGTTCCGTCCCCTCGCGGCGCTCGACGCCGTTCTCGACCACGCGGTGGACGAGGCGCGGCTTGTAGCTCAGCCCGCCGTTGGCGAGCGTCGCCGAAACCATCGCCATCTGCAGCGGGGTCGCCTCGACCTGATGTTGGCCGATCGACACTTGCGCGGTGTCGGCCGCCCCCCAGCGCCCCTGCCCGAGCGAGAGTTTGAACTCGGGGGAAGGGATGACGCCGGTGTCCTCGTCGAGCAGCGGGATCCCCGAGCCCTCCCCCAGCCCCAACAGCGCGGCGACGTCGTCGATGGCGCGGATGCCAGCGGCATTGCCGAGGCGATAGAAATAGCCGTTGCAGGAATGCATCATGCCCTCCCGCATGCGGATCGTGCCGTGCGTGTAGCCCTTGCCGTTGCACCAGCATTTGAAGTAGGCGTTGCCATACCCCGCCCCCCCCTCGCACGGGTAGGCCCGCGACGCCGCCCCCGTGAGGTGCCCGGCGAGCCCGACGACCGGCTTGAAGGTAGAACCTGGCGCATGGTCTTTGAGGCTGCGGTTGATGAACGGGTCCGCCTTGTTGCCGAGGTAGGAGTCGTACTCCTCCCGGCTGATCGACGGGATGAACCGGTTGGGGTCGTAGTTGGGCACCGACGCCATCGCCAGCACGTCCCCGGCGTAGACCCAGTGCGCCTCCTTCTTGTCACCCTTGCCGACCTCCCGCTTGTAGGTCGTCGGCGATACGACCACCGCCGAGCCGCGGCCGATCCCGGACTCCTGCAGCGCCGCCTCGACGATGAGTTGATAGTCGCGGTCGATCGAGAGCCAGACGTCGGCGCCCGGCTGCGGCGGTTCGTAGGTGATCTCGCCGACGATGCGGCCGCTCTCGTCCTTGTTGCTGACGATGCGCCCTTTCTCGTCCCGGAGCAGCACCCGGCGGCCCGCCCGCCCGCGCAGGATCGAGTCCTGCGTCATCTCGATCCCCTCCGCGCCGTAGTCGTCCGGGACGTAGTAGTCCCAGGCGTTGCGCTCTTCGGCCGGGACCTTGTCGATGTCCGGCTGATTGACGTAGCCGAGCACATGCGCCGCCATGGCGCCGTAGATGTAGCGCCGCAGCGGGCGCGCCTGCACCGACACGCCGGGAAGGTCCAGCGAATGCTCCGCGGCGATGGCGTATTCCTCGAAGCTGAGGTCGTCCCGATAGGTGAACGGGATGAGGCCGGAACCCGAGCGGTAGTGGCGCTGGAGGTTCTCGGCATTGAACTCGACGAACAACCCCAGCTCGTTGAGCTGCGGCAACACCGTCTCGGAGATGATCGCGACGAGGTCCGCTTCGGGCTGGCCTTTGAAAACCCGCGTTGGCAATTCGCGGGGCTCCAGCCGCTGGCCTTCGGGCAGCGACCGGTTGGCGAGGGCGATCTCCTTGTTCGCCGCCGCCAGCCGCACCTTGAAGTCCTCGAGGATGTCGTTGAGCTGGAACTGCATCTCGTAGCGGGCGACATTGTCCACCAACACCCGCCCGCGTCGGTCGCGGATCAACCCCCGGACGCCGGGGATGCGGACGGTCACCTCCGATGTCCCCGGGACCTTCGCTTTGAACTCGTCCGACCGCTCGACCTGGATCCCCCAAAGCCGGACGACCACGGCACCGAAGCCCCCGGCGACCAGCAGCGCCACGAGCGTGATTCGGAATAGGGGGTGGGACATGGCTTGGGCTCCTCGCGGGCGCTCAGCGTCGAACCAGCAGCTCGACCCGGAAACCGCTCGCGCGCGCGAGCTTGAAAATCAAGAGGAACAGCAGCGGGGACACCAGCATGGCGAGCATCGCATTGACCCCGACCCGGGGCCAGAAATCGTCAGGGGTCGCGAACTCGCCGCGCTGGAACCCGACGAAGAACCACTCGAGGCTCAGCAGGATCACGGTCGCCGCCCCGACCAGGACCATGGGGAAGAACCACTTCCCGCGCCGGAACAGGGGCCGCAGCCCCTGCATCAGGGCGCCGGTCAGCCCGAACAGCAGCACGGAATAGCCGAACGGCACCACCCCGCCGTCCATCACGACCATCTGACGGGCGTCCCAGACCACGCCAGCGACCGTGGCGAAGCCCAACATCAAGGGGAACGGCAGCGTCAGCGCACAGGCGAAGAACAGCACCGGAACGAGCAGCAAGCGCGCGTCGAAAGCCCAGGTCAAGGTCGGCAGGAATGCATCGACCACCAAGCCGGCGACCAGCAGCACCAGCAGGCAGAATGTGAACACGGCCAACGACTTGATCATCCCTCTCCGCCAAGTTCATCGCCCACCGGGCGCGCTCGGGGCACCTCTGGAGGCGCGCCCTCCACCGGTTCCGCGCGCGGCGGCGACGGTTCCACCGGCTCCGCGCGAGGTGGCACCGGCGGCCCGTCCCCTTCCGGTGCGAGCGGCTCGGCGCGGGGCGCACCCCCGGTGTCGCCGGCGTAGGGGAGCCGCACGAACACGTAGGACAGGGCGTTGAAATCGATCGCAGGCGACACGCGCGCCTCGCCATCGATCTCCTTCGGCTCGAACTCCTTGATGAAACCCAGCAGCAGCCCCGCCGGGAAGACCCCTTCGCGCCCTCCGGCACCGACCCCGGTCGAGAAGATCTTCGCCCCTTCCTGCACCCCGAACTGGTCGGCCTCTTTCGGCAGGTTCCGCAGCAGGAGGTACGGCACGCTGGTGCTCGCGTTCGGCGCCCCGGACAAGATGCCCCGCACCCGCTGCGGGCCGCTGGGTGTCTTCTCGCGCGCTTTGTAGACGTAACCCGCCACCTTGCAGTCGGGATCGGTGATCAGCACCACCGTCGCCTGGCCGGGCCCCACGTTGGTCACCTTGCCGACCAGCGCGCCCTCCGGCCGCTCGGTGCTGTCGACGGCGACCGGCGTGATGACCGAGCAGCCCTCGACCAGGCCATCCTTCGCCCCCTTGTCGATGACGACCGAACGCCACCACGAGCCGCTCTGGCGCTCGATCACCCGCGCCGCCACCAACCGCAAGCCCTGCGCCTCGGTGTCCTCCACGTAGTTGTTCACCTGCTTCAGCTCGCGGATCTCCTCCTCCATGATGTCGATCCGCCCCTTGTAGGCGCGCAGTTCGAACAGCTCGATCAGCAGCTGGCGGTAGCGCTCGGCCAGCACGTCCTTCTCGTAGCGGCCGGCGATCTCCCCGGCGCCGATGACCTCGCCGTTCACCGTGTCGTCGTCGAACGCCACGTCGGCCGCGCCCTCTTTGGCGAGCCCCACCACGCCCAACACTTTCGATTGGATCCGCAACACCGCCGCGTTGTCGAGCGTGAACACCCAAACGAGCGCCGCCACGAAAACGACCAGGGCGATGATGTTGGTCTTGTTCATCGTCGGTCCGCGCCAGCCCTCACACGGCGGCGTTGCTCACTTTCTTCAGGAACCCGAGTTCGGAAAGCACCCGCCCCGCCCCCAGCGCCACCGCCGTCAGCGGGTCCTCCGCCACGTGGGCCGGCAACCCCGTCTGCTCGGTGATCAACTGGTCGAGCCCGCGCAGCAGAGCGCCGCCCCCGGCCAGGACGATCCCGCGCTCGACCAGGTCCGCCGCCAGTTCGGGCGGGCAGCGCTCGAGCGTCACCCGCACCGCATCGACGAGCGCCGCGAGCGGCTCGGCCAGGGCCTCGCGGACTTCGGATGAAGAAACCGAAACGGTCTTCGGCAAGCCGGCCACGTAGTCGAGGCCTTTCACCTCCATGAACGCCTCCTGTTCCAGCGTGTATGCGGAACCGATCTGCAGCTTCACGGCCTCCGCCGTCGGCTCGCCGACCGACAGGCTGTAGGCCCGCCGCATGTAGGAGATGATCGCCTCGTTCATCTCGTCGCCCGCCACCTTGACACTGCGGCTCTGCACGATCCCCGACAGCGAGATCACCGCCACCTCCGTCGTCCCGCCACCGATGTCGACGATCATGTTGCCGCTCGCGTCTTGGATCGGCAACCCGACACCGATCGCCGCTGCCATCGGCTCCTCGATCAGGTAGACCTCCCCCGCCCCGGCGTGCGCCGCCGCCTCCTTCACCGCCCGCTTCTCCACCTCCGTGATCCCCGACGGCACCGCCACCACCACCCGCAGGCGCTGGTTGCCTTTGCCCGCGCCGGTCGCCTTGCGGACGAAGTGCTTCAACATCGCTTCCGTCAGCGCGAAGTCGGCGATGACCCCGTCTTTCAAAGGCCGCACGGCATCGATGTTGCCGGGCGTCCGCCCCAGCATCCGCCGCGCCTCATCACCCACCGCCAAGACCTCCGTCGTCCCCGCCTTCACCGCCACCACCGATGGCTCGCGCAACACGATCCCCTGGTCTTTCACAAAGACCAAGGTGTTCGCCGTCCCGAGATCGATTCCGATGTCGGTCGGGAACAGGCCGAAGAACTTGCGAAACATAGGCGGGGCGAATCTCTTTCTACGCACGACCAAGCGCAGACCTGTCATCGCGACACGCCTTGGCGCCTGAGCTTCAGGGATATTGCGTGGATTTATTCACAAATCCACTTGAGATTCCCAAAAAATCAAGGTTTCCAAAATTTCGCCACACTCGCCGTTGCGCCCGGTGGGCGAAGCGCCGGGTCACGGCCCCCAACGGGATCCATAACGCGCCACATGCTCTTCCACCGCTTCGCGCCAAGGACGCGGCTCGCAGCCGGTCAGCCGCGTGAACCGCGCGTTCGACATCGCTGTGTGGCGCGGTCGTGGCGCCTCGAAACCGATTTCCTCCAGTCGCATCGGCGCCACCGCTCGCGAGCGCAGCGGCAGCCCCGCTCGGGCTGCGGCATCGACCGCCGCCTGGCCGTACTCCTGCCACGAGCACCCGCCACCGCCGTTGCAGAGGTGAACCAGCCCACCGCCCTCCCCCTCGGGTAACCGCAGCAAGGCCTCCGTCATCCGGCAAAGGTCGTCCGCAGCACTGGGGACTGAGTATTTGTCCGCCACCGCCGAGAGCGCTTCGCCCGCCAGCGCCCGCCCGACGATCGCCTCCAAAAAACTCGCCCGCTCCGGCCCGAACACCCACGAAACCCGCGCCACCCAAAACCGTGGGGACACCGCCAGCACGCGTTGTTCGCCCGCCGCCTTCGAGCGCCCGTACGCGCCCAGCGGCCCGACCGGGTCCGCCTCGCCGCGCTCGCCCGGCTGATCGCCGCCGAACACGTAGTCGGTGCTGTAGTGTACGAAGCGCGCCCCCTTGGCCGCCGCCAGCTCGGCCAGCAGCGCCGGGGCCTCGGCGTTCACACGCATCGCCTCCTCGGGATGCGCTTCGCAGTAGTCCACCCCGGTGATCGCCGCCGGGCACAGCAGCGCGTCGAAGTCGCGCCCGCCGACCTCCCGCCGCACGGCGTCGGGCTCCGCCAAATCCAAGGCTCCACGATCCAGGCCCACCACCCGATGGCGCTCGCCCAAGACCCGCATCAAAGCCCCTCCCAACCGGCCCCCGCTCCCCACCACCACAATGCGCAGGGGATCCCCTTCCCGCTCTGGCCCGGCGGCGCTCATCGACGGTCCGACGGGAAGGCGACGCCACGGCCGGACCGATCGCAGCGGGAGGGTTGATTCAAGAGCGGCGGAGACATTCCGAGCGGTGGGGTGCGGCTCTCGCGGAACCGATCGTTCCCCCCGGCGGTTGATCTCTTGGTGCTGAAACAGCGCTCGTCCAACAGTTTCCGAGCCGGGCCGGGCCTCGAAGCTGCCCCGTTGGCGCCGCGCCGGCGCCGCGGGAGCGTGCGCGCGGCGAGAGGCGAAAACGATTCTTGCCGGTGACGAGTTGTCCTACAGTGTCCCCTGCACCCCATGCCCGACACCGCCACCCGCTACCTCTGCCAACGCTGCGGCAACTGCTGCCGCTGGCCCGGCGAAGTCGCGATCGACGACCCCGAGATCGCCGCCATGGCGGACCACCTCGGGCTCCCGGAACGCGATTTCATCGAGCGCTACACAACCCTCCGCCGCAACCGCGCCGGCCTCACCCTCAACGAGCACCCCGGCGGCGCCTGCGTGCTCCTCGACGGCGCCAACCACTGCCGGGTCAATCCCGTCAAGCCCGCGCAATGCCGAGACTTCCCGAACCGCTGGCGGTTCCCGGGATGGCGCGAGGTTTGCGAAGCCATCCCGGTCCCTGCCGGCGACGACACCTGACGCTTCCGTCCCCCTGTGAGCTGGATCCACGACGAGCTGCGAAACACCTTCCCGATCCCGGCCCGCGAGCTGCGCCGGCGCCGCTGGCGAATCGCTTTCGGCCGCCCGGCCACTTGGCTCGCCCCCATCGCGCTGGCCACCCTCGGAGGCCTCCTCGGCGGTCCGCCCGCCGCCGCCGCCGGGGCAGCGCTGGGTGCCGGGGCCTCCGCCTTGGTGTGGAAGCGGCGCGCCGATGCGCTCGACGCCACCATCGCCGGGCAGATCGTCCGCGACAGCAACCTCGCCCAAGATTCGGCGCTCATGACGCTCGTCACCCGCCTCCGCCGTCACGGCTACGGCAGCTACGCCGCCACCGTCGGCAGCTTCGCCGCCCTCAAAACCAAGATCGAAGGCGCCCTCGAACGCGCCCCGGACGGTGCGGCAGGCTCCGCCGCCCAATCGGTCGGCAAGCTGGTCGACGACCTCGTCTTCAACGTGGTCGACCAACTCGAGGCGATGGCGAAGATCGAATACCGCCTCCGCGGCCGCGAGATCCCCAGCCCACCGCAACGCCGCGCCGCCGAGTTGCGCACGGCATGGCGCGAAATGGCCGGCCGCGTCCGCCGCGCCCACCGCGCGCTCCAAGACACTTGGGCGAACCTCGACCTCATCCTCGAACCGCTCGCCAGCGACCACGCCGGCGAGCGGCTCGACGACACCATCGATGCCCTCCACGAGGAGAACCGCCTCGCCGAAGAAGTCCGCACCCGGATGCTGGCCGATGCCGCCGCCCGCACCTCACTGCCGACCGAGAGCGCGCGCGCCGAAGCCGAAATCGCCTCGGCCTTCCACCTCGACCCGCCCCCCACCAGCGCCGGCGAGGCCGAAAGAAACGCTTGATCGCCCCCCCGAAACGATGCAGGATAGGCGCCCGCCCGGAAACGGGCACCGTCACTCCCTGAAGACTGCCGTCGGCAGGGAGACCCCAGACCAAATGCTCGGGTGGCGGAATTGGTAGACGCGCTAGACTAAGGATCTAGTGGTAGAAATACCGTGGGAGTTCGAGTCTCCCCTCGAGCACTTCTGGATTCAGGTGACCCCCTGCTCCCCCGCTCATTTTGGGTCTGAGTTCACGCGATCCCCAGGAGCCCCGCCACCGGTGGCAACAGAAGGGGTCAGTCAAAGAATTTCAATTTTTATCTCTGTTGGGTTAGGGCCGACCAGCGGATCCGCTGGCGCGCGGAGTGGGGGGCCGTCTGATGCCGCGGCGCTCCCCGGCCCGTCGGCGCTTCGGGGGCGCCCCGCCCCTCGCCCTGCCTGTGACGTTCCGATATCGGAGAGAACCGCGCCCGCCCCGCGGCTCCCCTCGCTCCGGCCGGCGGTGGAAGCATCGACCTTCAACACACAGCCTACGCAGCGCGCGGCCCACCGAACTTTCACCGAACATTCATCGGCGCTCCACATGCATTTCACACGGTGCCGCCACGGTGCCGATATGAACGCCACCCGAAGACTCCCCTATGCCTGCCTCTTCGCCGTCGCCAGCCTGCACTGCGACCCAGCCGCTGTCGCCGAGGAGGCGCGGCCCGACGCCGGACCGGCCACTGCCGCCGCCGCTCCCGCCGCCGCCCTCCCTGCCCCATCGCCGCTGGCCGGGGCGACCGTCACCATCCCTTACTCCGAACTCCG
>JAUIGD010000128.1 GCA_030430255.1 Verrucomicrobiia bacterium
CCGAGCATCCCACCACCGCGGAAGCCTCCTCGTGGCTCAAGCCCTCCACCGCGCAGAGGACAAGCGCTTCCCGCAGCCGGCGCGGGAGCGCCTCCAACCCTTCCGCGAGCCGTTGGAGATCGCCGTTGGAGGCGGCCGATTGGTCCGGGCTCGGTCCGTTGAAGTGCAGGTCGGGTGAGTTCTCCAAAGGGACGCATGGTGGCGGTGACAAGCGCGGCGAGCGGCGGCGGTCGCGACAGAGGTTGAGCGCGATCTGGTAGAGCCAGGTCGATAGCTTCCCGCCATGCCGGTAGCTCCGCAGGCCGCGGTGCGCCCGCACGAAGGTGTCTTGGCAAACCTCCTGCGCGTCTTCCGCGGAGCGCAACCACCGGTAGCAGAAGGCATAGACCGTGCAGTGGTAGAACTCGACCAGTTCGCGGAACGCCTCCGGGTCGCCTTCTCGGGCTCGGCGCACCAAGCCCCCCTCGCGAGGATGGGCGGCGATCCTGGCCGGGGCGGCGCCGATCGCCGGCGCGCCCTCTCCCGAATCGTACCCGAACACCGGGCTGTCCAACTCAGCGGCGATGTCCATCGGGGGAGATGCTCGCGGCCACCCACTCGAGCAGCTTCGCGGATTGCTCGGGGTCGAGCTGGCCTTTCATGGCGAAAAAATGCTCCAGCGTCGCGCGTCGCAGATCCGCCTGCGCGCGGTCCATCTGGTCGAGGGCGCCCTCGGCCTCGGGAGAGTGCAGCTCGCCCTTCAGCAGGGCGGACCCCAGCCGGGCTGCGGCCTCATCGATCGCCTGACGGAGTTTGGAACGACGCTCGGCGAACGCCTTCTCGAGCGGATCGAGCGCGGCGTTTTGCGCTTCGGTGAGGTTGAGGTTGGCATGCATCCAGGCGTGCAGTTCCTCCTCTTCCCCCGTATGCCGGTGCCCCAGGAGGAGCCACATCGCCAAGCTCACCGCCGCTGCGGTTGCCGCCCCACAGAGGATCCAACCGGTGCGGCTCATCGGGACTCGGCGGCGAACGAAACCGCACTCGCACCGAACAGGGAGTCCTTCGGCAGGTGCTCGGAGCGTGCCGAGCGCATTGCGGCCAGACCCGAGATCAGCAAGGCCACGGCGGCGGAGACCGCGAGAATCCTCAATCCAAAACCGACCGGGTCCTCCGACGCCGCGTCCCCGATCCGCCCCATGATCCGGTCGGCGAACCCATCGGGCAGCGGGGGCGGCGCGGTCCGGCCGACGGCGCGCAGCGTCTGTTCGAACCCTCGGTTCATGCCATAGCATTGGGTCAAAGGCCGCCCGGCGCCATCGCCAATTTCCAACCGCCACGCGGCGCGGCCGGAAGCTGAGGGGCTCACCATCTCAGCCCACCTCGGGCTTCCCGGCACCCCGATAGCGCGCCAGCCAGTGCGCGTAGGGCGCCGGCAGCACCCAGTCGGGGTCGTCCACCCTCAGTTCGTGGGCGAGCTGATACACGTAGTGGGGGTTGGCGAGATGGGCGCGCCCGATCATGACGAGGTCCAGTTCCCCCTCGGCGACCAGGCGCTCGGCGTCCCGCGAGGCGCCCATCCCCCAGGCGGAGGCGACCGGGATCTCCGCCTCGCGCCGCACCCGCCCGGCGATCGGCCCGAGGAAGGCCGGCGTCGCCCAGGGGATCTCCGTCTCCGGGATGACGAAATTCACCGAGACGCTGAAGAGGTCGAGCCCCGACGCGCGGAACCGCTTCACGAGTTCGATCGATTCGGCGACGGTTTCTTCGTCGCGGCCGTCGTATTCGATGACGCCCATCCTCGCGGTGAGCGGGACGTTCTCGGGCCAGACCTCACGCACCGCCCGCAGGGTCTCCAACGGGAAGCGGCAGCGGTTGTCGAAGCTGCCGCCGTAGGCGTCGGAGCGCTGGTTGCTGTGCGGTGAGAAGAAGCTCTGCGCGAGGTAGCCATGGGCGAAGTGCAACTCGAGCCACTCGAAACCCGCTTCGGCGGCGCGGCGGGCGGCGGCGGCGTAGGCGTCCCGGACCCGCTCGATGTCCTCGACGCCCATCTCCTTGGGGACACGCGGCAGGTTCTCGCCGAAGGCGATCGGCGAAGGGGCGATCGGTTGCCACGCCCGCGGGTCGTCGGCCGGGAGGTGGTCGTCGCCTTCCCAAGGCTTGTTGGCGCTCGCCTTCCGCCCCGCGTGGGCGATCTGGATACCCGGGATCGCCCCGGCCTTCTTGATCGATGCCGCGATCCGGGCGAGCCCCTCGATCTGCCCGTCCTCCCAAAGCCCGGTGCAGCCCGGCGTGATGCGGCCTTCGGGCGAAACGCCGGTGGCCTCGACGATGACCAACCCCGCCCCGCCCCGCGCCATGCTGGGGTAGTGCACCTGGTGCCAGTCGTTGGTGTAGCCATCGGTGGCGCTGTATTGGCACATCGGCGGGACGACGACCCGGTTCCGCAGGGTGACGTCTTTGAGGGTGAACGGTGTGAAGAGCTGGGACATGAATCGAGTGGCGACACCAGAGGGGCGGAGGGCCGATTCAGCGACCGGTCAGCGCCCTCCCCCGCTCGCCAGATCGCGCGGGAGCCATCGCGCAGGTTGCCCTTTGCCCAGAGGATCGGTGAATCTTCTGCCAAGGGCGCCCCCCCTCGGGAACGGACCCGCTGAGTTGCAGCAGGCCATTGGAAAGAATTGGTGCGCGATACTGGATTTGAACCAGTGACCCCCACCGTGTCAAGGTGGTGCTCTACCCCTGAGCTAACCGCGCATCGGGGGAGGAGACTACACGATCCACCTGGGTTCTCAACCCCATTTTACCGGCCTTCCGCGACCGCTGGGGGTGAGTTTCGTCGTGCGTTCTCTCGGCTGGTAGCGCAGGATTTGGCTCGTCCCCGAACGCTCCAACCTCCACGACTATGACCGAGACCCTTCGCTCCACCGCCGGCCTGCTCACCCTCTCCGCCTCCCTGGGCGTGGCCCAGCCGGATCTCGCCCGGCCGATCGCGGCGCCCGATCTCGTCTTCGAAGAGACCGATGGCCTGGTGGTCGTCGAGGCCGAGCACTTCTTCCGCCAGGAGAAACACGAGGTGCGGGCTTGGTACCGGACGACCGCGGGGGAGGCGGCCGGGTTGCAGCCCGACGCCGACCCGAACCACGCCGCCGGCGCGAGCGGTGGCGCCTATTTGGAGATCCTCCCCGACACGCGCAAGAACCACGACGAGAAGCTCGTGCACGGTGAGAACTTCAGCAACGAGCCCGGCGCGATGGCGGTGTTGAGCTACCGGGTGCACTTCAACACGCCGGGGAAATACTTCGTCTGGGCGCGCGTGTTCTCGACCGGCACCGAGGACAACGGGATGCACGCCGGCCTCGATGGCGCGTGGCCCGCGTCCGGGCAGCGCATGCAGTGGACCGCCAAGCGGCAGTGGAAATGGAACAGCAAACAGCGCACCGAAAAAGTCCACGGCGGCGTGCGCGGCCTGCTGTTCCTCGAGGTCGACGAGCCCGGCGAACACGTGGTGCAGTTCTCGATGCGCGAGGACGGGTTCGAGTTCGACCAGTGGTTGATGACGACCGACCCGGACTTCGCGGAACCCGCCGGCCCGATGGCGGTCAGCGAGGTGAAGGCCGGCGCGCTCCCCGACCCTTTCAAAGCGGTGGCCGCTCCGGCGGCGACACCCGGGGGCGAGGCCGGGGCGCGGCGCGGCGGGGCGGCGGGGCGTGCGGTGCAGATGGCGATGACCATCGACGATTTCCCCGGCCGCGAGCGGCTCTACGTCGACCGCGATCGGTGGCTGGCCGTGAACCCGGACGCCCACCGCGACGGGGTCGCGCGCGGTGCCTTCCCGTTCAACGGCGGCACCTTCGACCTGACGCTGCACGCGGTCGGCGAGGACGACGGCCGGTCGGGCTACGAGCTGTTCGTCGAGGGCGAGAAGGTGGGCGAGTTCACCGCACCCCTGAGCGGGCAGACCTACGAGGAGGGTGCGGAGTTCAACAAGCGCTTCGAGGGGCTGCGCATCGACAGCGGTGCGATGGTCGAGCTGCGGTCGAAGACGGGCTCCGAGGACGGCGAGGGGTTCAGCCGCGCGCGCTGGTCGCGGCTCGCCGTCGCCTCCGCGGACGGGAAGCCGGTCGTGCGCAACCGCGGCGTCCAGCGCCCCGCCGACGCGCCCGGCGCGAACCCGAAGGGCCAGCCGGGGCCGTCCTTCACCGGCGACCTGTTCGGGGAGCGCCAACCGGACGGCGACGGATCCGTCGAGATCAGCGGCGAGCTGAAGCAGTGGCACAAGGTGACGCTGACCATGGATGGCCCCTTCGCTCACGAGAGGGACAACAAGCCGAACCCCTTCACGGATCGCCGGTTCGATGTGACGTTCACGCACGAGTCGGGCTCGCCGAGCTACGTGGTGCCGGGCTACTTTGCGGCGGACGGGAATGCCGCAGAAACCTCCGGCGAATCCGGCACCAAGTGGCGGGCGCATCTGAGTCCTGACAAACCCGGAGACTGGAACTACACCGCCTACTTTTCTTCGGCCGTCGATTCGCAGACCGTCGACGGCGGGCGGACGAGGGTCACGCTGACGGACAACGGGACCAGGGGCACCTTCACGGTCGCCCCCAGCGACAAGACCGGCCGCGACCTGCGCGGCAGGGGGCGCCTCCAATACGTCGGCAAACACCGCTTGCGGTTCGCCGGTGACGGGACCTGGTTCGTCAAAGCGGGTGCCGACGCGCCGGAGACCTTCCTCGCCTACGCCGACTTCGACGGCACGTCCGCCGGCAAGCCGGACAAGGTGCCGCTCAAGACCTGGGCGCCGCACCTGCGCGATTGGGAGGAGGGCGACCCCAGCTGGCAGGGAGGCAAGGGCAAGGGCATGATCGGCGCGGTCAACTACCTCTCGGGCAAGGGCTGCAACGTCTTCTCCTTCCTCACCTACAACACCGGGGGCGACGGCGACAACGTCTGGCCGCACGTCGAGCGCGACGACCGATCGAACTTCGATTGCAGCAAGCTCGACCAGTGGGGGATCGTCTTCGACCACGCGGTGGCGAGAGGCATGTACCTCCACTTCAAGCTGCAGGAGACGGAGAACGACGACAACGTCCGCGGCGGGCACAAGGACCGCAACGTCGGCGAGGTCCCGGCGGCGCTCGACGGCGGCGAGCTCGGCCCGGAGCGCCGGGCCTATCTGCGCGAGTTGATCGCGCGCTACGGCCACTGCTTGGCGCTGAATTGGAACCTCGGCGAGGAGAACACCCAGACGACGGCGCAGCAACGGGCGATGGCGGAGTTCATCGCCGACACCGACCCCTACGACCACCCGATCGTCATCCACACCTACCCCAACCAGCAGGACAAGATCTACAACGCGCTCCTCGGCGACCGGTCGGCCCTGCACGGTGCCTCGTTGCAGAACAGCAACATCCGCGATTGCCACTGGCAGGTTGTGAAGTGGAACCGCGCCTCGGCGGAAGCCGGCAGACCGTGGGTGATCGGCTTCGATGAGCCCGGGACGGCCGGCGAGGGCATGCCCGCCGACGAGGGCTACCCGGGGATGCCGGAGAACTTCGACAACCCCAGCGTCGACGACACGCGCAAGTATGCGCTCTGGGGCACCCTGATGGCGGGCGGCTCCGGAGTGGAGTACTACTTCGGCTACAAGCTGCCGCAGAACGACCTCGTCTGCGAGGACTGGCGCTCGCGCGACCGGAGCTGGGACTACTGCCGCATCGCGATCGACTTCCTCACCGGCAACGACCTCCCGCTCGGGGACATGACCGACCTCGACGAGCTGGTCGGCAACCCGGAGCACGACAACAGCGCCTACTGTTTCGGCCAGCCGGGCCATGTCTACCTCGTCTACCTGCCCGACGGCGGCGAGCGCGACATCGACCTGGCCGGGGTCGAGGGGCGCTTCCGGGTCGGGTGGTTCAACCCGCGCACCGGCGGGGAGCTGGTCGAGGGCGGCGGCGCGGACGGCGGCGGCAAGGCGAAGCTCCGCGCGCCCGACGCGGAGGGCGACTGGCTGGCCGTGTTGCGGCGCTGAGCCGCAAGGGGGCGTCACCCGCGGCGGTCTCTCGAGCGCCGGATCGCGATGAGGAGCCGGCCTGCGAGGGCGGTCGAAACGAGCACCCCGACGGCACCCAGCACCGAGACGCCCCCGACCGTCGGCCGCACGGCGCTGCTCAAGATGAGCGCCGAGCCGACGAAGAGGGCGGAGGCGAGGATGCCGACGACCAGGCGGTCCACCGTGGTCTCCAGCCGGCGGTGCTCCAGCTGCACCTCGATCGATTCGCTCCGCACCCTGGAGAGGATGTCCCTGAGGTCGCGCGGCAGACTTTCGAACAGGCGCCGCCAATCGCGGTAGGAGTGGGTGATCCCCGCCCAGGCGCGGCGCGGGTCGAGTCGCCGGCGCATCGCCCTCCGGCCGAAGGGGGCGAGCAGCTCGGCGAGGCTGAAACCGGCGCTCATCTGGCGCCCTGTCCCCTCCAGCATCACGAGGGTCTTCAGCAGCAGGACGAAACCCTGGGGCAGGACGATGTGGTAGCTCCGGACCAGCCCGACCACGCGGTTGAGCGCGCCGCCGACGTCGAACTGGTCGACGCGCTGCCCGGAGTACTCGGCGACGATCTCGGAGAGCTCGGCGCGGAGGGCGTCCCGGTCGAGTTCGGGCGGGACCGAGCCGAGGCGGCACACGATCTCGACGAGCTCATCGGGGTCGGGCTCGATGGCGGCGAGGAGCAGGCTCTCGATCTCCTCGCGCATCACCTCGTCGAGCCGCCCGACCATCCCGCAATCGAGGATGCCGACGACGTTGCCTTCGAGCAGCAGGATGTTCCCCGGGTGCGGATCCGCGTGGTAGAAGCCGTCGCGGAAGATCATGTCGAGGTAGGCGTTGGCGCCCCTGCGGGCGAACTCGGTCAAGTCCTCGCCGGTCGCTTCCAGGGCGGCGCGGTCAGAGACCGGCACCCCGTCGAGGAACTCCATGGTGAGCACACGCCGGGTGCTGTGCTGCGGGAAATAGGTGGCGAAGCGGACGTGGGGGTCGCCCTCGAAGCGGCGGCCGAACTCCTCCATGGATCGGCCCTCGTAGCCGAAGTCCATCTCGCGCAGGAGCGTCCGTTTGAAGTGCTTGGCCGTGGCGACGGGTTGGATCCGCCGCAGCTGCGCGGAACCCCGCTCCATGAGATCGGCGAGGAGGGCGAGGATGTCGAGGTCGCGGCGCACCTGTTCCTCGATCCCCTCGTGCATCACTTTGACCACGACCTGTTCGCCGGTCTGCAAGGTGGCGCGGTGGACTTGACCGATGGAGGCCGAGGCGATCGGCGTGGCCTCGAAACGGGCGAAGCGCTGTTCGGGCGGCTCGCCGAGTTCGGCCTCGACCAGTGCGCGCACCGTGTCGAAGGGGTCCGGCGGCGTGTCGGCTTGGAGCTTGGCGAGCTCGTCCGTCAGATCCTGCCCGAGGAGGTCGGCGCGGGTGCTCAGCATCTGGCCGAGCTTGATCCCGGTGGTCCCGAGTTCGGTGAGCGCGAGTCGGAACCGCGTTTCCGGGCTGTGTTGGTTGAGCGGTTCGCCGGAGGCCCCGCGCAGGTGCCTCGCGAGCCAACTGTCGCCGGAGTCGCGCAGCCATTCGGCGAGCCCGTACTTCGCCAGGACCCCGACCACCTCCGCGAGGCGGCCCGCGCCCCCTTTGACCTTCGAGAGTGCGCCAAGATAGGAGGTCATCGCGGTATCGGTGGGTGGTGGTGGATGGGGCTGGACACGGGTTGGAGGCGGTCCCCATCGCTTCTGCCCGGGCACCGCGCTCCGCGGAAGATGGACTTTGAACACGCCGTTGTCGATTTCCACCTCGGCGGCTCCGGGGCGGATCGCCCCGCGCGGGCCGCCCGCGCTCAGTCGGGGAGCCGCGCGCCGATGCGGAAAAGCGCCGTCGGCGCCCCCGGGTCCCCGGCTCCGAGCGTCATCGTTCCCCCGCTGCCAGCGGTCGGGGGAGCCCCGATGGGCGTCCAGCTCCCTTCCTCCAACAGCGACGATGTCTCGACCCAGTAGACCCTGTCCACCGAAGCGGGCCCGAACACGATCTCGAGCCCCGCGGCGCGGGAGATCGAAGCGACCGCCAGCACCGATCGCGGGTCGTGCGGGTCGGTGTCGGCGAGGAACTCGGAAAGCGCGCCGTCGCCGTCGCCGTCGGTGTCTGACGCGGCATCGGCGACCGACAGGCTCAGGTAGAATTTGGCCTCCCACCAGTCCGGGATGCCGTCGCCGTCAGAGTCGGTCCGCAACGGGTTGGGCTGGCGGTCGGCGAGGTCGGTCGCGTGGCCGTCGTGGCCACCGCCGGCGAAGCGGCCCAAACTCCCGCCGCCCGGGGGGAGGAAGCCCCGGGTGAAGGTCGCCGCATAGCCGTCGAAGCCGCCGCCGCCGACGAAGCGGGCAGCGCCGCCACCTGCGGGAGGCGCATACCCCGCGAAGCGGGCGGACGCGTGGCCATCGAAGCCGCCGCCCCCGGTGAAGCGCGCCTCGGCGCCGCCTGCGGGCGGGAGGTAGCCGCGGGCGTGCGCCGCCGCCGCGCCGTCTCCGCCGCCGCCGCGAAACCGGTCTTCGGGCGCAGCGCCCGCCGCCGCGGTGAGCAGTGCGAACACGACGGCGAGGCGTCTGGTGGTATCCATGGAGCGGATCGGATGGGGTGAGCCCAGCGCGCGCGAAGCCCTCAGGGCGCCGACCGCACGCCGCGGGCACCGTTGTAGTATGCGCTCGAACTGTAGGGGCTGACCGCATACGCCCGGTCGGAGGTGCGGAACCGATCGAAGTTCGTGCGGTCGGCGACCGATCCTCCCCGGCCGCCGTAGTGCCAGTAGGAAGAACCCGGCCAGACCGCGAGCGGGTCCGTGTACTCGTCGCCGTCGCCGTGCGTCCCGTCGAACCCGCGGCTGCCGGTTTCATCCCGGGCGTTGACGACGAACTCGAGGAGGTTGCCGCTCAACTCCATGACTCCGTAGTAGCCCGCCCCTGCGGTCGCGCGGGTGGAGGAGTCGGTGGCGAAAATCCCGGCGCGCACGGGGCCTCCGATCGGTGAGGTATTGCTGTGCGCGTTGGCCGCGGGCGGGTCGGCGGTCTCCGTGCCGCTGCCATCAACGCCGACGAAGCCCTCCAATCCTACCAAGGTCGTGTCGCCCCAGGCGAACTCGTTGACCCACGGCGCGCGGGGGCCGCGGCAGGCTTTCTCGAATTCCATCTCCGTCATCGGTCGCAGCCCCGCCCAATCGAGGTAGCCGAGCGCACGCACCATGCTGAAGTAGCCGCAGGCCCGATCCGGCGCCGCCGACTCGAAGCCCCCTCCGGCAGCGGCCGAGATCGTATGGCGCCAGTTCCCCGCCTGACCGGGGAAGTAAGGGGCCACGATCCCGGGGTCGAGCAGGTTGAGGAAGTCGACGTACTGCCCCTCGGTGACCTCGTACTTCATGCAGTAGAAGGCCGCGAATCCCTTCGGGTAGCCCGCAGGGACAGCGCCCGCATGCAGCTCGCTGGTCGCGGCCAGATCGCCGGGATCCCCCCCGACGTCGAACGCCGCTTCGCTCGCGATGCGATAGGGGACGGCAGGGTCGGGGGCGGTGTGGAAGGCGGCCGCCTCCGTGCCGCCGGAGCCGAGGTCGAAGGACCCCTCGGGGATGTACACCATCTCGACCCCGAGCAGCGTGATGTCGAGGTCGTCCGCCGACGGCACGCCTTGCGCCGCGAGGTCCCAGCGCAGCCGCATCGCCGGGCAGCTCACGTCGCCGCGGCCCGTCGCGGCGCGGTGCACGAAGGCACCGAGGCGGGCGCCGCCATCCTCGGCGACCTCGATGACCGTGCCCCCGGTCGGCCCATGTCCGGCCGCCGCGAGCTGGACGTGCTGCCAGAGGCCACCGTTCTGCCGGAATTTTGCGAACACCCAGACGGCATCCCAGTTGGTGACTTGGATGGTGCCGCCCGCCTCGGTCCAAGACTCGTGCCAGGAATTCTCCCAAGCCATCGTGAACTCGATGTCGGCCATGCCGCCGCCCGCGTCGATCAGGCGGACATCGCCGATGGAAAGGTTGTTGGCGAGCCCTGGAACGGCGCCGGCCAACAGCGTGATCGTGGCGAGGAGCGGGGCGCGGGCGCACGACGGCGTGGCGGAGTCAGCGGGGGAGGGCGGGGGCTTCATGACGAGACCAGCATGCGGTGGGTCGCGACGCCCCGCTCTCCCTCTCATGCGAATTGCTGCGCCGATGGTGCGCCGATGGTGCGACGGGAGGGGATCGATTCGCTGGGATCGGTGCGGAGGTCGGTTTAGAGTGCCGCCATGAACCGGAAACAATTCCTTCTCGCCCTCGGCGGCGCCGGGACCTCGGTGTGCGTCGCCTCGCCGGCCTTCGGTCGCCGCGGCCTCCCGGGGCCGGACAACCCGCTCGGCTTCGCGTTCACCGACGCGGTGGGTTGTCGCGAAGGCCAACGGGTGTTGCTCGATGCGGTGGCTCGCGATCCGGGCTGCCTGGCCGGGGTGGGGGAGGTCACCTTGACGAAGGTGTGCGACGCTGCCGAGAAACCGATGCAGCATCGCGACGCCGCGCCCGCCGAGCTGGCCGGTGCACACGCGAAGTTCGCGCTGCGAGGCCGTTCGGGCGCGATTTTGCTCTGGGGTCCCTACGCCCCGCTGCCCGCCGGGCGGCATCTGGTGGTGTATCGGTTCCGCCTGATGGAGCCGGCCGGGGACGCGCGCTGTTTCGTCGATGTCGCCCACGACGCGGTGACCTTCAGCGGCCGCCGGCCCGGGGCGGAGGAGGTCGGCGCCGGCTGGACGGAGATCGCCGTTCCGGTCGATGCCCCGCGCGAGATGGAGTTCGAGTTCCGCTTCTGGCCCGGCGGCCGCGAGGTCGGGCTCGACCGCATCTACGTCTACCGGCTCGGGGACGATCCCGGTGCGCGCCGCCCGGCTTCGGTGATGGGCGCTGTGGGCCGGACCGGGTTTTATCTGCCGCCCCGGCGGAAGGCGACCGCCGGCGCGCTGCTGGAGCGGGCCGGCGGGCGGATCCCGCTCGCCCACGAGGAGGTCCTCGGGCTCTGGTCCGGCGGCGACGGCGGGCGGGAGTTCATCGACGACGCGTCCGAAGCCGACCCGGTGCGCGGCGGCGACCTCCTCTGGGTGCCGGAGCGGCAGGCGGTCGGGCAGCTGCGGGGACGGCGGGGTTGATCTCCGCAGCAAAGGCCGCGTTGCCAAAACCTTGCGGCCCGCCAGAGTGAGCGGGCTTGGTCTTCTCCTCGCACATCTTTCTGTTCTACTTCCTGGCGCTCGCGCTCGCCGGCTACTACCTCGCGCCGGCGTCGTGGCGGCACCTGGTGCTGACCCTGTTCAGCTACCTGTTCTACGCCTGGTGGAACCCGTGGTTCGTGTTCCTGATGCTGGGGTCGACCTGGATCGACTTCCAGTGCGGCAAGGTCGTCGGCGCCGCGCCGGAGGGGACGAAGCGGCGCAAAGCGGCGCTCCTCACCTCGGTCTCGGTCAACCTCGGGGTGCTCGCGTTCTTCAAATACGCGGGCTTCTTCGCCGCCAACGCCTCGCAGCTCGGCGAACTGCTCGGGCTCGGCCGCGTCGAGATGCCGGCCTACTTTTACAGCATCATCCTGCCCGTCGGCATCAGCTTCTACACCTTCCAGTCGATGTCGTACACCATCGACATCTACCGCGGCCACGCGCGCCCGGCGCCGGACTTCCTCTCCTTCGCCTGCTACGTGTCGATGTTCCCCCAGCTCGTCGCCGGCCCCATCGTCCGCTACGGCAGCGTCGCCGAGCAGATCCGCCACCGCCCCCACACCGCCGCGGGGTTCGCCTACGGCCTGACGCGCTTCAACTTCGGCTTCGCGAAGAAGATCCTGCTGGCGAACCCCTGCGGCGAGATCGCCGACCTCTGCTTCGGCGCCGGCGCGGGCTCGCTCTCCACCCCCGCCGCCTGGCTCGGCGTCTGCGCCTACGCGTTCCAGATCTACTTCGATTTCTCCGCCTACAGCGACATGGCGATCGGCCTCGGCCGCATGTTCGGCTTCCGCTTCCCGGAGAACTTCGAGTCGCCCTACCAATCCAAATCGATCACCGAGTTCTGGCGCCGCTGGCACATCTCCCTGTCCAGCTTCCTCCGCGACTACCTCTACATCCCACTCGGCGGCAACCGGGGCGGCCCGCGCCGCACCTACGTCAACCTCATGCTCGTGATGCTGATCGGCGGCCTCTGGCACGGCGCCCAGTGGACCTTCGTCGCCTGGGGCGCGATCCACGGCGGCATGCTCGCCTTCGAGCGCTTCTTCGGCGGCAGCGACCGCTACGCCTCGGTCCCGGCCCCGGTCAAAGTGGCCGTCACCTTCGTCGTCGTGCTGGTCGCCTGGGTGTTCTTCCGCGCCGAGAACTTCGAGGTCGCCGCCCGCTACCTCGCCGCCATGTTCGGGCTCGGCGACCCGGCGCCGACCGCGGGCGTCGTCTGGGCGCAGGCCGCGCGGCCCGCCGCCCTGTTCTGGTTCGCGCTCGCGGCCCTCGCCGCCTTCGCGCTGCCCAACACCCAGGCGATCCTGCGCCGCTTCACCTTGCCCAAAGCGCTCGCCGGCCTGGCGCTGTTGGTCGCCGCGACCGCGGCCATGTTCAGCCAGGGCTTCAACCCGTTCCTCTACTTCCAGTTTTGAACAACCCCTACGCCGACCAGGAGGAGACCGTCGATTTCCAGATCGGCCGCCGCTCCGCGTACGCGCTCATCTATTGCTTCCTGCTGCTGATCACCCTGCCGCCGCTCTACCGCAACGTCGCCGAGCGCTTCGCACCGGTGGGCTACCTCTTCCGCAAGGACCCCGACGTCGGCATCGCCGCCCACCTGAAGGCGGCCGAGGGCAAGATCGAGGACGCCCCGTTCGCGGAGCCGCCGCGGAAGTTGCTCCAGAACGCGCTGACCCGGGGGCCGCTGCGCGAGGGCAACCGCAAGACCCACATCGGCCGCGACGGTTGGCTCTACTATTCGGCGGCACTCGACGCCTTAACCGGCTACGGGCCGCTGCGCGCCGAGCCGGATTCGGTCGCCAAAGACCCGAACCGCGAGCTCTGGCGTTCGCCGCTCGCCGCGATCTCCCGTTTCGCCGAACAGCTCGCCGGGACGGACACCGAACTCCTGCTCGTGCCGATCCCGGTCAAACCGATGATCTACCCGGAGCACCTCGGCCTCCGCGCCGGGGCGCCGCTCGCGCATCCGGACGCGCCCGAGTTCTATGCCAAATTGAACGCCATGCCGGGGGTGACCGTTCTGGACCTGGCGGACGCTTTTTGGAACGCGAAGGGGGACGGGCAGCTCTTCCTCAAGCAGGACACCCACTGGACGCCGGAGGGGATGGGGCTCGCCGCCGAACGCGTCGCCGCCGAGGTGCAGGGCCGTGTTTGGTACGCGGACCTGCCGAAGACGGAGTTCGCCTACGGCGGGAGACAACGGCGCGCCTCGACCGGCGACCTCGTCGAGAAGCTCGATATCGGCGCTGGCGGTTTCGCCGAGGAGGAGGTCTGGGCGACGCCGGTGGAGGGCGCGACCTTCGACCCGTCGTCCCCCATCGTTTTGCTAGGCGACAGCTTCACCAACATCTATTCGGACACCCTCGGCGGGCTGAAGTGGGGCGTGGGCGCCGGTTTCGGCGAGCACCTCGCCGCGCGCCTCGGGCTGCCGGTCGACCTCATCGCGGTCAACGGCCAGGCCGCCTCCGGCGTCCGCGAGCAGCTCGCCAAGCGCAAGGGCGCCGCGGCGCTGATGCGCGACAAGCGCCTCGTGATCTGGGCGATCGCCGCCCGCGACCTCTTCCTCTCGGAGTCCGCCGCGGCGGAGGCGGACGTCGAGTGGCGCGACGTCGAGTTCGACACCCGCGAGCCCGAACCGCCCGCCGAAACCGGGGTGGAACCCTCCCTGGTGAAGGCGCGCCTCGTGAAGCGCTCGCCGATCGACGACCCCAAGACCACCCCCTACACCGCGCTGATCTACGTCTGCGAGTACGAGCTGATCGAGGCGCTCGGCGGCGCCGAGATCGTGCCCGAGGACGGGCGGGTCGCCGTCGCCCACTGGGCCTTCCGCGAACGCCGGATGCTGCCGAGTTCGGAATATGAGATCGGCGCCGTGCGCGAGATGGCGCTGGTGCCGTTCGACGGCCGCCCCGAACAGCGTGCCGGCGAGATCAGTGCCGACACCGATCTGTTCGACTTCTGGTGGGAGGTCGAAGCCCCTGCGGAGGCGGGCGCCGACCCCGGTGCCTCCAGGCCCGAGGTCGCGGCGGAGGCAAGACCGGCGCGCGCCATCGCCGCGGCGGCCTGCGGCCTCTACGCGTTGCTGCTCGGTGCCATTTTCTGGCGGCGGGGCCGGTAGCCCCCAAGCGCAAATCCCCCCGCATTCCTGCGCGGGCTTCGCGGATCACGCCGCCACGCTCGTGCGTTGACCCCGCGGCCCGGTCGGGGCGATACTCCGCCCGCGATGGCGGAAGCGGTCCTCTTTATTTCCTGCGTCTCGGACGACTTTGAAAAGGCAAGCGGCGCGGTGCCGGGGTTGCGCTCCAGCCTCTTCCGCCAC
>JAUIGD010000598.1 GCA_030430255.1 Verrucomicrobiia bacterium
CTTCCGCCACTTCCGCCACTTCCGCCCCCCCTGCGTCAGCGGACCCGCGGAAAACGGGGACGTTTTCCCTCCAGCTCCGCGCCGCATCCATCCCGCTTGCTGCCGACGCACCGTTCTGTCACGTCCTTGCGACTCGAAGCGGGCTGCGGCTCGGCATTTGGAAACTTTTTTTGCCACTTCCCCCCCTGCGTCAGCGGACCCGCGGAAAACGGGGACGTTTTCCCTCCAGCTCAGCGCCGCACCCATCCCGCTTGCCGCTGACCCACCGTTCTGTCACGTCCTTGCGACTCGAAGCGGGCAGCGGCTCGGCAGTTGGAAACTTTTGCCACTTCCGCCACCCTGCCTCAGCGGATCAATTGGAACTCGGGCAGCATGAAGACGGTCCAAAGCAGATCCTCGGCGCCCTCCGGGGTCGGCTCGTCGCCGCCGAGGAGGTCGAGGGCGACGGCGCGCTCCATGTCACCGGGTTCCCGTGAGAGGGCGGTGCGGTAGAGCTCGTCGACGAGCCGTTCCGGCTCGCCGCCGTGCAGTCGCAGCCAGCGGGAAGCACCCTCGCGGAGCATGGTGACGAACTCGGCGCCGTTGTTGAGCTCGAGCGCCTGCAAGGTGGAGAGCTGGGCGGGGCGGGTGGTGACCACCTGCTCGCGGTTCGGGCGGCCGAGCGCGCGCATCAGGAGGGTGGCGTTGACGAGGGAGGCGCGCACGTCCGGGCCGCCGCTGTCCGCGTCGCCGCCGAGCTGGGCCGCGAGCCCGCCCCAGCCGTCGGCGCCGCCGACGACGGCCGCCGCCGCGCCGTCGGGCGTCGTCCAGGTCGCGTCGGTGGCCAGATCGAAGTCCCCGATGCGCAGCAGCGCCAACAAGCCGGCCGCGTTGGGGGAGTTGGTGGTGTTGGTCGCCTCGACGCGCAGGAGGTTGCGGCCGGGCTTGATCGAGCCGCCCACCTCGTAGCGCTCGAGGTCCGTCCAGTCGCCATCGGCGCCGACAGGCTGGCCATTGAGCGAGACGGTGTATTCGTTGTCGGCGGTGATCCAAAGCGTCGCGGCGCCCGCTTCGGACGGGGCCTCGAACGCGCGTTGCAGGACGATGCGCTCCCCGCCCGGGCGCGGGTTGCCGGCGGTCCAGATCCAGCGCGCCCCCGCGGGCGCGGGCTGTGCCGCCGCGGTGCGGTCGGGGTTCCGCTCGACCTGGGCGTCGATCTTCCCGGGCGCGGTGCCGGTGATCTGCCAGACGGCGTCGATGAACTGCTCGGCGGTCATGCGCTTGGCGATCGGCCCTTTGAAGACGAACGCTTCCGCCTCGCCCGGCGGCGGGGCGGCGACGCTCTGGTAGGTGCGCGAGGTGGCGATCAGGGCCAGCGTGCGTTTCAGGTCGTAGCCGTTCTCGGCCAGATCCCAGGCCAGCCAGTCGAGCATGTCCTCGCTCCACGGGCGGTTCGCCATGACGTCGACCGGCTCGACCAGGCCGCGGCCCATGAGGCGCGCCCAGAGGCGGTTGACGACGGTGCGCGCGAGGCGGCCGTTCTCCGGCGCGGTGGCCAGTTCGGCGGCGCGCTGTAGGCGTGCGGCGCGTGGCGCGGCGGGGTCGATCTCGCCGAGCTCGGCGAACAGGAACTTCGCCTTCGCGGTCTCGCCGGTGGGCTTGTCGCAGCGGTGCAGCTCCAGCGGGCGCTCGGCGGTGATCGCCGCCATGCCGTAGGCGTCCTCGAGCTTCCAGTCGTCGATGAAGCTGTCGTGGCAGGACGCGCACTTGAGGTTCTCGCCGAAGAAGACCTGCGACACGTTCTGCGCGTATTGGATCTCCTGGACCTGGCTGGCGTTGACGTTGCCGCGCCACTTGATCCCTTTGATGAAGCCCTCGGAGCCGCCGCGCGGGCTGAGCAGCTCGCGGGTGAATTGGTCGTAGGGCATGTTGTCGCGCAGTGCGGCGTAGAGCCAAGCGGTGATCTGCGAGCGCCCGCCGTCGATGAACCCGGTGCCCGCGTAGTCGTTGCGCAGCAGGTCGTTCCAGAACGTCATCCAGTGGTCGGCGTAGTCGAGCTCGCTGGCGAGCAACTCGGCGACCTTCGCCGCCCGCTTGGCCGTGTCCCCCGAGGCGACGAAGGCGTCCAGCTCCGCGGGAGCCGGCAGCGTTCCCAACAGATCGAGAGTCACGCGGCGCAGGAAGGCGGCGTCGGCGAGCGGCGCGGGCGCCGGAACCCCCTCCTCGGCGAAGTAGGCGCCGGCGATGCGGTCGATCGGGTTCTCGCCGGGCGATGCGGCCGGCGGCAGTTCCGGGCGCCGGGGCGCCAGCGGCGCCTGCCAGCTGCGCGCCTTGAAGCTGAAGCCCTCCTCCCAAGGCAAGCCCTCATCGACCCACTTCGTCAGCAGGGCGACGGCCTCGGGCGGGAGCGGGTCGGCCTTCTTCGGCATGCGCTCGTCCGGGTCGTCCAGCGTGAGCAATTCGATCATCAGGCTGCCCGCCGCGTCGCCGGGCACGACGACCCCCTCGTCCGAGCCGAGCATCGCCTCGCGGGTGTCCATCGAGAAGCTGCCCTTGTAGGTGCCGTCGGTGTGGCACTCGGCGCAGTGCGCTTTGATCAGCGGCAGGACGTCGTGGGCGAAGTCCAACTCCGCCCGCGCCGGGGCGGCGGCGGCGAGCAGGGCGGTGGCGGCGAGGACGGCGCGGCAG
>JAUIGD010000129.1 GCA_030430255.1 Verrucomicrobiia bacterium
AACCGAAACCGAATCCACTCGTCCATCGGCGGCATCCCGCCCGACGAGTTCGAGTCCCTTACCCAGAAACCCAAAGGCTAAGCACCTAGGGTGTCCAAGAAATCAGGACCAGCTCAGCTTGACACCCAAACAATACAAACAGCGTTAGTGTAAGGGGTGATGGTTCTGGGATTGGGTGTAGCAGGAAATACTCGATAGTTTCGTCGCCTGGCAATAGTCCCGATGCCAGAATCGATCCATCGCCAGCAATCCCCACAACGTCCATGAGATGCAAGTTAAGATCGGGATCGACCAAGTTATCGAGTAGGTTTATCCCGTCATTTTCCTTCCACAACCAAGCATACTGCGGCACCCTGCTAGGAGTGAATCCCGCGACATTCGTAAGCTGTGCATATCCGACGACCGTACCGCTTTCGTTGATACCTTCAGCAGAAGCAAGGGTGGTTGCGTTGTTAAGCACCCCCGGGTTCGCCGGGTCTTCGACTAGGTAGTCGCCGAGAGCGGAAAGCTGACCATCTTCCCAGTAGAAGCCCGAGTTGCCGACATATCCGACAATTGCGCCGACGTTGTTGATTCCGTTCGGCGAAACGAAGCTGCCCGCTGCCACCTGCACTGCGGGCTCACCTTCTCGCCATGCGAAGATGCCTCCCCCAGCGTCAGGGGAGATTCCTCTCCCGACAAGCCACCCGTGATCATTGACTAGCTCAAGCGAGCCCACCCGGATGCCGTCCAGTGTAGGCACAATTCTTCCTCCACTGCCCGGTTCGAAGACAAACCCTACTAGTCCCAAGTCGGGCGTCGATTCCCTCCCCACCACCACGCCGTTTGCATTCTGGCCTCCTAAAGTCAAGCTTGTGCCCTGGGGCGCATAGCCGATGTCGGTGAGCGTGCCATCGATCATGAATGCGAGGATGCCGGTGTACGGATCACCAGCAGCACCATAATTCACATTAAATGCGATGCCCGAGTCCCCAAAGGCACCGTATACGCCGATCTGTGCGTCGTCGGGGTACGGGAACCGGTGGGCTACTCCATCAACGATGACGACCCGGTCGCCGTTTGCTTGATCATAGCCTGAAAGAATCCCGCCGGGAGAAATTCCAGTGTAGATGACGTTTCCGAATTTAGGCTCGAGGCGAACCGCGTCATAGCCGACAACGGCGGCGGCGCCCAGCCCCGGAGCTAGCACAACGATCGCGACGAAGGAGGGTTTGCGCACTGTGTTTACGATGGGCATCCAAAAGCTTGGAGGTCAATCCCGAGGAGTTCCGAAGTTCTGCTGTGTACCGGGTTTCAAAGCGGAAAGGACGAGGGGGCGGAATGAAATGAAGAAGAAAGGACGATCGTTTCGATTGGCTCACCCGGGCCCTCCGCAGCTCCGGGTTGCGATTTGTCCCCTTCGACGCCGGGGCGTGGGCTCCCGCCCGCTACGCCTGCGGGGGGAACACGAAACCGCCCTGCACCTTTTCGAGCGGGCCGTAGTCGGCGAGCTCGATGACCTCCGCGACGGCGGCGCGGGTCGCGTCCTCGTCGCCGCGCAGTTGTTTCTCGAGGCGCGTGGAGATCCGCAGCGGGCCGAGTTCCAGCGCGAGCCCCTCGAGGTCGATCCCGTGCTCGTCCAGCCCCTCGCGGTCGGCCTCCGACTCGAAGTCGGCGACCATCTGCATCGACACCGGGATGCGCCCGTCGGCGTCGAACGCGCCGAGCGAGAGCGAGCGGATCGCCACCGGGTTGGAGGCGCGGAACAAGAGGATCACCGCGTCTAGGTCGCCCGCGTCGGCCTGCCCGTCGCCGGCGCCCCAACTCTGGTTTTGCAACGACCGCCAGCTGCGGCCCGGAGCGCGCAGGTGGTTGATGCGCAGGAACGGCGAGCCGTCCTCGCCATCGAACTCGCCATCCTCGAACTCGATCTCGATAAAGAATTCGAGACGGGGGCCGGCGCCCGGCGTTTCGGCGAGCAACTGACCGAGGCGGCCGGTGAGGGGGGTGAAGGCTTCCATCGGGGACAAACCAAGTCCGCCGCAGCGGCGAGTCAAGCCGGGCGATGCGATCCGCCCTGAAGGGGCGGCGCACCCGCCCCGCAACCTCGCTTTGCAGGTCGCTCCCGAACCCGAATCGCGCCCCAAGCTCCGGGCTGCGGCATGCGCTCGTTGACGCCGAGGGCGTTGGCATCGGGATCGCCTCGGGAGGGGCCGTCACCCAGTCGCTTCGCTTCCAATGAGCAAATTGCGCCCTCCTTCGCTTGCATACCGAACGGTTGGTATTACATTGGGGGTGTCTGCATGAGTGACTCTGCCGAATCGCCACGCCGCCGGGATCCGGAGGCCACCCGGGCTTCGCTGGTCGAGGCGACGGTGGGGCTGATATTGAAGCAGGGCTTCGCGGCGACCTCGGTCGGGCAGATCTGTGGGGCGGCGGGGGTGACGCGCGGGGCGTTCTTCCACCATTTCCCGTCGAAGGAGGCCATCGGCCGGGCGGCCGTCGAGCGGTGGGGCGAGTTCGGGACGGCGCTCTATGCCGAGGCCTGGGAGGACGCGGGGGCGGACCCGCTCGCACAGCTCGGGGCGATGTTCGCCATCATGGACGGCTTCACGCGGCGCGGAGACGAGGTCTGCACCTGCGTGGTCGGCGTGGTTTCGCAGGAGACGGCGCAGTCGAGCGAGATGCTGCGGGGCGCTGCGGCGGCGGAGTTGCAACGCTGGACGGAGAACGTCGCGCGCCTGATCGGGGCGGCGAAGCAGCGCCATTGCCCGCGGGCGAACTTCGGCCCGGAGGAGCTGGCGTGGCAGCTCAACGCGGTCTGGCAGGGCTCGATGTTGATCGCCAAGACCTTGCGCGACCCCGCCCTGATCCGCCGGAACCTCTCCCGAGCACGCGAGTGGCTCGCCGGGTTTTTCCCGGTCGACGTCCGGCCGCTGCTGCAACCCGAACCCAACCGAGGGCCCAAACCGAAACCGAAACCCAAACCGAAACCCGCCAACCCATGAGCACCCCAGAACCGAACCCCAGCGTGGGTTACATCGACGGCTTCGTCATCGTCGTCGCCGAGGACAAACTCGACCGCTACCGCGAGATCGCGGAAAAGTCCGCGCAGATCTGGAAGGAGTATGGCGCGATCGACTACATCGAATCCGTCGGCGACGACGTGAACTCCGAGTTCGGCAAGCCCTTCCCCCAACTCGCCGGATCGGGGAGGGCGAGGTGGTCGTCTTTGCCTACATCACCTACCGCGACCGCGCCCAGCGCGATGCGGTCAACGCCAAGGTCATGGCCGACGAGCGGATGAAGGCCTTGTGCCCCGACCAGAACCCCGGCGTCGAGCCTCCCTTCGACATGGCCCGCTTCTCCTACGGCGGGTTCTCCGTCATGGTGAAGGGTTAGGGCATGATTGAACACGCCTCGCGGCGCCATTCTATGAGGGAGGAAAAAGTGCCGGCTCCACCGGGATCGGGTTGCCGCTCAGCGGCTCCCCCCCGGGCGGGCATGCGAGCCGCCCGCCTGATCCCGCCCAACCCAAACCGCCACCACCAACCCCGATGAACCACGAACTCTCCATCACCCGCGACATCCCCTTCGCCGACCTCGGGCTCTGCCTCTACCGCTGCTGGACGGATCCCGATCTGTTGCCGAAGTGGTTCTGTCCGGCGCCTTGGCGCGTGCTTCACGCCGACCTCGACCCGCGCCCTGGCGGCCGTTTCAACACGACGATGGCGGGGCCCGACGGCGAGGAGGTGGCAACCGAAGGGGCTTTCTTGGAACTCGTCGACGGCGAGAAGATCGTCTTCAGCTCCGCGTTCCGTGAGGGCTGGGAACCGGCTCCGGCCGCGTTCGCCGAGGGCGGTCTGCCCTTCGTCGCGATCATCACCTTCGAGGACCTCGGCGACGGCACGCTACGTTACACCGCTCGGGCGCGGCACTGGTCCGCCGCAGCCGCCGAACGCCACGCCCAGCTCGGCTTCGGGCCTGGGTGGAATACCGCCCTCGACCAGTTGATCGCCGTGTCGGCGAGCAACCCGGACAGCCCCGCTCCACAGCGCTCCGGTTCCTAACAAAACTCTATCGAAACACCACCGCCACGATGGGCGAACAAGCAGGCGAACCCGTCGGCAGCGTCCGTAGGCCTCGAAATGTGGATGTCCCCCGGCGCCAACAGCACGAAGCACCGCTTCTCCCGCCCCTGCCAGGGCGGATGGCGACGCTTCCCAGAGCCCCGGAGTTCCGCTGGCGCTGCACTCCGCGCTACCATCTTTCGTGCCTCCGGCACTTCCCCTTGAGATGGCGCCACTCGGGTGAGCTCGCCCTCGCTCGGATCGATCACCACCTCTGCTGGTGAGGCGCCGCCATTCGTTGATGCTGAGTAGGCGGCCGCCGGGATCGGCGAAGCGGCTGGGTGACCACCCTGCCCGAGCCGGGCACGACACCAACTCCCTCAGCTTCGACGAGGGCGAGCCGCAGCCCGGAGGTGCTGTCGGACTTTCCCGTTCCGGCGCGAATCGTACTTGAGTTCGCCCCGTCGCCCAGCTGGCTTGTCGCTGAGCTCGATCAACCCCTCACCACCGTATCGATCTGGATCGAGATTCGAGATCGTTCGGGTTCGAGATTCGTCCGTCCGACAGCCTCCTAGCCCGGGGGGCGCTGGGGTCATCGAACCGCGGAGGGCTCCCGAGACGCGGGCCGCGGTGAGAGGCCCTTCGCGTTGCTCAGGGTGACAGGTCTGAGGAGTTGAGGGCGGGATGGTCACCAGCCCTTCCGAGGAATGCGGTGTCATCCTGACGAGCGCAGACGCTTCCCCGTCGATGCCCCCCTCAACGGATTCGGAAGGCAGCGTGACCCGCCGCCGTCGCAGCTCCGCCGACCGGCGCCGAAAAAAAGCCGCCCGCCCTGTCACATCGGGGCGGGGAGGGCGTAGCATGGGGCGATGCCCCGCCCATTCCCCGTCCTCCTTCGCCCCGCCTGGTGCCCGGTTGCCGCCGCCGTCTTGTCGATGCTCGCCGGAGGCGCGCGCGCCGCGCACCCCGGTGAGTTGTCGCGCTTCGACGACGATCCCGCCGTGGAGGCGGCGTTCAGCTCCGCGGCGGTCGGCGTCCCCTACCGCAACATCTTGGTGGCCGACACCGATGCCGCGGCGGGGGCGACCGAGACGCACACGCTGGCCTTCCGCGGCGTCCCCGGCGACACCCCGGTGCGCACCGAGCCCGGGGATTTGCTCGAGTCGGTGAGCGCGACCTTGGTCGTGCCGGACTTCGCCACCATCCTGCCCTTCGACCGCGAGGGCGTGCTGGTGGCCGGGCAGACGGTGACCTTCAGCGACCTCGACGCGGGCGACGACGGCTTCTCCATCGCCATCCCGGTCGAGGTCCCGGCAGGGCTGGCGGGCGTGGGGGCGCAGCGTTGGGACATGCCGATGTCGGCGACGTGGACGAAGGTCGGCGGCGGCACGATCAGCGTCTCGAACACCGACCACGGGGCCTGGCTGTGGGCGCAGCCGCCGGCCGTCACGGTGTCCGGGTTGCAGGATGGCAAAGTGGAGCCCGGCAGCCGGCTGCGCTACACGGTCACGGCGGACCTCTCCAACCTCTCCGCCGACCAGGTCGAGTTGGGGATCACGACCCCCTTCCTCGGCGAGCTGGACGAGTCCTCGTTCTCCGGCACCGGGGGCTTCGTGCGCTGCTTCGGCGGGCGCGACCTGCACGTCTGCTGGGAGGGCGTCGGCGGGTCCTCGGTGAGCTTCAGCTTCGAGATGCAGGTCTGGTCGGCGCCGCTGCTGCGCGCCTTCGAAGACTTCGGGCTGACCAGCGAGTGCAGCGCCGAGATCACCGTCTGCGCCGAGACCTTGCCCGACGCCGGCGGGTGTAGCGACGCGATGTGCATCACGCGCTTCGGCGAGCCCAGCGCCGCGGCGCCGTTCAACCTGCCGACCAGCGAGGCCCTCGTCGTCAACTCCACCGGCGACCGCCCGCGCGCGTCCGGTTCGACCGGTTGCGACACCGGCTTCACCAACAGCGAGGGGAAGCCCGAGTGCACGCTGCGCTCCGCCATCGAGGCGCTCAACGGCGGCGCCAACGGCCCGATCACCTTCGCCATCCCCGGCGGGGAGGTGCCGGTGATCTTCCTGAGCTCGCTGCTGCCGGCCATCGCGCGGCCGGTGGTCATCGACGGTTCCACCCAGTCCGCCGGGCAGGTGCTGGTGCGCGGCAACATGCTGGGCGGGGTGTGCTTCGACATCCGCGGCGGCGAGACCGAGTTGAAGAACCTCGTGGTGCAGGGCTTCACCGGCGCCGACGGCGGCTGCGTCAAACTCTCAGGCGAGGGGCGCAACAAGGTCACCGGCTGCAAGTTCGGCACCGACATCAGCGGCGAGATCGCCGAGAACCTGACCAAGAACGGCGTGACGATCGACGGCTGCGCCGACAACGAGGTGCGCGATTGCCTGTTCAGCACGCAGTTCTACGGCGTCATCGTCAGCGGCGACGGGGCGGACCGGAACACGGTCGCCGGCAACCGCTTCGGCATCTCGCCGGCCGGTGCCGCGCTGCCGATCGGCGACGCGGTGCTGATGCGCATGGGCAAGGGCAACGCGGTGTCCAACAACACGGTCGCCGCGGCCGGCGGCGGCGGCGTGGTGTGCTTCGCGGCGGCGGGTGACCGCGACTTTACGGTGGGCGGCAACCGCATCGGCCTGTTGGGCGACGGCTCGGCCGGCGTCGAGAGCCTCAGCGGGATCATCGTGTTCGGCGCCGGGGCGACCGCGGGCGTGACGGTCTCGGACAACACGGTGGCCGGCGGCGGCATCGGCATCCTCGTCTCCGGCGCCGACGGGGTGGTCGCGCGCGGCAACCGGGTCGGCATCGCCCTCGGCGACGGCGCCGGGCTGCCGTCCGGCGTGGGTTCCGCGCAGCATCGCTACGGGCTCTTCCTGAGCGCCACCAGCAACGCCACCATCGCCGACAACACGCTGGTCGGCAGCCGCTTGAACCTGCTGGTGGCCGGCCGCCCGGCGGCGACGGTGACGCCGCTGGAGGACACCGACGGCGACGGCGAGGTCGATTCGGGCGGGCGCCTGGAGATCATCGAACCCGACGACCCGGTGAGCATCGAGGAGCCCGCCGCGGCGGGCACCTACACGATCACGGGCAACACGGTCGGCCTGAACCCCGCGCTCGACCGCCCGGCCGGCGCCAACGGCGTGCACGGGCTGACGCTCTACGCCGACGCCACCGGGGCGACGGTGAGCGACAACACCTTCGCCGGGCACTTCGTCTCGCAGGTGCGCCTGGCCGGCGGCGGCCCCCACGTCCTCAGCGGGAACATCGTCGGCAGCCTCGACGGCATCGGCTTCGGCATCACCGGCGACGGCATCCTGGTCGAGGATGCCGACGGGGTGACGATCGGCCGGGGCAACGTCATCGCCGGTCTGCGCAGCGGCAACGGCATCCGCGTGCGCGGCGGTGCGGACAACTGCCGCATCGTCGGCAACGCGATCGGCACCAACCGCACCGCCACCGCCGTGTCGGCGGTGACGACGGGGGTCCTGGTGGAGGGTGTCGATGGGCGGTCGCCCGCCGGGCTGACGCTCGAGGACAACGTCATCGGCGGGGGATCGTCCTACGGCCTGCGGGTCAGCGACGCCAGCGGCGCGGTGACCTTGAGCCGCAACCACATCGGCGTCTCCCGGGGCGGCATCCCCCTGCCCAACGCCACGGGGGTCTCCGTCAGCGCCGGCGAAGGGGTGATCATGGCCGACGACACGGTGGCGTTCAACACGGTGGCCGGGCTCGACGTCGCGGGCGGTGGGGCGTCGGCGGTGCGCCGCAGCGAGTTCTACCTCAACGGCGACGGCATGCGCGAGGCGGGCATCCGTTACGCGAGCGCGCCCTTCCCGGCGCCGGAGCTGCGCGTGCTGCGCGCCACCGACCCGCGCACCGGGCAGGTCACGGTGATCATCGCCGCCTCGGCGGTCGGCGGTGCGGGCGAGGTCACCTACGACATCTTCGCCAACCCGGCGGAGGCGCAGACCCAGGGGCGGCACTACGTCGGCGAGGCGACGGCCGCGGCGGGAGCCGAGCTGGTGCGGGCGCAGGTGGTCGCCCCGGACAGCATGCTGGCGACCAGCCCCTCGATCACCGTCACCGCCTCCCGGGGTGGCGCGACGAGCGCCTTCTCGACCCGCGGCGTCGCCGAGATGGTGGTGTTCCCCGAGCTCGATTTCGTCGATTCGCCGTCCGACCGGATCACCTTGCAATGGAACAAGCCGGATCCCGAGAACCTGTTCGTGGTGACCCAAAGCGTGTCCGGCGGGCCCTGGGAGGTCTCGAATTCGCCCGTCATGAGCTCCGGCGATGCGCTGCTGAGCAGCTTCGCGATCAGCGATGCCGACGAGCAGATCTTCCGCCTCGAGATCAACCCCGAGCTCACCTTCTTCGGGGAGTAGCGGTTGGCTGCCTGCCGGCTCCCTGCCCGGGCCGCTCAGCGCCCGAGCGCGAAGACGGCGAGCACGGGGCGGTGGTCGGAGGCGACCGGTTCGTCGATCACCTCGGTGCGGAGCAGGCGCAGGCCGGAGCCGGCCGGCCGGAAGAGGATGTGGTCGATGCGCACGCGCGGGGCGTCGGCGGGGGCGCTCGGCGCGTCCGCGCCATCGGCCGGGCCGGTCCAGCGTTCGGCGAGCACCTCCATCGGCGCGGAGCCGGGCTCGGCGTTGGTGTCGCCGGCGAGCACCGCCGCGGTGGTGTCGCCGTCGGCGGCGAACAGCGCGTTGACCGCCTGCGCCTCGGCGACCCGGTCGGCGGCGAGGTTGTGTTGGAAGTGGGTGCTGATGAAGCGCAGCGGCGCGCCGCCCGGGGTGCGGACGGTGACGGCGATCGCGCCGCGCGGGTAGGTCGTGCGTTCGGCGGTGGGTTCGGTGTAGGGCAGCGGGTGGATGGCCACGTCGAGCACCGGCAGCCGCGAGAGCACCGCGTTGCCGTAGAGCCCGCCCTGGTAGTGCTGGGTCGGCCCGAAGCGGACGGCCATGCCGAGCAACTCCCCGAGGCGCCGCGCCTGGTGCACGCGGCCCGAGCGCCGCACGCCGACGTCGACCTCCTGCAGCGCGACGAGGTCCGGCTTCGCCGCCGCGATCACCGCGGCGAGCCGTTCGAGGTCGTAGCGCCCGTCCATGCCCTGGCCGTAGTGGATGTTGTAACAGAGCACGCGCAGGGTCGCCGCGTCCGGGGCGGGTCCTCCGCCGCGCGCGCCCGGCGCGAGCAGGGCGGAGGTCGCGGCGGCGGCGCAAAGCCGGAGGGCGGCGCGGCGCCGGGGATGCGTTCGAGACGGGGCGGGGAGGGCGTTGGGGAGGGCGGCGGAGTGGGCGGCGGAGGCGGTCATGCGGATTGGGGCGTCGGTGGCGATGATCGCGCATCGTGCGGATCGTGCCACCCACCATCGTCGGGGCCGGGGTCGCCCGGGGGATGGGGTCGCCGACGCCTCGGGCGTCCGGCGCCGGTGCCGTCAGTCGCGGGCGACGATCTCGCGAGCCATGGTTTGGAACACGAAGTGGTGCAGCGGGAGGACGGCGTACCAGTAGAGCCGGCCGGACAGGCCGCGGGGGCGGAAGGTGGCGGTCTGGCGCAGCTGCCATCCCCCGGCCGGGCCCGAATCCCCGTGCGGTTCGATTTTGAACTCCAGCCAGGCTTCGCCGGGGAGCTTCATCTCGGCGAAGAGCACCAGCCGCCGGTTCGCCTCGTCGGCGATCAGCACGCGCCAGAAGTCGAGGGCGTCGCCCGGGCGCAGGCGTTCGGGGTGGCGCCGCCCGCGCCGCAGGCCGGTGCCGCCGACGAGGCGGTCGAGCCAGCCGCGCAGGCGCCACGCCCAGTCGGCCGAATACCAGCCGCGGTCGCCGCCGATGCGCCAGATGTTGCGCCGCACCGCCTCTGGGTCGCGGTCGAAGGCGACCGTTCGCACATCGGTGAACACCGCGTGCACCGGCACCTCGGCGTTCTCCAGGAAGCGGGCGTCCATGCGCCCGGTGGCGAGCGAGTCGATCCAGCTGGAGGGGACGCGCTGTTCGGAGATGACGCTGAAGGCGCGGGCGACGGCGTCGCGGTAGGGGATGCGCTCGATGTCGACCAGCCGGCGGATCCGGTCCTCGCCGCAGGTCATGTCGTGGGTCAGGCTGTCGACCAGGCTGCGGGCGAGCGGGAAGCTGGTGGAGGTGACGAAGTAGAGCCAGTAGCTGGACAGGCGCGGCGTCAGCAGGGGCACCGGGAGCACCAGCCGCTTCAGCTTCCGCACCTCGGCGAAGGCGAGCAGCATCTCCTGGTAGGTCAGCACCTCCGGGCCGCCGATGTCGAAGGTCTCGCCCGCCGCGTCGGGGTGGTCGAGCACACCGAGCAGGTAGTCGATCACGTTGCGGATCGCGATCGGCTGGCAGCGCGTGCGCAGCCACTTGGGCGCGACCATCACCGGCAGCTTCTCGACGAGGTCGCGGATGATCTCGAACGAGGCGCTGCCGGCGCCGACGATGATCGCCGCGCGCAGCACGGTGACCGGCACGCGGCCGGTGCGCAGCACATCCTCGACGCCCAGCCGCGAGGCGAGGTGTGGGGAGAGGCGGCGGGGCTGGTCGTTGACGATGCCGCTGAGGTAGATGATCTGGCGCGCCCGCGTGGCGGCGAGGGCGTCGACGAAGTGCCGCGCCGACCGCGCCTCCAGCTCCGGGAAGTCGGAGGCGCTGCCGCCCATGGAGTGGACGAGGTAGTAGGCGGCGTCGATGTCGGCGGGGATGGCATCGAGCGAGGCGCGGTCGAGGAGGTCGCCCTCGATCACCTCCAGGCGGCCGGCCCCATCCGGCCGGTCGCGGAAATCGTCCGCGGGGAAGCGCCGGCGGTCGCGCACCAAACACACCACCTCGTGGCCGGCGGCGAGCAAGTTCGGCAGCAGGCGGAGGCCGATGTAGCCGTTGGCGCCGGTGAGGAGGATCTTCATTGCGTCTCCGTTCCCCCCGCGGTGACGAGATCGAGCTGCGCGGCGATCTGGCGGGCGGCCTCGAGCCCCGTCTCCAGCGCCGCGGCCACGCGGCCCCGGCCGGCGAGGGCGTCGCCGGCGAAGAACAGGCCGGGCGGCGCCGCGGCGGCGAGCGCGCCGGGGTCGGCGGCGGCGCCCGGGTGCGCGAAGCGCCACCGCTGCACGTCGGCCCACCGCAGGGGCAGCGAGCAGCGCAACAGCCGCCCGGCCGCCGCGGCGGCGAACTCGGCGACGTGCTTGCGTCCGGCGTCGAAGAGGGCGTCGCTGGCGGCGGGCGAGAGCTGCGCGATCAGCACGGTTTGCCCGGCCGGCACGCGCCCCGGTTTGTCGTTCTCGAAGCTCAGCCAGGCGAGCTCGTGGCGGCGGTCCGAGTTCACCAGCGCGAAGAAGTCGCCGGGCCGTTCGAGCTCGCCCTCGACCGCGAGCACGACCGAGAATTGGCGGTGGTAGGTCGCGGCCCCGAGCGCGTCCGCCAGGGCGTCTGCGCCCACGGGTGGGAGCGTGCTGCGGGCGAGGAGCTCGCGGGTCTGCGGCGCCGGCGCGGTGAGCAGCACGGCGTCGAAGGGGCCGTGCGTGGCGCCCGCGCCATCGGCCGCCCGCCAGCGGCCGCCCCGTTCGATCAGCCGTTCGATGCGTACCTGCCGGCGGACCTCCGCGCGCGCTGCGGCGGCGAGCTGTTTGCCGAGCGTGCTGATGCCGGAGCGGTAGGTCCACTTCGGTTCGGCGTTGAGGGCCGGATCGCCGCGGCCCAGGGCGCCGTGGGCATCGAAGGTCCAGATCTCGCCTTCGATCCGCACCAGATCGTCGGACGGGAGCTGCTCCAGGACTAGGTCGGCCACCGGGCCGGGCGGGGCTTTGAAGTAGTTGGCGCCGTGGTCGAAGCGGACGCCCGCGCGGGTGCGCGACGCCGCCCTCCCGGCGAGCCCGCGGCTCTTCTCGAAGAGGATGACTTCGGCGCCGCTCCCCCGCAGCGCCCAGGCGGCCGCGAGGCCCGAGACGCCGGCGCCGACGATGGCGATCCGTCTGCCCATCGCCTCAGAGCGGTTTCAGCGCCGAGAGGCCGCCGTCGACCTTGAAGATCTGGCCGGAGACGAAGCCCGCCGCGTCGCTCAGGAGGAAGGCGGCCAGGGACGCGGCCCCGGCCGGGTCGCCGATGCGTTTGAGCGGGTGCCGCTCCGCCGAGGCGTGGCGTTTGGCCTCCGAGTCGAGCAGCCCGGCGGCGAGTTTCGTGTCGGTGAGGGAGGGGGCGATGCCGTTGACGCGGACCGCGGGAGCGAGCTCCGCGGCGAGCGATCGGACGAGACCCTCGACGGCGCCTTTGGCCGCCGCGATGCTGGCGTGGAAGGGCAGGCCGGTCTGCGCCGCGACGCTGGAGAAGAGGACGACCGAGGCCGAACCCGCGCCCTTCAAGGCCGGCAGCGCCAGCCGCAGCAAGCGCACCGCACCCAGGAGGTTGACCTCGAAGTCGCGCAGGAAGTCGGCGTCGCCGAGCCGGTGGAAGGGCTTCAGGTTGATCGTGCCCGGGCAGTAGACGAAGCCGTCGAGCGTTGGGGGCAGCTCCGCGGTGGGTTCGGGGTCGGCGGCGTCGAAGGGGACCGTCTCGACGCCCTCGATGGCGCCCAGCGGTGCCGGGTCGCGGCAGGCGCAGGTCACGCGGTCGCCGCCCGCCGTCAGGGCGCGGACGAGCTCCAGCCCGATGCCCGAGCTGCCGCCGGCGACGAGGAAATGTTTATGGCGCATGCCATGAAGACGCGCGGGCGCCGCGATCGGATTCCGGATTCGCTCGGGCGGTCGGGTGAGACCGGCCCGGGCACGGCGCCCGCGCAGAGGGCGATCCGGGCGCTGTGGGGAATCTGCTCCGCGCGGTGGGGCGTTTCCCCACTCGCCTCGTCCCCCTTCCTGCGTTAGTGGGGGCAGCGAGAAACGCATCCCATGAGCAGCAACAAACGCATCGTCATCGTCGGCGCCGGACCCGGTGGGCTCACCGCCGGGATGATCCTCGCGCGGCGGGGTTTCGATGTGACGATCGTCGAGAAGCGCGACCGCGTCGGCGGCCGCAACGCCGAGATCAGGCTGGGCGATTTCTCCTTCGACACCGGGCCGACCTTCCTGCACCAGAAGTTCACCCTCGACGAGGTCTTCGAGGAGGCCGGCCGCGAGACGGGGGGCTACGTCGACCTGGTGCCGCTCGACCCGATGACCCGCCTCACCTGGGGCGAGCTGTCGATGCACACTTACTCTGACCGCGAGCGCATGGCCGCCGAGGTCGACCGCGCGTTCCCGGGCAGCGCCGATGGCTTCCGCCGCTTCATGGACGACCACGCGGTGAAGCTGAGGACGATCTACCCCTGCCTGCAGCGCCCCTACCACCAGCTGCGCTCCTACTTCAACAAGACGCTCGCCCGCGCGCTGCCGTATGTCGCCACCCGCAAGTCGGTGGTCGATGTCCTCGCCCGCTACTACGACGACCCGCGGCTGCAGCTCGCCTTCACCTTCCAAGCGAAATACCTCGGCATGTCGCCGTGGACCTGCCCGGCCCTGTTCAGCATCCTCGCCTACACGGAGTACCGCTTCGGCATCTACCACGCGCAGGGTGGCCTCTGCCGCATCTCCGACGGCATGGCGGCGGTGTTCGAGGAGCACGGCGGCAAGCTGCGCCTCGGCGCCGAGGTGAAGGGCCTGCGGTTCTCCGGGCGCCGGGCGACCGGCGTCGAGCTGGCGGACGGCGAGGTTTTGGAATGCGACGCGGCGGTGATGAACGCCGACTACGCGCACGCCGCGACGCGGCTGCTCGGCGAGCGCTCGCTGCCGGAGTCGAAGCTCGAGCGCAAAAAGTACTCCTGTTCCACCTTCATGCTCTACCTCGGGGTGGACAGAGAGTACCCCGACGAACCGCACCACCACGTCCTGTTCGCCGACGACTACCGGCGCAATCTCGAGGAGATCCAGGCCGGGCAGGTGCCGTCGGAGGACATGTCGATCTACGTGCGCAACTCCTGTGTCACCGACCCGCGCGTCGCGCCGGCGGGCAAGTGCGGGCTCTACGTGTTGGTGCCGACGACCAACACGCGGGGCGGGACAAAGTGCTCGCCCGCATCGAGGAGCGCACCGGGATGAAGAACTTGCGCGATCACATCGTCGAGGAGCTGATCCTCGATCCGAGCGACTGGCGCGGCGGGCTGGACGTGTTCATGGGCGCCACCTTCAACCTCGCCCACACGCTCGACCAGATGCTCTACCTGCGCCCGCACAACCGGATGCGCGGCTTCGACAACCTCTACCTCGTCGGCGGCGGCACCCACCCCGGCAGCGGCCTGCCGACCATCTACGAGAGCGGGCGCATCGCCGCCCACCTGCTGTTCGACCGTTACGGCGTCGCCTACGAGCGCGCCGACCACGCCACGGCGCTGCTTTGACCGGCGCCCCCCGCGCGATGCGTGCCTGGAAACTCATCACCCTGTTCCGGCGCCTGTTCGGCCCCGCG
>JAUIGD010000130.1 GCA_030430255.1 Verrucomicrobiia bacterium
GGCCTTGCTGGCCGCCCTCATCGCCACCCAGCAGTCGGACATCAAAAAGATCCTCGCCTACTCGACCCTCTCCCAACTCGGCTACATGGTCATGGCCGTCGGTTTCGCCAGCGCCCCGGTACACGGCGGCGAGCGGGCGATCGGCGAGCTCGCGTCGAACTCGGGCTTCTTCCATCTCTACACCCACGCGTTTTTCAAAGCCTTGCTGTTCCTCGGGTCCGGCGCGGTGATCTACGCCTGCCACCACGAGCAGAACATCTGGAAGATGGGAGGCCTGGCCGGCAAGGTGAAGGTCACCGCCGCCACCTTCTTCATCGGCACCGCCGCGCTCGCCGGCGTCCCTTACCTCTTCAGCGGTTTCTACTCGAAGGACAGCATCCTGGCGCTCGCCTGGGACCACAACAAACTCCTGTTCGCGGTCGGCGCCTTCACCGCCTTCCTCACCGCGTTCTACATGACGCGCCTCTGCGTGGTCGCCTTCCTCGGCAAAGCCCGGGGCCACGGCGCGGAGGAGGCGGAGGAGGTCCCGCCGTTGATGCTGACGCCGCTCCTCATCCTCTCCGTCGGGGCGGTCATCGCCGGCTTCCCGTTCGCTTACCGATGGCTCTTCGCCAGCAGCGAGGCCGGCATCGCCCACCCGCACAGCGGGCAGGGGATCTTCCTCGGCATCCTCATCGGCCTGGCCTTCCTCGGCATCGCGGCAGGCTATCTCATCTACCGCAACCGCGATGAGGAACCTCTCTCCGTGCCGCTCTTCGCCCGAAAATTCTACCTCGATGAGATCTACCTCGGCATCGTCCGGGTCTTCCAAGACGCCGTCGCGTATCTGGCCAAGGCGGTCGACCAGGTGCTCATCGACGGACTGATCGTCCGCGGCGGCGGGCGGGTGGCGTCGGGCGTCGGCTCGATCTTCAGGAGCCTGCAGACCGGCAACCTCCAAGCGTATGCATTCCTGTTTGGGCTCGGCGTCGTGCTCCTCATCTATCTCATCACCACCGCAGCGAACTAGAAGGCAGTGCTCCTCGTCCTCCTCATCTTCATCCCGATCCTCGCTGCGGTCGCCATCGGCTTCGGTGCCAAAGCCCGCGCCGCGGCGTTGGGGGCCGCCGTGGCAAACCTCGCCCTCGGGGCCATCGCCTTCCTCACGGTCATGGGCAAGGGCGGCGGAGAGTTTTCGTTCAGCTATTCCAAGCCGCTCCTGGATTCACCGCAGATCGCCTTCGCTTTCGGGATCGACGGCATCGGCGCGACGCTGGTCCTCCTGACGGTCATCGTGACCTTCTGCGCCGTCCTGCTTTGCCCCGAGCGGCTCGATGGCGGCGGAGAGAAGCTCTTCGCCATCTCCGCGCTGCTCATCTCCGCCGGCGCCCTCGGTGCCTTCTGCGCCACCGACCTGTTCTTCTTCTACGCATTCCACGAACTGGCGCTCATCCCCACCTTCCTCATGATCGGCATCCACGGTCACGGCAAGGAGCGCATCGCGATCGCTTGGAAAGTCACCATCTACCTCGGGCTCGGTTCGCTGGTTCTCCTCGGGGGGCTGATCGCGCTGGTCAGCGTGTTGACCCCAGAGGCCGGCGCCACTCTCGACATCGCCACCTTGGCGGCTGCGGCGGGCACCGTGCCGGCGCAGACCCAAGCCTGGTTGATGCTGACCCTGATCGTCGGTTTCGGCATCCTCGTCTCGCTGTTCCCATTCCACAGCTGGGCGGCCCCCGCCTACGCCGCCGCCCCCACCCCGGTGGCCATGCTCCACGCAGGCGTGTTGAAGAAATTCGGCCTCTACGGCATGATCCGCGTCGCCATCCCGCTGTTGCCGCAGGGATTGGATACCCCGCTCTGCGGCGACGGCACCCCCACCCCGCTCGACATCTTGCTCGTGCTCCTGGTGGGCAACATCCTCTTCGTCGGCTTCGTCACGCTCTCCCAGCGCCAACTCGACCGCATGCTCGGCAACTCCTCCGTCATGCACATGGGCTATGCCTACCTGGGCATCGCCTGCCTCGGCGCCGCCGGCGACGGCGTCGTGGGAGCGGGGGGCGCCGTGCTGATGCTGTTCGCGCACGGCATCTCCATCGCCCTGCTGTTCGCGCTCTGCGGTGCGCTTCGCGAGCGGCTGCCCGACCTCGAACTGAACCGCTACGGTGGACTCGCCTCCAAAGTTCCCGCGCTCGCTCTCGCCTTCGCGCTCGCCGCCTTCGCTTCGCTCGGGCTTCCCGGCTTCGCCAATTTCGCCTCCGAGATCACCATCTTCCTCGGCGCCTTCAAGGGCGCAGGCGACCAGTCCCTCGCGCCGCTCCACATCGCCACCATCCTCGCCCTCTGGGGCGTGGTCATCTCGGCGGTCTACATGCTGCGCGCCTTCCGGAGGCTCTTCCAAGGCGCCTCCGGTTCGGACCTGGCGCCCGCCGACCTCCGCCATGGCGAGCGGCTGCCGATCTATCTGCTCATCGCCGTGCTCCTCGTGGTCGGCTTCTTCCCTTCCCTCATCCTCAACGTCGTCGCCCCCGCCGTGGCCTCGCTGCTCGAAGCGTTGACACCCACCGCCTGACCCCACCATGCCCGCCTACTACCTTGAGATCTTCGTGATCGCGCTCGGGCTCGCGATGCTCGCGATGGACGCGTTCGCGGGCAAGGCGGGCCGTGGGGTCATCGCCATGACCGGGATCGGAGGGCTCGCAGTCGTCCTCATTTTTCTCGGCTTCGCCGCGTGTTGCCCGGCACCCGACCTCAACTACTGGGGGGTCTACCACTACGACAAGACCGCCGCCTTCTTCAAGGGGATCGCCTTGGCGGCGACCCTCCTCGTGTTGGTGATGGCGCGAGAGAGCGCTCCGGTCGTCCGCCGCTACACCTCCCAAGACGAGGAGTCGGCAGGGCTCGGCGAGTTCTATTCACTACCGGTTTTCGCCTGCGCGGGGCTGATGTGGATGGCCTCGGCGCGCGACCTGATCACCATCTTCGTCGCCCTGGAGGTGGTCACCATGGCCTTCTATGTCCTCGTCGCCTACCTGCGGCGCAACGTGGGGTCTCTGGAGGCGGGCGTGAAGTACCTGATCCTCGGGGCCCTCTCAACGGGGTTCCTCGTCTATGGGATCGCTTGGACATACGGGGTGACCGGCGAGTTCCAACTCGACGCCATCGGGGCGCGGCTCGCCTCGGGCGAGGTCGCGACAGCTCCGGCCTTGTTCGCCTTCGCCCTGCTCTTCGTCGGCCTCGCGTTTAAAGTCGCCGCCGTGCCGTTTCAAATCTGGGTGCCCGACGTCTATCAAGGGGCGCCCATGCCCGTGACCGCCTTCCTGTCGGTCGCCTCCAAAGCCGCCGGGTTCGTCGTCCTCCTGCAGGTGACCGAGCCGTTCCTCGCCGCATCAGCGATCTCCACCCCGGTGGTGACCCTGCTGTCCTTCGTCATCGCCGCGACGCTCCTCTTCGGCAATTTCGCCGCCATCCCTCAGACGAACGTGAAGCGTCTGCTCGCCTACTCCAGCATCGCCCACGCCGGCTTCCTCCTGCTCGCCTTGCCCGCCATCGGGCATCGGGCGGAGATCCATGTCGGCTTGTCCCCCGTCTCGGCCATCTCGTTCTACCTCGGAGCCTACCTGCTCATGACGATGCTCTGCTTCCTCGTCCTCACCCTCGTGCGGGTCGCTTCGGACGGCGAGGATCTGGACTCGCTGCGCGGGCTCTCCAAGCGCTCCCCTTTCCTCGCCTTCGCGCTCCTCGTCGGCATGGCCGCGCTGGCCGGCATCCCCCTGACCATCGGCTTCTGGGGCAAGTTCTTCCTCATCGGCATCGCCGTCCAAGATGCGCTCGCCGGTGGATCATGGATCTTGGTCGGTATCGCGATCGGCGCCGCCGCCGCCGGCTTCTACTACTACTTCAAGGTCATTCGCGCGATGTATTGGGAGGAGCCCCGAGAGGAGACCCCGCCCCCGCTCGCCCCCTCCCGGCTGGCCACGGCCGCCATCGTCGTGCTGCTCGCCGCCGTCCTGCTCCTGGGGCTCAACCCCCAGCCTCTGATTGCTCTGTTTTGACCGGCGGTAACCGGGAACCCCGCCTCCCATGGACCGCGAATCTCTCCTCGCCCTGATCGCGGCCTCCCCGGCGTTCTCGGCAGCTCCTCCCGAGGCGCTCGCCGCGGTGGCAGACTCGATGCGGGAGCGCCATTTCTGCGCGGGTGAAACCCTGGTGACGGAAGGCGAGCCCGCCGATGATCTATTCCTGCTCGCCGCCGGCCAACTGCAGGTCACCGGCCTTCGCGAAGGGAGGGACAAGGTGCTCGGCCGGATCGGGGCCGGTGAGACGTTCGGCGAAATCGCCACCCTCACCGGGGGCAACCGGCTGGCGACGGTGAAGGCCACCACGGCCGGGACGCTGTTCGCCCTCCCGGGCGATGATTTCCGCAAGCTTCTCCGCCGATTCCCCCAGCTCGCCGAGCGGACGCTCCGATCGCTTGAGCGCTTCCTCGATCCCGGTTAGGATCTCGAATCATGCGCGCCTCACACGCCCTCGCCCTGTCCTTAGCCGCCCTTGTTTTACCGACCGCAGCGGAGGGCGACGCCGGTTGGCGGCCACTTTTCGACGGGTCGACCCTCGCCGGTTGGAACGCGCTACCGGGCGGCACTTGGGATGTGGTCGATGGCGCCATCGTCGGCCGCAGCCCGGCCTCGGAGCGGCGCCACGGGATCCTCCTGACCGAAGACACGTTCACCGATTTCATCGCCAGGGCGAAGTTTCGCGTCCACAGCGGCGATTCCGGTTTCTACTTCCGCTGCGAACCCGTGGAGGGCGGCGTCAGCGTGCACGGATTTCAAGTCGAGGTCGATTCCTCCCAAGAGACCGGCGGCCTGTATGAGACCGGCGGTCGCGCCTGGGTCGTCAAACCGACGCCTGAACAGATCCCGGCGAAGAAGTACACCCCGGGCGCTTGGACGGACCTCGAGCTGACGGCGCGTGGCGGGCAGGTCACCGTGAAGATCAACGGGGTCGTCACCGCCGAACTGATCGACGACCCCGGCCGCCGTTCCGGCCACATCGGCCTGCAGCTGCACGGTGGGCAGGAGATGCACGTGGAGTTCAAGGAGATCGTCATCCAACCGCTCGACCCCGATTCCGAATGAGGGCGGATCGGGGCATCGTCGCCGCCCTCGCCGCCTTCGCCGCGTGGGCCGTCGCAACGGAAGCCGAGGCGCAGGTCGCGCTGGCCGTGGATACCGACAACCGCGACGATGTGATCCGATTCTATCTCGAAGCCTACCTCGCCGATGAGGGCTACCACGCCTACCACGGCTGGACGGGCAGCGTCGCCAACTGCGAGGCGGGAACCGTCTCGCAGGCCTTGCACGACGCGACCATCCGCCGGGTGAACTATTTCCGGGCGATGGCCGGGCTCAACGCCGACATCGCCCTCTCCGGAGCGCTGAACGGCGCCTGCCAAGAGGCGGCCTTGATGATGGCCTACAACAACACCCTGCGGCACGACCCGCCAGCCAGCTGGCCTTGCTACACCGCCGCCGGAGCCAACGCGGCGCTCGCCTCGAACCTCTCGTCGGGTTTCATCACCCCCCACTACGGCCCGGGGGCGATCGTCGGGCAGATCGCGGACGATGGAACGGGCAACGAAGCGGCCCCGCACCGGCGCTGGATCCTGTTTTCAGGCGCGCCCGCCGAGTTTGGCCACGGATCGATCCCGCCGTCCCCGATCGTCGGCAGCCCCGGCGAAACCAACACGGCGATGGCGCTGCACGTCCTCGGCAACCCGTCCCCCTCCGCTTCGATGCAGCGCGATTTCGTCGCCTGGCCTCCGCCGGGATACGCCCCCTATGAGTTCGCGTTCGCACGCTGGTCCTTCGGAATCCCCGGCGCGGAAGTCGGCAAGGCCTCCGTCACAGTGACGAAAGGCGGCGCCGAGGTGCCCGTCTCCATCGTCCATCGCGGCGGCACCACGGGCGACCCGAGCATCGTCTTCGAACCCTCCGGCTTCCCCCTTACCGCCCCCCCTCCCGAAGATCTCACCTATCGCGTGACCGTCAGCGACATCGGCGGCACCCAGGCGAGCTCGTATTCGTATTCCGTCACCTTGATCAACGCCGGCAGCCTTTCCGCCCCCGCGCTCGCGGGTCCGGAGTTGATCTACATCGGATATCCGTCCGATTTCACCTTCGCCAATTCCGGTACGGCGGACGCCCACGAACTCCGCATCGCCACCGCCTCCACGGCGCCTTGGGAGGAGGGTGCCGAAGCCACCCCCATCCCTCAGGTCCTCGATCTCACTTCGCCCTCCTACCCGCTGACGAGCGCCACCTTGGCCAGCGCCGGCGAGCGTTCCTTCCACCTCGTCGCCGACGGCGACATCATCGAGGTCGACCGCGACATCTACCTCACCCCGGAGAGCACGCTGCACTTCGCCCACCGATTCCGCTACGTCGGCATGGGGATGCGGCTCCTCGCAGAAATCGAGTCCCCTCCCGGCACGTGGAGTTCGGTCTGGCACCGCTACGGGCGCCATGGCTACGACGTCATCGACGGCGACTGGGATCGGGAATGGACGACCGAGAGCGTCTCCCTCGCAGCCTTCGCCGGCGGCACCGCCCGGGTCCGATTCCGCTACATTTGGGAGAACGGTCCCGACTGGACCCCTCTGCCCGGCGACATCCTCGACGAACTCGGCGCGTTCGTCGATTCGGTAAAGGTCACCGACGCGCTCGAACTTCAGGTCGCTGCGGTGCAAGCGATCTCGGCCGAGGCGGACTCCGTCACCTTCGACCCCGCCGAGCCGGGGGAGTACTGGCTACAGTTGCGCGCGATGGTCGCTGGCGAATGGTCCCCCCACGGTCAGCCGAAGGTGGTGCAAGTGCTCGATTCGACCCCGCCGACCCTGAACGTCCTCGCGGCCGGCTTCGACGCCGCGGGGGGATTCGCGATCGACGCCGGAGCCGATGCCTTCAGCTCCGTTTGGGTCGAGCGCAGCGAAGACGGGAAGACCTGGGCGACGGTCGTGGAAGCGTCTGTCTCAGACCTCGGGGATGGGGTCACACGATTCACGGTCCCACCGGCCAACGGCGACGCCCTCTACCGCCTGCAGGCGACCTCCGGCGGTGTGGTCCTCGAGTGAGATGCTCGCCCCGAAGGGAGTTTCCCCGCAACCAATCCGCTGCCGATACCCGATGCCCCGTCCGATCCCTACTGCCGCCCTCACCCTTTCGGCCACCTTTGGCCTCGCGTTCGCCGACCCGCTCGGCGCCGCCGACTGGCCGGGTTGGCGCGGCCCCGATCACAATGGTTCCAGCGATGCCTCCGACCTCCCGGTCGAATTCTCCGCCGACGACAAAGTCTGCTGGTCGGCCCCGATGCCGGGCAGCGCCGCATCGACCCCGGTCGTCGTCGGCGGCACGGTATTCGTCAGCAGCACCGACGAAGCCAACGAAACCCTCCTCGCCATCGCCTACGACCTGAAGTCGGGTGCCGAACGTTGGCGCAAGATCGTCGGCAGGGGCCTCGCCCAAGACAACCGCTCGAATTTCGCCGGGCCATCGCCCGTCGCCACCAGCGACCGAGTCGCCTTCTTCTACGGCACTGGCGACCTCGCCGTCTTCGACCACTCCGGTTCCCTTCAGTGGAAACGCAATCTCCAGGACGACCACGGCAAATTTTACTTCCTCTGGACCTTTTCGTCGTCGCCGGTCATCCACGGCGAGAAGCTGATCTTCCAAGTCCTGCAACGCGACACCGCCGTGCACGATTTCCAGCGCGGCGACGGCAAGCAGTCCTCCTATTTGCTCGCCGTCGACCTCAACTCGGGAGAGCAGATCTACAAAGTCGAGCGCCCGGACGACGCGGTCGCCGAAGCGAAGGAGGCTTTCTCCACCCCCGTCCTTCACACCTTCGGCGGGAAGACACGAATGCTGATTTCGGGCGGCGATTGCCTCACCGGCCACGATCCCGAAACCGGGGAGGAACTCTGGCGCTGGGGGACTTGGAACCCGGATAAAATCGGTCACTGGCGGCTCGTCCCCTCGCCCGTCGCCGGCGGCGGCGTCGCCCTCGCCTGCGCCCCGAAGAAAGCCCCCGTCTACGCCGTGAAGCTCGGGGGCTCCGGCCGCCTCGCGGATAGCGACCTCGCTTGGATCAGCGAGGACGAAGCCGTGTCGAGCGACGTTTCGACCCCCCTCTTCTACGGGGGGCACTTCTACATCCTCCACAGCGACAGAAAGTCGATCTCCAAAGTGGAGCCCAGCTCGGGCGACGTCGTCTGGACGGGCGACCTCGACTGCCAAGGGAAGGTCGAGGCTTCGCCGACCGCCGCCGACGGCAAGATCTTCTGCATCAGCCACCACGGCGAGACGCGCGTCGTCGGCACCGGGGACGCCTTCGAGATCCTCGCTCGCGCGGAGATGGGCCCCGGTCGCAACGGGCGGGTGCGCAGCTCGATCACGCCCACGGATGGAGCCATCCTCATCCGCACCGACGAGCGCCTGTTCTGCATCGGCAGCCCGCGGTGAGGAAGCCAGGAGGCGGGATCGTTCGCTCAGACGCCCGGCTCCTCGATCCGCATTGGCGCCCGGCGTCGGTGCCTTGGTGCCTTGGTGCCCATAGCACGAATCGACCACCACACGCGCAGGCGAGGCGCCGCCAATCGTTGAGGGTGAGTGGGCGGCGGTAGGGATCGGCGGAGCGGCTGGGTAGCCCCCCTGCCAGCCGCTCACCACGCCGACGCCATCCGCGTCAACAAGGACAAGCCGCAGCCCGGAGCCAGCTTCTCGATTCGGGCTAGCCCGGAGTGGAGCGCCAGCGGCCCTCCGGGGAACCGGAACGCGTCGCGATCCAGCCCGGCAGGGGCGGGAAAAGCCTCGGCCGAGCGATGCGCCACCTGAACCAGGCGCCATCCGGGCTTGTCACTAGCGATTGCGGCGAAGGGGCGCTATTGTTAATAATGCTTAAGCAATCGCTGGAAGCCTCTCGCCTCCTCGCTCCCGCGGCGGTGCTCGTCCTCGCGAGTTGCGCCACCGACGACGAACTCCACACGGAGTCTGCCGACGCCCTCACCGCACGTGAGTTCCGCACGACCGGGCTGCGCGAGGATCTGAGCGGGGGGCGCGCGGCCCAAGGACGGGAGTTCCTGCACAAGAACGCCACCGCAGCTGGCGTCAAAACCCGGCCGAGCGGCCTTCAATTTCTCGTCCTCCACGAGGGTGACGGCGAACTTCCTTCACTGCGGGACACCGTCACTACCCGCTATCGGGTGACCACCTTCGACGGGCGCGTGCTCGACGACTCGGACGACTACGGCGGCCCCCAGGACTTCCGGGTCGATCAGGTCATCGCCGGCTGGCGCGAAGCCTTGCAAGAGATGCGGGTCGGCTCGAAATGGAAGCTTTTCCTGCCCCCCGAACTCGCCTACGGCGATCGGGGCATGGCGCAGATCCCGGGCGGCGAGACCCTCATCTACGAACTGGAGCTGGTCGGTCTACAGCGGGGCAGCGCGGCGGCGGCGCTCGGCGAGGTCGCCCGCCCGGAGGAGATGGATCCGGATCCGGACGTCGCGCCGGCGGCGCGCCCGCCAGCAGATTCGCCATCGACCCCGCTCCCCAGCGGCGATCTTTCACTCGATAACCTCGACCTCCTCGAATAGTCTCGCCCGATGAGAGCCGCATTGTTGCCGATCCTCGCCACCCTCGCCGCAGTACAAGGCCATGCGCACGGGGGAGTCGCGGTCGACACCGACCCGCTGACCAAAGCGGCGATCTTGGAGGAAGATCGGCCGGTCCCCTGGGCTGGCTGGTCTGCGGGCGTCGACGTCGGTGCCCTCTGGCGCGTCACCGACAACACCAGTCAAGATTACTTTCTCGCCCCCGCGGTCTTGAGCCTTCGAGGCCCGGCTCACCTCGAATGGGAATTCGCAGGCGGCACCCTCGTCACCCGCGCCCGCATCAACCTGCTGGGGGAACTCATCGCTGATGGCCCAGAGAGCTACTACTTGGGCTGGAGCGCCAGCCCGAGTATCGAGTACTGGTTCCCCGGCGAGCACAGCTCGCTATTCTTCTCCATCGGCGGTGGTTCCGGCTGGATCGACAGCAACCCCGATGTCGATGGTGCCCAGGGGAGGGACTATACCTACAACTGGTTCATGCACGGGGGGCTGCGCCAGCGGATCGGGGATCGCGCCGACCTGTCGGTCGGCTTCTTTTTCCAGCACTTTTCCAATCGCGGCGCCACCGACCCCAACCCCGGCCTCGACGCCCTCGGACCGATGGTCGGCTTGTCCTGGGACTTCTGAACTGCGAGGCGCCGGTCAGCTCCGCGCTCGGCGTGACAGGTCACTCGCCAGGGCGATCGCCCCCAGCACCCCGGCCCTGGCGCCGAGTTCGGGCGCAACGATCAGTTCCTCCGCGGGCCGCAGGTCGAGGTAGTGAGCATTCCGTTCGTGGAAACGCTTCCGGACGAGCGGCAACAACTGGGGCTGATCCATCACGCCCCCGCCGAGAATCAGCTTCTCCGGAACGAGCGTACAGACGAGATTGATCAGCGCATCGGCGATGTAACGCGCTTCGATCCCCCATGCCTCGTGTTCCGCAGGCAGGGTGCGCGGGTCGCAGCGCCAGCGTCGGCGCAGCGATTCGCCGCTCGCCAACCCCTCGAGACAGTCTCCATGAAAGGGACAACACCCCGCGAACGGATCCCCTTCCACCCGGGCGATCCGGCGATGCCCGACCTCCGGATGGCCGGTGCCTCCCACCAGTCGCCCACCTGCGACCACCCCCCCGCCGATGCCGGTACCGACCGTCAAGTAGACGAAGTCGTCCAAGCCACGCGCCACGCCCCAACGCCGCTCCCCCCACGCCGCGGCATTCACATCGGTGTCGAACGCCACCGGCAGGTCTGCGGCGCCCAATGCCCCGCGCATGCCACCCACCACGTCGGCGCCCTCCCACCCCGGTTTGGGAGTCGCCTTGATGCGTCCGTACTCGGGCGAGCGCGGGTCGATCGCCGCCGGTCCGAAGGTGCCGATGCCGAGCGCCTCGATCGGCCCCCGCTCGCCGGCCTTCGCCCGGAAGAAATCGGCCGCTTCCCGCAGGGTCGAATCGGGATCCCTTGTCGGGAACCGGACCTCCTCGCAATCGCCCGGCCCCGTCCCCACGGCGCAGACGTACTTCGTCCCCCCCGCTTCGATGCCTCCGAACAAAGCTGGCCGGCTCATTCCCCTCCGCGCTTGAGACCGAGGCTGGCGAAGATCTGCCGCGTCGCGTCGCACTGGTTCAAGGTGTAGAAATGAATTCCAGCCACCCCATTGTCGAGGAGATCGGCGCACTGGGACGCCGCGTATTGGATGCCGACCCGGCGCACCGCGTCCGCATCATCACCACAGCGCCCCACCGCCTTCATGAGCTTGGCCGGATAGCGCGCCCCGGCCGCAAGTTCCGCCATCCGGCCCATCCCTGACAGCGTCGTGATGGGCATGATGCCGGCGATGATCGGCACGTCGATCCCGGCGAGCGCGCAGCGGTCGCGGAAGTCGTAGAAGTCGTGGTTGTCGAAGAAGAGCTGGGTGCAGATGTAGTCCGCCCCCGCATCGACCTTGCGTTTCAGATACTCGAGTTCCTTGACCCGGTTCGGAGTCGCCGGATGGCCTTCGGGGAACCCCGCCACCCCGATGCCGAAATCGCCGCGCCCCTTGATGAAACGCACCAGATCCGCCGCGAAGCGGAACGCATCGCCCGCCCGGTCGTAGTTGGCCAGCTCGCGTGGGGGATCCCCCCCGAGCGCCAACACGTTCGCGACCCCGGCGCCGGAATAGCGGTCGAGGATCTCGGCGATGTCAGACTCGCTGTGACAGACGCAGGTCAAGTGCGGGACGGGAGTCAGCGAAGTCGTGTCCTTGATCCGCACCACCAGATCGTGGGTCAGCTCTCGCGTCGATCCTCCCGCGCCATAGGTCACGCTGACGAACGAGGGCGCATACGGTTCGAGTTCGCGCACCGTCTCGAACAGCTTCTCCGACGCCGCTGGGGATTTCGGTGGAAAAAACTCAAACGAGAAGGCGGGGCGGTCGCGGGCGAGGATGTCACGGATGTGCACGGGGCAGTCGGCGTGTGGATGAACTCAAGCGGTCAAGCCGCTGCGGGTGGGAGCGGCAACGGTCCCGCAAAACGCCCGCCGGTCAAGCGCCGTCGGGGCAAAAGGGTATCGTTTACTCGGCCGTTTCCCGCTCCGCCGCACCCGCTTTCAACCGCTCCACCACCTCGCGCACGACCCCGGCCGGCAAGGCGAATGTCGTGACCCGATCAGCGCGGGCGATGTTGACCCCGACCGTCGCGCCCCCCAAATCCAGCAGAGGCCCGCCCATCGCCTCGGGCGTCAATGGGATCTCGTGCTGCAACACATCTCCGAATCCCGCCTTGCGCTTCGAGGTCTTCCCGCTCATGCGCTGGTTGCGGTCCAGCATATCGAAAACGTTCGACATGTAGTTGAGCGTCACAACGAAAGGGATGCCCTCCTCGCCGCGCAACACCTTGACCCGGACCTCGTCGAGCGGATCGAAGCGGGTGATCTCATCGGCGAGTTGCTGGCGCGACCGGATCTCCTGCTCCTCGACGCGGATGATCAGATCGCCGACATCGAGACCTTCCCGCTCTGCCGGGCTGTTCGGCCCGAAGGCTTCGATCGCTACCCCCAATTCGTCCGGATCGTCATTGGTGTCCAAATTCACACCGAGCACCCCCGGACGGCGCTCGATCTGCCGCCGCGTTGCGGAGATGACCCCGATGAACAGCTGCTCGGCTCCCGCGTTCATCGCCGCCACCCAGGTGCCTTGGCTGATGGCGTCCGGATCGCCCCAGCTCACCGGCGAAGCATGGCCCGGCTCGATCTTGAGCAAGGCCAGATCGGTCGCGGGATCGAGCGCGACCCGCTCGACCTCGACGACGGCGCCGTCCGCCGCTTCCGCCTTCAGCTTCCGCTCTTCAGGCAAGGCGTTCTCAAACGCGATATCACTGGCCTTGGCGACCAGATAGCCCTCCGCATCGACCGCGGTGGCGAGCGCGACCGGCTCGTCGTAGCGCGTCAAGACGACCGTATGCTGCGCCGCCGCCGCGCCGGCGCCGCCAAAGGCGCGGACGGTGACGTCGCCGTTCAGCCGGAGCCTCTTTGGCAACTCGTCCAAAAAGTCCTCCGCCTGCCCAAGCGCTGTGGCGGGCACGACCAGAGCGGCGAGGAGCGCGGTGGCGGTCTGGGGGGACATGCGATGCTGGCGTCTCATGGATCTTCAAGCCCCGCGGGGAGCGTCATCCTCCTCCGGATTCTCCTCCTCCTCCTCCTCGTCGTTGGGCGCCGGAGGGATCAGTTCGCCCTCCGGCTCATTGCGGCGCTGACGGCTGTTCTCCTCGGGGACAAACTGCGAGCGCTCACCCAAGGTCACCTCGACCTCCTTGGTCCCGCCGTCCCAGCGCTTGATGGCCGAGAGCGTCACTTTCTCCCCGGCGCCGAACCCGTTGATGAGGGCGCGGAAAGTGTGCAGGCTATCGACCTTCTCCTCGTCGATGTGCGTGATCACATCGCCGGGGCGCAACCCAGATTCGGCGGCCGGCGAATTCGGCACGACCCCGGTGATGAGCACGCCCTTCGGGTGGGGCACCCGCTGGACGCCGAGGAAGCCCCCCTTCCGCTCGACCTTGGCGTAGGAGTCATCCACTTTGACGACTTCCCCCTTGAGCATTCGGTCCCAGTCCCGTTTGAAGGCGCGGACGGTGACATGGTAATTCTGTTCATCCTTCTTGGAGACCCGCGAATGGATCCCGACCACCCGCCCGAGCATATCGAACAGCGGCCCGCCGGAGTCACCGCCGATCAGTTTGCAATCGGTCTGGATCGTATCGGTGCTCCGATGGATCACCCTCCCCACCCGGAGCACGAGCCCGCGATCTTTGTCGAAGCCCCCCGGGTGGCCGATCGAATAGATCCAGTCGCCCTTCGAGACCGTCGCCGGCGGGGCGACCTCGACGAAGGGGAACGGACCGCCGGATGTGATCTGCACCAGACCGGAATCGGCCGCCGCCGATCGGCCCAGCGCCTTCGCCGGGTACTTCGTCCCGTCCTGCATCACGATTTCCAGCTCCGCATCCGGTTCCCCGCTGACGTGGCCCGCCGTCAGGACGAGCCCGTCTTCGGAGATGATCACCCCGCTGCCCGACCCTTGAGCCTGGATACAGACCGTGGCGGCTTTGGTCGCGTCGAGGACGGAGCGGACTTGCTTCTCGATCGCCAGCAGATCCGCCGGATCCTCCGGGGCCGGCTTGCGGAAGACCTCCGGGTTGAGCTGGTCGCGCGCCGGACCGGATTCGGCTGGGGCGCCGGGGACGCAGTGCGCAAGCGAGGCGATCAACGCGAAGCGGCGGACGGGGAGCTTGGGGCGGCGCAGTGCCATATCGGAGAACCAAAGCGGTAAATTCCCGGTTCGGCAAGTCCGCTACTGAAGTTCCGGC
>JAUIGD010000599.1 GCA_030430255.1 Verrucomicrobiia bacterium
CGTAGGTCTCGGTGGCCAAGCTCTCGCCGCGGGCGACGATGCGCGCGTGGATCTCGTCGCGGAGCCCCTGGCTGCTCTCGATCGATTGGTTGAAGCCGCCGGCGCTGGCCGCGGGGACGAACTCGCCCTCCAGGCACCATTTGAGGAACAGCAGCCCGCGCCCCATCCCGGCGTCGCCGAGCGGGTCGTCGCCGAATGGCGGCGGCTTCTCGACCGACGGGACGCCGAAGAAGAAGTGCTCCTTCCGATACGGGAAGAACGAGATATCGGGGAGGATCTTGCGGATGGTCGGATCGCTGGTGACCAACTCGGTGAGCACGGCGGCGATCACCTCGGCTGGCGTCACCGGGTTCTCGAAGAGGTCCGCCTCGCTCACCGAGATGTCGAAGCTCGGACCGGTCCGCGCGAGCGTGTCGTATGGCGTGTCGCCGCCCGGCGACTCGACGCGGGCGGGGAGGGTGTAGCGCCACGCCGCGACGCGGTCGATGTAGTCCATGTAGACGCCGGCGTCCTCCGGGTCGGGCACGCGCCCCATCGCGTTGCCCCCGGCATCGACCCCGACCGGCGGCTTGAAGTACCAGTTGCCCTCCATGAACTCCGGCCGGTGCGCCGCGCGGGCGAACTCCGCCGCCGCAACCGGGTTGTCGAATTCCGGGCCCGGCACGCCCTCCGGTTCCTTCGTGACCGGCATGAACAGCTCATAGTCGTTGTCGCTCTTGCCGGGGATGTAGGAGCACTTGGCGGCATCGCCCTTCCAGAGGCAGGCGCCGGTGCCCTGCTCGAAGACGAGCACGTCCTCGGCCGAGATCAGGAACGCGCGGAGCAGATCGGAGGCGCCGAGGCCGGCGGCCAGCGAGACCGTGATCGCGACGCGCGCGTCCTCGAGCTTGTCTTCCGGCACCGCGATGTCGCAGGCCGGGCCGTCGACCTGGGTCGCCAGCGCCTGGGCGCCGTCGCTGCCGCGGGCGAGGGCGGCGACCGCCGGCGGCACGTGGTGGAGCGGGGTCGCCGGGCTGCTGGAGAAGGCCGCGGCGACGCCGTCGAGGGCCGCGACATCGACCGTGCCGTCGGGCAGCATCGGGATCCCCGCGGCGGGCGGGAACACGAAGCCGACCGCCGACTGGGTCAGCTCGACCCCCACGGTGGGGTCGGAGTCATCGGGGTCGCCGTCGGCGATGGCGGTGTCCCAGGCCTCGAGCGCGAGCGCGGCGTCCGCTGCGCTCTCGGTCGCGATCACCGTCCCGGCGTCGCCGGCGAACACGGTCGGGATGGCGACCTGGGTCGCGGCGGGGCTGGTCATCGACCCCATGTCGTCGAGGGCGAGGGCTGCCAGTTGCTCCCACTGCCACTCGAGTTCGACCACGGTGCCGGGATCGACTTCGACAAACCAGTCGAAGGTGCGACGCTGGCCTTGCTTCGGCCGGTATCGCATCGAGAACTGCACGAACCCGCCGACCGATTTGACCGAGATCGAGGTCGTCTGCGGTTCGGCGAGGCTGTTGGGGTCGGCCGGCGCGCGGGTGATGGTGACCAGTTCGTCGTGCTCGCGGCTGGAGGTCACCAACGAGCTAAAGCGCACCAGCGCGCTGGCCACGGTCGAGCTGATCAGGGGGAAGCCGTCGTGGGTGACGTAGGCGCCGAGCTGTCCGGTCTGGTGGCCGACGATGACCACCTCCACCTGGTCGTCGGCGGTGGCGAACGGGTCGTCGCCATCCTTGCCCCCGCGCCCCGCCGGTTTGCCGGACTTCGCCTGGTTGGCGACCGGGACGGCGGAGACGGTGACGGCCCCGCTCGCGGTCGTGGAGGCGCCGTCGTTGTCGGTGGCGGTGACGCTGAAGGTGTGGTCGCCGGGCACGAGGAAGCTGCGCGTCAGCGCGAAGGCGTCGGCGGCGATGGCCTCGACCGGTGCGCCGTCGACCGCCCACTGGTAGGTGTGGGTGTCGGCGCCGCCCGGGTCACCGACCTCGGCGACGGCGACCACCGGCTCGCCCGGGCGCGGGCTGGGTGGGTCGAAGCGCAGCGCCAGGGTCGGCGGCGCGTTGTCCACCGTGACCTGGGCCGAGTCGACCGCGCCGACGCCCGCCTCCGGGTAGTAGATGCAGCAGGTGACGGTGAAGGTGCCGGACGACTCGTAGAAGTGTTGCGCGGCGAGCCCGCCGCTGAGCATGTTGCCGTCGCCGGTGTCCCAGATGACGATCGGCGCCTCCCCCTCCGGGACGACGCCGGAGATGGTGGCGCTGAAGTTCGCAGCGGAGCCCTCCGCGGCGCCGCCGGCGCTGACCTCCAGCCCCGGGAGCTCTGATGCGGCGAGGTTCTCGACGAGGATGCGTCCGACCAGATCGAAGAGCTTCGGGTGGTGCATGACGTCCACGTGCGACGCCGCCTTCTCCTCCTTGGCGGTCGAGGCCTCGCTGATGATGGGCACCATCACGGCGTTGGGCGCGTTCATGTCCAACCCGCTGCCGAAGCCCCGCACGGCGCTGACCAGCGGCACCGTGCCGTCGCCGGCGACCGTGCGGATGCGCATGGCGTTGGTGAGCTTGTAGCCGTCGCGGAGCTGGAGGGCGGGGGCGTCCGGATCGACGATCGGGTCGTCCGAGTCGAGTTGTTCCGAATCCTCGAAGGCGACCGGCGGGAAGCCGAGCGCCACGCTCGGG
>JAUIGD010000600.1 GCA_030430255.1 Verrucomicrobiia bacterium
TCCAATGCCACGATCGGGGCGGGGGCGGGGGAGTTCGCCTCCAAGCCGGTCTCGACCACCCGTGCCAGCGGTTCGATCTCGCGGCTGGGCTCTGGGACCCGGAAGGTGCGCGCCTTGGCCGAGCCGTCGGCGAAACGCAGGGTCACGGCGAGCGCCCCGGCGGCGCGGTAGGAGGAGGCCAAGCGCGAGCAGATCGTTTCGAGGAGCCGGCGCAGGGCGAAGGCGATCGGCTCCAGAGATTCGACGCCGTTTTCGAATTCGTGTCGCGCGGTGAATTCCTCCGGCGGGCGGACCAGCCGCAGGGGGCGCCTGCCCTCGCCGGCCATCAACTCTCGCAGCGTCCGGACTTCCGGGCCGAGCCGCTCCCCGGCTTCCGCTGCCGGGAGGTTCCAGAGGTCGCCGCAGGTGTGCAACCCCCAGAGCGCCAATGTTTCTAGCAGCTCTTGGGAAGGCGCCAATACCGTCAGCGGCAGAGGGGCGAGGAAGTCCCGCAGCGTGCTGGGTGAGGCGGGGTCGAGGAGGTGCACTGGGCGCGCCAGCCGCGCCGCGAGCAGTGCCAGGTCCGGTGTTGCCGCGCAGCCCGCGCGGGCGCGCAGGTTCTCCATGGCCAGGGCATCGACCAGTTGGGCCGCCGATCCCACGGGGTCGCGCCGCGCGGTGCGATCGGGCATCAAGTCCAGGGTGCACACCCCCGGCGCGGTCGCTTCGAAATCCTGGGTGCGTCCGGCGACCAGCGCGTGCAGCAGGCTGGCCGTCTCCGCTTCGGCTTCCGGAGAGCGGTAGAGCAAGTGGACTTCTGGGCAGCGCGCTTGGGCGCGTGTCGCCGTCATGCCGACCGCCACCCCGCGGGCTGCGGCTCCCGGGGAGATCTCCAAGACAGGGGCGCCGCCGCGCGCCGGGCTGGTTTCCGCGCCGGCGTCGAGCAGGGCACAGGGTTTCAGCATTAGCGTGGGGTCGCGCCGGAACAGCGCCTGCAGGGGGAAGTGGGGAAGTTCGACGACGAGATACATGAGGGGGCGCGGCGGGCGCGGATCATCTCTGGTGTTGGTGTTGATTCGAGGGCTTTGGCGGGAAAGGGAGGGCGCTCATGCGCAGCGGGTTCCCCTCACGCCTGCTGTCGGCCCCAAGCTTTGCCGGTCGGCCCAGGCTTGCCGGGCGCCCCCAAGGCTTGCCGGTCGGCCCCAAGGCTTGCCGGTCGGCCCCAAGGCTTGCCGGTCGGCCCCAAGGCTTGCCGGTGTGCTCCGCTCATGCGCTGCGTGCCCATTCGTGGCTGTGGCCGCCGGTTGCGGTGGAGGGATGCGGGTGCAATGACAGGGGGAGCTCGGCCCTGGGGTGATCGAGGTCGCCGAGGCTGAAGCGGGGGCTGAGGAGGAGCCGCAGATGGGCGGCGGGCAAGGTCGGCCGGGGGGTGATCGCGAGCAGAATGCGGGCGCCATCGCCGGCTAGCGAGCGGAGTCTCCGCCACGCGCTGTCTGGCACTCGCGCCAACTCGCCGAGGGCGAGCGGGGAGAGGTCCATCAGCACCAGTGGTAGGTTGCCGTCGCGCAGCAGCAAGTCTGCGGCTTTGATCGACTCGGCCGCGGTGCGCGCCCGGATCCAGAGCAATCGCTCCAGCGCTTGGGGGGCGACTTCCGAGGGGTCGAAACTGTCCCGTCCATCGATGAGTGCCAACGGCAGGCTGCGTGCCGCGCAGCCCTCCACGACCCGCGTCACCAGCAGCGCCCCACCCGCTCCTGAGCGGGATTGGGTCACTTCGACGACCATGCCGGAGGCGAGCCCGGCCGCGTCGAGTTCCCGGCATCCGGTCTCGAAGCGCCGTCGCCCGGCTCCGCGTCCTGGTGTGTGAGCTTCGGGGAAACGTTCCCGCAGCAATGCCCGCAGCGTATCGGGGGTCGTCTTTGCCGTTGGATTGGGGGGAGCCCCGATTATGTTCATAAGAACAGTATCGGGTGTCTTGGGTTTTGGTCAACGCAGAACTGTAGGGTTCGCTTGCATTTGTTTCGGCTGCAGCGAATCGACCTGCGATGCATCCCGATCCCTTCGAGAGCCGCTTCGGCGGCGTTGGGCGCCTTGTCTCATCGCTTGGGCTCGAGCGCCTGCGCAAGGCGCATGTGGCGGTCATCGGGATCGGTGGGGTCGGCTCTTGGACGGTGGAGGCCTTGGCCCGGTCGGGGGTGGGAAGACTGACCCTGATCGATCGCGACGATGTGTGCGTCAGCAACGTGAACCGGCAACTGCACGCGCTCGACGGCACGGTCGGGAGGCCGAAAGTCGTGGTGATGGCGGAGCGGGTGCGGGCGATCTCGCCCGGGCTCGAGGTCGGCGAGGAGCTGCGCTTCTACACCGAGGCGAGTTCCGACGCCTTATTGGGGTGTGGCGCTGATCTCGTGGTGGACGCCATCGACGCCGGCCGGTTGAAGGCGCATCTGATCGCGGCGTGCCGAGACCGGGCGATGCCGGTGGTGACCTGTGGCGGGGCGGGGGGGCGCTTCGACGCGACGCGGGTGCGCAGCGGTGACCTGGGGCGCACGGAGGGCGATCCCCTGCTCGCCCGCGTGCGGCGGGAGCTGCGGCGCAACCACGGATTCCCCAAGTGGGCGGGGAAACGGTTCGGGGTGGTGGCGGTCTATACTGAAGAGCGGCCGCGTTAC
>JAUIGD010000131.1 GCA_030430255.1 Verrucomicrobiia bacterium
CGACGGGCGACGGGACCCAATTCACCTCCACGCCGCTCGCGGTCGCCGGTGCAGCGGGCAACTTCGGCCTGGGGCTGGCGTTCGGTGCGGGCGACGTCTTCTGGGGCAACACCCAAGGAGGCGCGCTGGTGCGGGTCGATTTCGACCCCGGCGCCGGCACGGCGGCGGTCGCGGAGAGCTTCTCCGACCCCGAGTTCCCGGACAGCGTCGGCCCGATCGCGGTCGGCACCCGCTACGGGCTGCTGGCCGGGGTGAGCAACGACAACCCCGACCACATCCAAATCTACGACATCACGGGCGGCGCCCCGGTGCTGCTCGACCAGGAGTTCCTCGCCACGGACTTTCCGAACCTGAACGGCACCGGCTCGCTCGCTTTCGGCGACGGTGCGCTCGTCGGCCTCGGGACCAACAACGGGATCACCTGCCTCGCCATCGATGCCCCGGAGATCGAATCCGGGGGGATCGCCATCCGCGACGTTCAACGCCTGCCGTCTGGCCACATCCGTTTCACCTTCCACGGGGAACCCGGCGGCCGCTACGTCCTCCAAGACTCGGGCAACTTGGAGGAGGGGTCCTGGGACGATGTCCAAGACTTCACGCTCTCGAACGGCCCGGCTCAAACCTTCACTTTCCTGCTCGGGTCGGGCGGTCACTTCCGCGTCCGCGAGGCCGAGTAGACGTCAGGGATCCTCGCGCAAGACGCGGTAGTAGCGGCGCGGGAACCCGCCGGCGGTGAAGTCGTCGTACGAGGTCGTGTCGCCGTCCGAGGCGATGCCGACCGCCAGGTCGCCCCACGTGCTGAGGTCGTCGCTGATCTGAAGCCGGTAGCTCTCACCCGGGCGCGAAGCCCACACCAACTCCCAGCCGCCCAGCGTGTTCGGCCGCAGCGACAGGACCTCGAACGGCACCTCGAAGAATGCGGCGTCGAACTCGGCCACCGCCGCGCCGACAACCTCGATCTGGCCGCTGATCTCGGCCAGCTCACCGAACCCGGCGCGCACGGTGTAGGTGCCGGTCGGCAGACCCACGGCGCCGAAGAAACCGGTGGCGTCGGCGGTCATCACCCGGGTGACCGGACCGGCGAGCACGACCGTCGCGCCGTCGGCCGGCGCCCCCGTGGCGGCGACCCGGAGCGTCCCCATGGCGTTGCCGACAGAAAGGTCCTCTTTCCACGGCATCGCCGGCGGGGCCACCGGCTCGGCGAACACCGGAGTCGGCTCCGGGTCGAAGGCGGAGGCGCCGGTGAGCGCGTCGAGGAAGGTCGGGCGCGCCACCCCGTCGTCGTTCGGGACCGCGTAGGAGTAGCCGGCGGTGCCGGCGGCGAGCTCGCCGGCGGGCGAGGCAGCGCGGGCGGTGCGGATCTGGCCGATGGTGTCGCCGGTGGTGTTCAGGTACGAGCCCAGGCCGACGGCGGCGGCGCGCCCGAACTGGGTGTCTCGGATGCGGTCGCACCAGATCGCGAAGTCGACCCCCAGGGACGCCTGGTCGCGGTAGTTCATCGCCACGTTGAGGTCGAGGATCCCCTCCTCCATCCAGCCCCGCCAATCTTGCAGCACGCGCGAGTAGGCGGTGGTCGAGGCGAAGGCCGCGGCACCGGGGTCGGAGGGCGGCGACGACCAGGTGATGGTCGCCGCCGAGACGCGCACGCCGGGGTCGCGCGCCCAGGCGTTCAGGTAGACTTTGCGCACGAGGTCGGTCACCTGCCGGCGCCGGAACCCGAGCCATTCGGCGTCGTCCGGCGCCGGCGTCCCGGTGCGCCCATGCGCCGCGTTGAAGCGCGCCACCGCGACGGGGTTGTAGCCCCAGGGGTTGTAGTTCGCCGACGAACCCCATTCGGAGTAGCGGATGTAGTCGAGGTGGATCCCGTCGATGGCGTAGTTGTCTAGCAAATCCATGCACACCGAAAACGTGTGCTCCTGGGCGCCCGGGTGGCCGGGGTCGAAAGCGTGGTTCGCCCCGTCCCAAGACCCCCCCGTCGAGTGGTGGCGGGTCAGCCATTCGGGGTGTTGCCGGAACGGGTGGTCGGGCTGCGGCGGGGGCGACGACTCGCGGTTCCAGATGTTGTAGGCGACCAGCCAGGCGTGCACCTCGAGCGGTTCCGGGCCGGCGTGGGCGAGGGAGATCAGCTCCGCCAGCGGGTCGAACGAAGGTGGTGACACCTGCACCGCCTTGGGCTCGAGGGAGGAGGTGTAGAAGGCGTCGCCGCGCTTGCGGACCTGGACGATGATGGCGTTGAAGTTGCCCCGCCGCGCGTCGTCCACCAGCTGCTGGCATTGGGACGCGGTGAAGAAGCCGTTGTGGAACGCGTCCGCCCAGAGCGCGCGAAACTCCGCGCCGGAAACGCGGGATGCCGCCGTTACCAGCAGGCCAATCCCCAGGACGGCGGGCAGGATCGCTCGGGTGATCACGGCGGCACGATAGGCGCGAAACGACCGCCGCGCCGCACACTTTGCCCGCCCCCTCAACGGCGCCGCCGCGCGGCGAAACCGAGCCCGCCCAGCAGCGCGAGCAGGCCCGACGAGGGCTCGGGGATCGCCTCCCACATCACCGCGTGGGCTCGCATCGAGACGAAGGAAGCGACGTTGGACTCCTGGGTCACGGTGTAAGTATTGCCGGCGGTGAGCTGCACCGTGCCCAGCAGGTACCACGCGTTGTTGCCCCCACCGACGAAGGCCGGCCCGGGGTCGGCGTCCGCCCCGGTGCCCCCGTCATTGCCGTCGAGCGGGTCGATGATGATGGGCGCCCCGTCACCGGTGATCGTCATCCGCGCCCCTGCCACGTTGACGTTGGTCGTGGACGGGCTCGTCCAGTAGACGTTGTAGAGGCCGCTGCCACCGCCGACGATGCCGGTCGCCGTCTCGGTGCCGAACCCCGTCGTCGAACCGAGCAACGATCCCGCGGCCGGCGAGAAGTTGTCGGCGTTCGTCCCCGGCGTGTAGCTGAAGACGTACGTGTCGGTCGTCGACCCGTTGCCGCCAAAAATGCTGTTGGTGCCGGCCAGGCCCACCGCCGCGCTCGGCGTGCTGGCGGAGGCGGTGGTCGTGTCGCCGCCGAAGGCGAAGTTGCCGTTGGCCAGCCCCGAACTATGCGCCTCGACGATGAAGGCGGCCTGGCTGGCGCCGAGGAAAGCGGTGGCGGCGAGGGCGAGGACGGGGAGAAACGGGGTCTTCATGGATCGGACTGCTGGGAAACCTGCACATGTTGTCGCCTCCAGGCGCCGCGGCGCAAGCCCAAAAGCCTCGCAATTTGAGCCGGCTATTCGCCTCCGGGCTCAAGGTCGAGAGCGATCTCGCCCCAGTAGGCGAATTCATACATCCAGTTGTTGGCCGCGTTCTCCAGCGCGACGAGCACCGTCTTGCCCCGGTGGGGCGTGAGGTCGACCGTCGCGGTCTTCCACCGCTCGCCCTCCTTGTCGATGATCCGATCGAGCGCGGGCTCGGAGTCGACCAACACCCGCAGGCGCCAGTCGCCCTCCGGATGCTCGTGCGCGGCGACCGTCAGGCGCAGCTCCGCCTTGGCCGCCCCGGCCGGCACGGTGACGAAACGCTCCAGCACCGCGGGCTCGTTGGTGTCGATCGGGTGGGTGCGCAGCACGTTCTTCCGCCCGGCGAACTCCGACTCGACGTTCGGCGCGCCCTCGAACGGGGGGCAGACAATGTGCCAGTCGGGGTTCCAGAGCGACACCGACTCCATGTCGACGGCCGGGTGGCGACCGGGATCGCGGGCGACCGGCGCCGGGTTGCCGATGAGCTGGCGGCGCAGCGCGGGCGTCAGTTCGCGGCCATCCTCGGGCGGGGCGAGGATGAACCAGATCAGGTTGCGCAGGTCCTCGTCGGGCAGGTCGAAGAAACCGCCCGGCATCAGCGACTCGCCGGTGTCGGTGCGTTTCTTGATCTGCGATTTGTCGGCGGTCTGCTCGATGCCCGCCGCCCCGAGCAGCTTGACCGTGGTCTCGTTCTCGGCGACGACGCGCCCGCTCAGGGTGCGGCCGTCCTCGGTCTCGATGACGATGTTCTCGTAGCCGCGGCCGATGATCTGGTTCGGGTCGAGCACGTTGGCGAGCAGGGCGTCGAGGTTGCTGCGCCCGGAGCCGGTGAGGTCGGGGCCGACGGCGATGCCCTGGCCGTGGAACTGGTGGCAGATCAGGCAGGTGGTGGTGGCCAGAGCCCGGCCGGCCTCGAGGTCGACCGGCCCGTTGGCGACGGCGTGTTTCTTCTCGGCGATGCGCTGCTGGAGTTCGCGGGCGGGCAGCCGGTAGCGCCCGATCACCTCGAGGGCGCGCCCGCGCACGTCGGCGTCGCCGTGCGAGGACAGCCGCTGGAGGATGTTCGGCGGCACGGCGTCGCGGGCGATGTTCCCGGCCGCGATCTCGTCGAGGAACGCCAAAGCCCAGCGCCCCCGGCCCGCCAGCGCCGCCGACGCGGATCCGCGCGCCGGCCCGGTCAGCAGCGGCCAGCGCTCCAACAACACGGTGGGCACCGCGTCGCCCCCGAGTTCGGCGAGGCCGTTGACCGCCTCGGCCAGCAGGCCCTTGTCGTCGGCTTCGCTGCGCACCAGCTGCAGGAGGGCGTCCCGCGAGGCGTCGCCCTTCACCTTGCGCGCCGCCCGCACCGCGGCGAGGCGGTCGTCGCGCGAGGCGCCAGGGTCGTTGATGCGCGCGACCAGCGCCGCGAGCGCGGCGGGGTCCCCCCAGAGCGTGCCGAGCTGGCCGCCGAGCTCGGCGAGCTTCCCGTCCCCCGCCCCGGCCAAGGCCGCGAACAGCGCCCGCGAAGCCGCCTCGTCCCCCGGCGCCACCACGCGGTCGCGCTGGCTGGCGAGGACGCCCTCGAGCGCCGCGACCGCCAGCGGCCGCCGCTCGCCGAGCAGGCCGGGGATGGCCCGCGCGACGTGCGCCATGTTGGCCGCCGCCCGCCCCGGGTCGTCGGACAGGCGCCGCGCCGTGCGCCAAACCATCTTGCGGCCCATCTCGCCACCGCTCGAGGCCGGCCCGAGCAGGCGGTCGAAGGTGGCGGTCGGCTCGCCCGCGACCAGCGGCTCCAGCGCCATCCACAGTTGGAAGCTGACGCCGCGGTCGTTCTCCTCGGCGGAGGCGCGCATGACCTGCTCCCAGACCGGGAAGATGTCCGGCGGCGGGTTTTTGCCGCCGGGCGCTTCATCGACTGTCAGCCGTGCCGAAACCTGCTGCCGCAGCGCCGTGGCGACCGCCCGGCGCACCGCCGGGTCGGGGTCGGCGGCGAGCGCTTCGAGCCTCGCTGGCGCCCCGCGCCGCTCCCCCACGAGGCGCGCCGCCCATTTGCGCAGGGCGGGTTCCCGCGAGGCGCAGAGCGCCTCCAACTGCTTCCCGTCCAACAACCCGCTACCGTCCAACGCCCACAGCGCCTCCAGCCGCACCTCGACCGGCTTCTCGGAATGGAGCAGCGCCAGCAGCGGCCCCTTGGCGGCCTTGTCGGCGCGCTCGCTCAGGAGGCGCCGCGCCGTGCGCCGGTGCCAGTTGTTGGGGTGCTCCAAGGCCGCCGCCAGCGCCGGGGGGGCTTCGCCCCCGTAGTCCATGGCGGGGTCGGGCCGCGAGGGCACCTCCTTGCCCGGCTCGTCGCCGGTATAGACGACGCGCCAGATGCGCCCGAACTCTCGGTCGACGCCCTCCGGGTCCGCCATCGCGTTCTGGTAGCACGGGTACTTGTCGCACCAGTCCATCACCCAGAGGCATCCGTCCGGCCCGGTCTGGGTGGAGACCGGCCGGAACCAGCCGTCGTCGGTGGTCAGGAAGTCGGTACCGTGCTGCGAGAGGAAGGTGCTGCCGCGCGGGGTGAGGATGTCCTGGTGGACGCAGTTGCCGTGGATGTTGCCGATGAAGATCGTGTCGCGCCACTCGGCCGGGTAGGCATCGGCTTGATAGACCTGCACCCCGGCGTAGGCCGCGCGGAAGTGGGAATGGTCGACGATCGACGGCAGCAGCTCGTAGGCGTACGGGAACTGCGGCGCGCCGCTCTGCCTGGCGTAGAGCCCACCGGGCGCCATGTGGAACATGTGGTCGATGACGCAGGCGCTGAGGAACGCTTCCCCGTGCTTGTCGAAGTCGACGCCCCAAGGGTTGCTGGTGCCGTCGGCGAACACCTCGAAGCGGAAGCCGTCGCGGGTATCGACGCGCGCCACCGCCGCGTTCATGACCGCGCCATCGGCGGCGTCCTCGCCCGGGCGCCTCACCTTCGAGTGCGTGAACACGCCATGCGTCATGTAGAGCTGCCCGTCCGGCCCCCAGGTGAAGCTGTTGAGCAGCTCGTGGCGGTCCTCGAGGCCGAAGCCGGTCAGCACCACCTGCCGCGAGTCCGCGACGTCGTCGCCGTCGAGATCGCGGAAGAACAACAGGTCCGGCGCCTGTCCGACGTAGACCCCGCCGTCCCCGATCGCGATGCCGGTGGCGAGGTCCAGCCCCTCTGCGAAGACGGTGACCTTGTCCGCGCGCCCGTCGGCGTCGGTGTCCTCGAGCACCTTCACCTTGTCCCGCGGGACGGTCCCCTCCTTGGCGCCGGAGGGGTATTCGAAGAGTTCGACGACCCACAGCCGACCGCGCTCGTCCCAGGTCATCGCCACCGGGTTGATCACCATCGGCTCACTGGCGAACAGGCGCACCTCGAACCCCTCGGGGACGACGAACTTCGCCTCCGCCTCAGCGGGCGGGAGCGCGGGCGTCGCCGCCGGGATGCGGTCCTCCGGGCGGGCGGAGGCGGCGGAAGAAGCCAGAATCGAGACGGCGGAGACGACAGAGAACGAACGGTGCATGATCAGCTGCACGATGCGACGGGTAGGGGCACCTTGTAAAGGAAAGGCGGTTCCCAGGCGGAGGGCTCCTTTTCGCTTCCCTCGCCGGACCGGGACTCCGGCACGGGGCCCGCTTCGCGGATTCGCGTGGTGGAGCAATTGAACTGCGGAGGGCTCCGGAGACGCGGACCGCGGTGAGAGACCCTTCGCGTTGCTCAGGGTGACCGTCCCGTGGAGTTGAGGCCCGTGTGTGGGGATGGCCACCATCCGGTCCAAGGAAGTGCTGTGTCATCCTGACGAGCGTAGCCGAAGCGGCTGGGTGAACACCCTGCCCGAGCCGATCCCAACGCCAACACCCTCAGCGTCAACGAGGGCAAGCCGCAGCCCGGAGCTTGGTGATCGATCCGGGCTAGGAGCCTGTCGGACTTACCCATTCCGGCGCGAATCGTTTTAAAATTTGCCCAAATCGCCCCGCTGTCTCGTCGCTGATCTCGATCAACTCCTCACCATCGTGACTATTTGGGTCGAAATTCTAAAACGTTCGGGCTCGAAAGTCCTAAGTCCGACAGGCTCCCAGAGGCCATCTTCCTTCCACACCACTTCGCCGCCGATGGAAAACTCCACCGATCTCGAATCGGCAGACCATCGGATCTGCCCGGAGACCCCGACTGATCGAAAGTCGTGAGGCGTCCCGCCGGGGTCGATCCATACCATTCGGCGCCGCAGCGGCAGGTGCTGTGCCGCAGTGGAGACTGCGAAATCGTAGTAGCCCTGATGACCCGTGCGCTTGTCCTCGGCAAAGCTGGTGGCCGAGGCAACAAGCAAGCCGTCCGGCGACGGCAATCGCACTCCACCTCCGACGGGTGACCGGAGAACATTCGCGACGATCAGAAGCGCGGCGATCCCGGCGGCGACCAACGCCCCAACCGAAGCACCGATGAAGAAATGCCGATTCAAAGCGGGTGAACGCACCCAGGCATGCCGCCGCTACTTCTTCTTCCGCAGGAAGCTCGGCACATCGAGGTCTTCGCCATCGACGATGGTCGGTTCCGTCTGCTCGAAACGCCCCTTGGCGGCCTTCTTCTTCGGCAGCAGCTCCTCCTGCTGCACCTCGGCTCCGGCCTCGACTTCGACATCGGGTTCCGGCTCTGGCTCGGCGGGGGCGGGACGTGGTTGCGGTTTCGCAGCGGGGCGCGGCTTGGGTTTCGGCGCCGGCTCGGGCTCGGGTTCCGGCTCCGGCTCGGGTTCGGGCTCAACGATGTCCTCGACGTAGTCCGGCTCGACTTCGTCGCCGAGCAACGGTTCGGGGTCGGCCTCGTCGTCGATGAGGTCGTCCGCCACACCGTGCAGCAGTTCTTCGGTCGCCTCTTCGAGCGCCAGCTCATCGGCGGTCGAAGGATCGGTCGACGCGAGGTCGGCAGCAGCCGCAGCCAAGCTGCCCGCCACGACGGGCACGGCCGGTTCGGGTTCAGGTTCCGCTTCGACGGGCGCGGCGGGTTCTGGCTCCGGCGCCGGCTGCGGTTGTGGGACCGGCTTGGCGGGGGCGGCGACCGCCTGGGCGACCTCCGGTTCTCTGCCGCCGATCGAACTGATGATGGTCACGCTCAGATTCTCGCCCTGGCGTTTGTCGGAAGCGACGCCGAACAGGATGTGCGCGTCCTCGCTGACGTGCTTCGCGATCTCGTGCATGAGCGTTTCCGCTTCGCTCAAGGTCATGTCCTCGCCACCACAGATGTGGGCGATGAGGCTGGTCGCCTGGTCGAGCATCCGCCCTTTGTCGAGCAGCGGCGATTTGAGCGCGCTCTTGAGCGCCTCCTGAACACGCTTCTCCCCCTTGGCCTGCCCGTAGCCGAACAGGCAGCGCGAACCTTTGTTCTCCAGCGCGGTGAGCAGCTCGTCCATGCCGATGCGGACCAGGCCCGGCTGGGCGACCATCTTGGTGATCGCGCGGATGCTTTGGCTGATGATCTGATCGCCGGCGGCGAAGGCTTGGCCGATGCCCTCCTTGGGCAGCACGAGGTCGCCCATGCGGTCGTTGTCGAACGTGACCAAGGCGTTGACCGCCGACTTCAACTGGGCCAAGGCGGTGTCCGCCTGCGAGATGCGCCGCTTGCCCTCGAACGAGAACGGCATGTTGACGAAAGCGACCACGAAGGCGCCCTCCTGACGCGCGATCTGCGCCACCACGGGAGCCGCCCCCGAGCCCGTGCCGCCTCCGAGGCCCGAACAGATGAAGACCATCGAGCGGCCACGCACCGCGTCGCGGATCTCGTCCGACGCCTCGCGGGCGGCCTCGAAGCCGAGTTCGGGGTCGCCGCCAGCGCCGAGGCCGTGGGTGAGTTCGCGACCGATCTGGATCTTGGATCCGACGACGGTCGAGCCCAGCGCCCGCTCATCGGTATTCAGGGTCATCAGTTCGGCCTCGTCCATGCCTTCCACCGCGATGCGGTCGAGCACGTTCGATCCCGCGCCACCGATTCCGATGACGAGGACTTTATCGGAGGCCACTGCGGCGCCGCCGTCGGCGGGCTTGCGTTCGTAATCCAACATGGGTGAAAAATTGGGTCTTTTTAGATATCGGGGATCAGAACAAGTTAGACGCACCGAACATCCCGCCAAGTTTTTTCCCGAGGCGTCTCACCGGGGACTTCTTCGGGCGCTCAGACTCAAGGATCTGTGCATAGCGGATCAAGCCCATGGGCGTCGAGTACTGCGGGTTCTCGAAGGCGGCGGAGGCGCCGCTCATGCTGCCGACGCTCGCGCGGGTCACCGGCAGGCCGAAAATCCCCTCGGCGACCTGGTCCAGCCCGGCCAACTTGCTGCAACCGCCGGTGAGGAATACCCCGGCGCCGAGACTGTCCAAGTCGGTCTCCTCCGCGAGGCGGTCGCGCAGCGCCCCGAAGGTCTCTTCGGTGCGGGCATTGATGATCTGCGCCAGCAGGACGGGGTCGACCTCGCGACCGGCGAACTGCGGGTCGTCATCGAGCGTCACCGGCGGCAGGCTGCCCTCCTCGGGCACCACCGCCGACCCGTGTTCGACCTTGAGCCGCTCCGCTTTGGAGAGCGGGATTTTGAGTACCAGCGAGATGTCGTTCGTGATGTGGTCGCCGCCGACGCCGATGCAACCGCTCTGGACGATCGCCCCCCCGCCGTAGAGCACGTAGTCGGTGGTGCCGCCGCCGATGTCGAGCAGCAGCACGCCGCGGTCCTTGTGCTCCTTGGTCAGGACGACCTGCGCCGAGGCGATCGGGCTGAACACGACGTCCTCGACGTCGAGCGGGATCTCCCGCACGCAGCGGATCGAGTTCTGCACCCGCGTGCGGATGCCGTGGATGATGTGGTAGTCGGCCTCGAGCACCTTCCCCAGCATCCCCGAGGGTTGCAGGACCCCGCGTTGCCCATCGACGCAGTAGTCGCGGATGATGTTGTGCAGGAAGACGTTCTGCTGCGGGATCGCGACATCGCGGGCGATCTCTTTGACCTCCTCGAGGTCCTCGTCGGTGATCTCGTTCTGGTCCTCCGGGATGCGGATGGTGCCGCGGTTGTTGAGGCTCTCGATGTGCGCGCCGGTGATGGCGAGAAAGACGTTGTTGATCATCACGTCGCTGCGGTCCTCGGCGCGCACCAGGGCGTCATGGAGGCAGGTCTGCGCCGTTTCGAAGTCGACGATCTCGCCCTTGCGGACGCCGCGCGACGGGGCTTGCCCGACGCCGAGGATTTTGATGGCGCCGTCGTGGCGGACTTCGCCGACGACGACGCAGACCTTCGAGGTGCCGATCTCGACACCGACGTAAATGTTGGATTTCGCCATGAGCAGGGTGGATTACGTTGAGGATCAATGCCTAGTCAACCCCGAGAATCGCCCGTACGGCGGGATCGGAAGAGGCGGCACTGCGGGTGACGGAGCGGTAGACACGCTTGCGCGCCGATGGGGCGGGTGACGGGGGTGCGGACGCGCGGGGCGCGGTGGGGGCCGCGACCGGCAGGGCGCGCGGCGCCGGTTCGGGGGTCGCCACCGGCAGCGCCCGCGGCACCGGCGCCGGCGCTGGCGGCAGGTCGTCGACGAAGGTGACCGGAATATTCTTCAACGGGCGGACATCGACGGTCGCCAACGCCTTCCCGCGCCGGGTCGCCTCGTCGAGGATCACCATCAGGTCGTCCGCCTGGCGGGCGATGCCGTCATCCGGGGCGGCGGGCGCCCCCGGGGCTTCCGGGTCGAACTCCACCACGGTGTTCGTGTTCAGCAGGCCGCGGATGTAGCGGCGGTTGATCACGTGCAGCTCCTCGATCCGCACCGGGGTGCCGTCGAACACGCGCCGCGACTCGACCAGCAGCCGGATCGCATCCTGGACGGGTGCGCAGTCGATCGCCTTCCCGGGGGCGGCGTGGGGGTATTCGTCGGAGAAGATGACCGGGAGATCGATGTACTGCTGCTCGAGCCGCTCGCAAGGCACCACCACCCCTTCGGCGTCCAAGAGCAGCCCGTCGCGGCGCTTGCTCGGCTCGGAGGTGCGGTCGAGGTCGGCCAGCCAGGCGACGGCGCGCCGCTCGGTGAGCTTCACCTCGATCCGGTCGGGGAGGTCGCGGACGATCTCGGCGTCCTTGATGACCGGCATTTCGGCCAGCAGCGATGAGCGGACTTCGTCGAGGTCGATCCGCAGCAGGTTCTCGCCGAACTGCACCCCCGCCGCATCGAGCACGCGGGCGCGCGTCAGGTATCCATCGGTCTGATAGTCCACCGTCGCGAGCTTGAACTTGGGACTCTCGAACAGGAAGTGGTCCAGCGCCCGGTAGGCGCCGTAGAGCAACAGTGCCGCGAGCGCGGCCGAGCCCCCCCACTTGCCCAGGAAGCGCAGCCGCCCCCCCCATTCGGAAGCGGCGCCTTTCTTCTTCCCTGAGGCCTTCACGCTCAGGAGGTGGCGACCGGCGCGGCGCTTCCGCTCGTTGCCTCTCCTGCTGCCTTTGACGTTCTTCCTGTTCCTGCTCATAGAATCGTGGGTGCTGGGCGCGGCGCCGGGTCGGGGATTGCGGCGCTAGCGCTGGCGCAGCGCCATCGACAGCTCGGCGATGCGCTCACAAAGGGTGGGAAAGTCGATGCCCGCCGCCGCCGCCGCCTTCGGCAACAGACTGGTCTCCGTCATGCCCGGGATCGTGTTCACCTCAAGCACGTAGGGGTGCCCGTCGGCGGAAAGCAGCAGATCGACGCGCGAGTAGATCTCGATCCCCAGCGCCCGGTGCGCGGCGAGCGCCGCCTCCTGCACCCGGGAGGTCGTGTCCCCGTCGAGCTCCGCCGGGCAGACGTACTCGCTTCCGCGGTCGGCGGGCGGCTCCCCGCCATCGCTGCCGGCGTTGAGCCAGGGGTACTTGTTCTCCATGTTGTAGAACCCCGAGCGCGGCTTGATATGGATGATCGGCAAGGCCTCGCCATCCACCACGCCGACCGTCAACTCCTTGCCATCGATGAACGCCTCGACCATGGCCACCACATCGTAGTTCGCGGCATCGGCGAGCGCGGCGTCGATCTCCGGCTCCTCGCGGACGATGTGCACGCCGACGCTCGACCCCTCGCGCGGCGGCTTGATGACGAACGGCAGCGGCAGGTTGGGGCGGTCGCCGGTGCCCGTGGCGACGAACTCGAATGGCGGGGTCGGCACCCCGCGCTCGATGAACCGCCTCTTGCTCAGCCCCTTGTCGAAGGCCAGCTCGCTCGCGGTCGCCCCCGCCCCGGTGTACGGTTGGCGCCGCCGGTTGAGCTGCCGTTGCAGCACCCCGTCCTCACCGAAAGTCCCGTGGATGACATTGAAGGCCAGATCCACCTCCCCGGTTAGTTCGACCTCCGTCCCCTCGACATCCACATCCATCACGTTCGCCCCGCGCTCGGCCAAAGCCGCGCAAACGGCTCGTCCGGAGGCCAGTGATACTTGGCGCTCGCTCCCTGGGCCGCCCATGAGGACGGCGATGGTTTTGTTCTCGATGGGCATGGTGGTCGATCGGTGGGTAATATAGCGCGTATGATGGGATCCCGCATTATCAGGAATCTCTGAAATTACGGATTTCTTAGAAAAACGGCTCAGCGATGCTTCTCCCGACGTGAGCCGCCGCGGCGCCCTCCGCATCCGTCCTTCATTTTAAACGCCTCGCGACCGCACTGTTCTATCAACGCCCCTCCCCCCACTCGAGCTCACGAGCCGAAAAAAAGATCGTTTTTGGCGAACACTTAGTGGCTATGATGGCGCTATAGTGGGAGATGAACCTCAACAAACTCACTCTCAAACTACAGGAGGCCCTGGCCGCCTCCCAAGAGCGCGCCGCCGATGAGGGGCATGCGGAAGTCAGCGCCGCACACCTCTTGGTTGCTCTGCTCCAGCAAGAAGAAGGGGTGGCTCGCCCCGTGTTGGAGCGGGTCGACGCCTCCCCCGCGGTAGTCAACGCCAAAGCGGAACAGGTCTTGGGCAAGATCGCCAAGGTCCAAGGGGCGAGCGGTCTGCCCGGCGTGGGCGCCGAACTGCAGCGCGTGATGTCGCAGGCGGACAAAGAGCGCGTCGCCCTCGACGACGAATTCATCAGCGTGGAGCACGCCCTGCTCGCCTTCGCCGAGGTCGACTCTTCGGTGAAGCCGATCTTCGCGGAATCGGGGATCGACAAGGCGGGATTGCTCGGCGCCCTGAAAGCGGTGCGCGGATCGCAGAAAGTCACCGACCGCGACCCCGAAGGCAAATACCAGACGCTCGAGAAGTATGGCCAGGACCTGACCGCGCTGGCCAAGCGGGGCAAAATCGATCCCGTGATCGGTCGCGACGACGAGATCCGGCGCATCATGCAGGTGCTCTCGCGGCGGACGAAGAACAACCCCGTCCTCATCGGCGAACCGGGGACCGGCAAGACGGCGATCGTCGAGGGGTTGGCGAGGCGCATCGTCGCCGGCGATGTCCCGGACTCGCTGAAGAACAAGCGCCTCATCGCCATGGACCTCGGCGGCATGCTGGCCGGGGCGAAGTACCGCGGCGAGTTCGAGGAGCGGCTGAAGGCCTTCCTCAAGGAGGTGACCGACTCCGAGGGCGAGATCGTGCTGTTCATCGACGAGCTGCACACCATCGTCGGCGCGGGCGCCAGCGAAGGCGCGGTCGATGCTTCCAACCTTTTGAAACCCCAGCTCGCGCGGGGCGAGCTGCGCACCATCGGCGCGACGACGCTCGACGAGTACCGCAAGCACATCGAGAAGGACGCCGCCCTCGAGCGCCGCTTCCAGCCGGTGATGGTCGACGAGCCGAGCGTCGAAGACACGATCGCCATCCTGCGCGGCATCAAGGAGCGCTACGAAGTGCACCACGGTGTGCGCATCCAGGACGCGGCCCTGGTCGCGGCGGCGACCCTCTCCGACCGCTACATCACCCAGCGCTTCCTGCCGGACAAGGCGGTCGACCTCATCGACGAGGCGGCGTCGCGCCTGAAGATCGAGCTCGACTCGATGCCCACCGAGATCGACCAGCTGGAGAGGGGGCTCATGCAGCTGGAGATGGAGCGGCAGGCGCTCGCCAAGGAGAAGGACGAGGCCTCGAAGGAGCGCCTCAAGCGCGTCGAGGAGGAGGCGGCGAACCTGAAGGAGAAGAGCGACGCGCTCAAGGCGCAGTGGC
>JAUIGD010000132.1 GCA_030430255.1 Verrucomicrobiia bacterium
AGGAGCGGGGTGTCCCGGTCGACGGGGACGAAGCGGATGGCCATCGCAACACCTCGACCACGTCGGCGGGAGGGTCAAAGTCCGACAGGCTCCTAGCCCGGATCGACCACCAAGCTCCGAGCTGCGCCTTGACCTCGATGATGCTGAGGGCGTCCGCGTGGGGATCGGCTCAGGCAGGGTATTTGCCCAGCCGCTTCGCCGAACAGGGCGGGGTGGGGTGCCCCACCCGCCCACCCAAGGAAATGCGGTGTCATCTTGATGAGCACAACGACGGGAGGATCCCGCGCTGAAACGGGCGCGCCGAGCCACCGGGACGTCCCCGATGGCCTGCCGGTTGCAAGCGGGCGGGCGCGAGGAGACGCCTCCCCGGCGATGCCCCACCTCAACCGAGTGCCATTCCTCCTAGGGCAGCGACGGCGGCGCCAAGGCTCTCGGGGCAGCCGACGCTGAGCACTTCGGTCCCCTTGCGGATGCGGTTCATGAAGCCAGCCAGCACGGGCTTGGGACTGAACTCGATAAAACAGTCGTGGCCGGCGTCGAGCAGAAGCTCCATCGACGCGGCCCAGCGGACCGAACCCGTCACTTGCCGTTCGAGGGTGGAGCGGATCTCGTCTACGCCGTCGGCAGCCCGCGCCTCGACGTTGCCGATCACGGGGAAGGCCGGCTCCGCGAAGGGGGTCGCCGCGAGCACCGGCGCCAGTTGATCCTGCGCTGACTGCATCAGCCGCGAATGGTACGCCCCGGCGACATCGAGCTCCTTGCCCATCCGCAGCCCAGCGCCCTTCGCCCCCTCGATCGCCGCGGCGATGCCGGGCTTCGTTCCCGACAGCACGGTCTGGCCGGGGCAGTTGAGGTTGGCGACATCGACGCCCACCTCCTCGGCGAGCGCGCGCACGGCGGGCTCGTCGCCGCCGATCATCGCCGCCATCGAGCCTTCGGTCGCGGCGCAGGCCTCGTCCATGAACTGCCCCCGTTGAGCGACCAGGGACAGACCATCTTCGAAGGTCAGCGAACCGGCGGCGGCATAGGCGGTGAACTCGCCGAGCGACAGCCCGGCGGCGGCGGCCGGGTTCAGGTGCGGGCAGCGGTCGCGCAAGGCCGCCCACGCGGCGAGCCCGTGGACGTAGAGCGCGGGTTGGCACCACGAGGTTTTCGTCAACTCTTCGGCGGGTCCCTCGAACATCACCCCGGACAAGGGCTTGCCCAGCGCGGCATCGGCGCGCTCGATCAGGTCGCGCGCGGCGGGGATGGTGTCGGCGAGGGCTCTGCCCATCCCGACCTCTTGTGCGCCTTGGCCGGCGAAAAGGAGGACGACGTTCTTCTGGCTCATGGGCGCCATCCCTCCATGCGCCCGCGGGCCTCCGCAACCTTCAATTCGAGCGTCGCATGCGGGTCGGCCATCGCGCTCCGGACCTCCTCAGGAGTCCGCGCCAGCGGGAACACGGCGTCGAATTCGCCCTCGATCGCCGGCTCGCCCGAACTGCTCCCGGGGAAGGCCACCACCGGAACCCCGGCGGCACGCGCCAAGCGGGCGACGCCGGCCGGCGCCTTGCCCATCCCGGTGCTCGCGTCGAGACGCCCCTCGCCGGTGATGACCAGATCCGCCTGAGCGATCGCCTCGACCAGGCCGAGCGCCCCGACCACCAGTTCGAAACCGGGTGTCAGCTCGGCCCCGCAGAGCGCGATCAGCCCGAAGCCCAGCCCGCCGGCGGCGCCCGACCCGGGGGTGTCGCGGCAGTCTTCGCCGGTCTCGCTAGCGACGAGGTCCGCCCAGTGGGCGAGGCGCGCCTCTTGGGCTTCGATCGACTCGGGTGCCACGCCCTTCTGCGGGCCGAAGACCCGCGTGGCGCCGCTCGGTCCTAGCAGCGGGTTGTCGACATCGCAGGCGACCGAAACCTCGGGCAGGTCGAGCGCGAGGTCCGGGAACAGTTCCGCCACCTCGCCGAGTCGGGCGGGGATCTCCTCGATGTCGCGCCCTGCCGTATCGAGGAAGCGGTAGCCGAGCGCCTTCGCCATGCCCGAGCCACCGTCGTTGGTCGCGCTGCCGCCGATGCCGATCAGCAGGCGGTCGACCTCGGCGGTGCGGGCGGCGAGGAGCAGTTGGCCGACCCCGTAGGTGCTGGCGGCCCACGGGTCGCGCTCCCCCTCGGGCACGAGGTCGAAGCCCGCCGCACAGCGCATCTCGGTCACGGCGGTGATGCGGGCACCCCGGTCGGGGGGGAGCACCCAGTAGCCCGCCTCGACGGGTGCGCCCAGCGGTCCGTGGACGGGCACCGGGACCCAGTGGCCGCCCCGCGCTCTGCCGATCGCCTCCGCGGTGCCCTCGCCGCCGTCCGCGACCGGCAGGATGCGCACCTCGTCGCGGGGCAGCGCGGCGGCCATGGCCGCCGCGGCCTCGGGGGCGGAGAGCGTCGCCTTGTAGGCGGCCGGGGAGAGGAGGATGCGCATCCGTTGAGATACGGCGGGAGCGCGCCCGATGCGATGATTTCTCTCGTCGTCGGATGCGGCGGATGCGCGCGCAGGATTCGGGCTGGCCATCACGCTCGCGTCGGGGTTAGGATGATGTTTGGGTCGAGCCCCGTTGGGAAGCGATCCTGATGTCCATCCCGCCGTAGCCATGCCCGCCAATCTCCGTGCCCTCTCGACGCCCTCGACTTTGCTCACGAAACGCTTCGCGCCCTTCGTGTTGGCGGCGGCGGTGGCGCTCGGTTCACCCGGCCGGGCGACCGCCGGAACGTCGGAGCTTCTCGGCGCGAACGAGAAACAGGTCCGGCAGGTTTTGGGCGAGGGCGCCCCGTTGGATGCGAACCTGTTCAATGAGGAGACCTCTCGCGTGTATTCGGGCGGGATCGGGAGCACCGAGGCGTACCGCGTCCGGGTCGGGTACTTGCGGGGACGGGCTTGCTACGCCTTTTTCATGAAGAAGACCGGCGGGCGGCTCAGCGCGGTCGAGGTGGCCGGATTGCTCCACCTCTGTGCCGGCGGCGGGGAGTGGCAGCCCGTTGGCTCGGGGCGGGAGCGCTATCTCGCCTACCGCATGGAGGGCGGGAAGCGGGGCGGGGGGCGGACCTACCTGGCCACGCAAGATGAAGGCCACCAGCGACTCTTCGCGTATTCACCCGAGTGGCGACCGGACTTTGACCGGGAGCTCTGGGTGACGCCGGACGAAGCGCCCGTCCACCGGCCTGCCCGCAACCCGTCCCCGGCTGGCAAAGGCGCCGCGCCTCCAGAGGGAAGGGGGGCCTCGGCGCCTAGCGACGACCTTCTCCCAAAGGGCCGCGCGCCGGCGGCGCCGTCCAAAGGGGAGACGGGTTCGGAGCCCCCGCCCAGGGCGGATGGCGGCAAGGAGGGCGTCTATCTGCCGCGGGAGAACCGCGTCATTCCTGCGCGCGGAAAGGGGGAATCGGCGGGGTCGGGCAGTTCTGCGCCGGCCGAGGGCGGGGGGAAGGACCGCCGCGCCCGCCGCGGCAAGTCCGGGGCGGCCTCCGCTCCTCCGGCAGGCAAATAGGACGGGGGCGACGCCCGATTCAATAGGCCCAGTAGCCGCCCGGGGTGATCATCGCCTCGGTGTTGCTGGCGGCGTAATCGGTTTTGCCGACCACGCCCCACATGCGCAGCCCGGTCGCCTCGCGCCAGCGTCCGCTCATGCTTTCCCCCGTGTGGCACCCGAAGCTGCGGCACAACGCGTTCTCGGCGAAAGCCCGCCGGTTGAAGCGGTGCAGTTCGTCCTCGTGCAGCCACTCGCGGCTCGCACCGGGCACCGCGTTGCTGTAGTCGAACATGAAAGCGTGGCGGTTTGAGTGACCGAAGTACTCGAAGCCCCTCACCTTGAGCCGCCGTCGGCGCGGACGGTCGTTGACGTAGCCGATCAACTCGCTCGCCGAGTCGAACCAGACGAGGTCGATCTCGTAACCGTGGCGACCTTGAAAATAGTCATCGCGGATCGACTCCACCCAGCGCACCAGCGGGCGCCCCTCCTCCGATTGCCGGGACACGTAGGCCGGCCGGTAGACGAGCAGGGTGATCTGGATCTCCCTCCCGTGCCGGACCATCAGCTCCTCGGCGCGGAACTTCGCCTTGCGGACAAAGTTGTACCAGACACGATCGTGCCGATCGGCAGGGGCGCGCGACCCCTCCCATTTCCACAGGGCCGGCCCACCGACCACGATCAAGTGCTCGCCCACAGCCCGCCCGGAGCGGTCCTCGCCCCCGGCGAGGCAAGGCGCGAGGAGCACGACGCAGCCGAGACAGGCGAGGAGCCTGGAAGGAAGCGCCGCGGAGAAGGTCATCGGCAAAGCATAGGGGGGCCGCCATCGCCCGCCAAGCTCCCGGTTTCGGGGGGCAGCGAAGATCAAAAGACACGCGCCTCGAAGAGCGATCCCTGTTCCCGCTCCTACCGCTCGAGCGACTTCGAGATCCTCGAGGCTTGCCTCCACCCTCTAACCGAGAGATGGGAATTCGCCTACCAGCTGACGGAGAAATTGAAGCCCCACACTGGGAAGTGTCCAGGCCACCTCTCGAATCTGGTCAGAGTGACAGAGGATTGGGAAGTCGATGCGCGAGGGGTATTTGAGAAGCTGGGAGGGGAGCGAAACCAATTGGGATAAATGGGTCGATCTCGCCGGGCCGGCCGGCATCGGCGGGGGGATGATCGACGATAGGGGCGGAAGAAATCTGCCTCGCCCCCGGTTACTTTGGGGGGCATCCTGCGAGCCCCCCGCCGCTGTCCCGGCCTCGCAATGACTACCGCAATCCGATTTCGACCCGCCGCCCGGTTGGTCTGCTTTGTCGCCGCGATGGCGTCGGCGTCGGCGGCGGAACCTTTCGAGGTTTTCCTGGAGACGCACTGCGTGCGCTGCCACGGCGCTGACAAACAGAAAGGCGACCTGCGGGTCGATCGGCTGTCGCGCGACTTCCGCTCGGGGGAGGACGGCCACCTCTGGGCGGAGGTGGTGGAGCGGGTCAACGCCGGTGAGATGCCGCCGGAGGACGAAGCGCAGCCGAGTGCGGACGAGATCGCGGCGGCGATCTCGCAACTCGACGACCGGATCCGCGAGGGGCGTGCGGCGCGCTTGGCGGCGCGGCCCCCGGTCGCCCATTACCGGCTGAGCCGCGCCGAGTACCGGAACACGGTCTACGATCTGCTGGGCGTGCGCTACGACCCCGCGAAGCCGGGCGAGCTGAATGCCGATACGCGGTGGCATGGGTTCGAGCGCATCGGTTCGCAGTTGTCGCTCTCACCCTCGCACGTCGAGCGCTACTACCGCGCCGCGGAGACCGTGCTGGCACGCGCCTTCCCGGAGGCGCCGACCGAGCCGCGCAAGGTGCGCAAGACGGCCGCCGAGATCCGCTACGGGGGCGGCAGGAGGCAGCAGCAATACCTCGACCGCTTCGGGATCGACCGCCCGTTGCGGGCGTTGATCTTCCCGGGGCGCCTACAACCGGCCCTGCGGCCGAACTGGTTCGGGCCGACGGGCCCCGAACACAGCGGGCTGTACAAGGTCCGCATGCAGGCCAGCGGGGTCCGCCCACCGGGCGGCCAGACGCCCCACCTGCGCATCGGTGGGCGCACCGCCGAGGCCGCCAACGAGGGGGTGGTCGAACTCGACATCCTGGGGACCGAGGACGAGCCGGTGGTCGTCGAGTTCGAGGTGTTCCTGGAGATGCCGGTGGACCTCGACTTCAACGCGGTGGCGACCGACATCATCGACCGCCGCAAAGGGGCGCACTACCGCAATGCGCTGTCGAGCCCGGACTACGTGTTCACCCACAGCAGCGAGACGGCGCTGCTCAACCCGGTCGCCCCGAAGATGTTCGACGACGAGGGGAACGCGATCTACTCCGCGGTGCTGTTGGACTGGATCGAGTGGGAGGGGCCGATCGAGACCGACGCCGAGCGGGCGCTGCGGGCCGGCGTCCTGCCGGCCGCCGACGCGACGCCCGAGGTGGTGGCGGGGCACCTCCAGGAGTTCGCCGGGCGCGCGTGGCGGCGACCGGTGGAACGCGAGGAACTGGGGCCGTACCTGCGCGCCTACGCCGCCGAGCGCGAGGTCGGGGAGGACCTCGCCGCGGCCTATCGCGTGGCCTTGCTCGGTGTGTTGACCTCGCGGCATTTCACCTACCTCGTCGAGGGCGATGCCGTGGCGCGCGAGCGGTTGAACGACTTCGAGCTGGCGTCGCGGCTGTCCTATCTCTTGTGGAGCTCGATGCCCGACGAGGCGCTCTTCGCCGCAGCGCGGGGCGGCGAGCTGGCGGGCGGCGGCGCCGGGTTGGCGGCACAGGTCGACCGGATGCTGGCCGACCCCAAGGTGGGGCGCTTCATCGACGACTTCCCCCGCCAGTGGCTGCAGCTGCACCGGTTGGGGATGTTCCCGCCCGACCTCAAGCTCTACCCGGAGTACGACGTCTGGCTGGAGGCGAGCATGCGCGAGGAGGTGGTCGGGTTCTTCCGCGAAGTCTTCGCCGGGAACCTGTCGATCGACGCCTTCATCGACTCGGATTGGACCGTGGCGAACCCGCGCCTGAGCGAGTTCTACGGCTTGCCCGAACCCGAGGGCGGGGGGTTTCAGAGAGTCGCGCTCGCCCCGGAGCATCACCGCGGCGGGATCCTGACCAGCGGGGCGGTCCTCGGCCTCACCTCGGACGGCACGCGGCACCGCCCGGTGCACCGCGGGGTCTGGATCAGCGAGGCGATCTTCGGCAGGACGCCGCCGCCGCCGCCGGCGAACATCGACCCGATCGAGCCGAACCCGCCCGACAGCCCGAAGGCGACCGTCCGGCAGAAGATCGCCGCCCACGCCGCGGATGCAAACTGTGCCGCCTGCCACCGCAAGATCGACCCGCTCGGCTTGGCCTTCGAGCACTACGACGCCATCGGCGGCTGGCGCACGCGGGAGTTCGTCGAGCACGGCACGGGGGAGGACCCGCCGGTCGACGCGAGCGGTGAGCTGCCCGACGGCCGTGCGTTCGCCGGCGCCGGGGACTTCAAGGCCCTGCTGCTCGAGGATCGCGACCGGGTCGCCCGCGCCTTCGTCGAGCACCTTTGCACCTACGGCCTGCGCCGCGTGCTCACCGTCGATGACCGCGACGACATCCGCGCCATCGTGGACGAAGCGAGGCGGTCGGGCTATCGGTTGAAAGACGTCGTTCGCGCCGTGGCCTTGTCCGACTTGATGCGCAAGCGCTAGTATCCTGTCGGACTTGCCCGTTCCGGCGCGAATCGTTCTACAATTTGCCCAAATCGCCCCGCCGTCTCGTCGCTGATCTCGATCAACTCCTCGCCATCGTGACCATTTGGATCGAAATTCGAAAACGTCCGGGCTCGAAAGTCCTAAGTCCGACAGACCCCTAGAGTCCCGATCTCCAAACCCTCCACACCATGAGCCACATCCAGACCCAATCCTGGCGGATCGACCGCCGCCACGCGCTGCGCGGCCTCGGCAGCTTCATCGCCCTGCCGCTGCTCGACTGCATGCGCCCCGCGCGGGCGGCGAAGGCGGAGCCCCCGGCGCCGAAGCGGAGCGTGTTCATTTACCTCCCCAACGGCGTCAACACGCTGGACTATCAGATCACCCAAGCGGGGGAGGGCTTCGAGTTCTCGCGCTCGCTGAAACCTCTCGAGCGACACCGGGGCGCGGTGACCCCGATCAGCGGCCTGCACCACCCCGGCGGACTCGGGCATCACCACAACTGCCAGAAGATTTGGCTGACCGGCGGCAAGCTCGGCCCTTCGGACCGCAACACGATCTCGATCGACCAGAAGATCGCCGAGGTCACCTCGCCGCACACGCGCTTCCACTCGCTCGAGATCGCCAACAGCGGCGAGTCGCTCGCGTGGACCGCCGACGGCATCCGCCTGCCGGCGATGAACCGCTGCAAGGAGATCTTCGCCCATCTCTTCGTGGAGCCGCCCGACGGTACCGAGGCGCAACGCCGGGCCCTGCGGAGGAAGGGCAGCGTGCTCGACGCCAACCTGGAAGAGGTGCGGAAGCTCGAGCGGCAGATCGGTAGCGAGGACAAGGGGAGGCTCGAGCAGTACCTGACTTCGGTGCGCGAGACGGAGGTGCGCACCGAGCGCGCCGACGCGTGGCTCGACGTCCCGCGGCCCGAGATCGCCGCCGCCGACCGCGGGCGGGCGGACCGGGACGTGGCGCAGTCTTCGGCGGGCGAGTACTTCCGCACGATGTACGATCTGATCGTGCTCGCCTTTCAAACCGACGCCACCCGCGTGGCCACGTTCAGCAGCGGTTCCGAGGGCCAGGGCCTGCCGATCCCGGAGTTGGGGATCTCCCAGACGCGCCACGCGCTCAGCCACCACAACGGCGACCCGAACCACATGGAGGCGCTCACGCGGAGCGACACCTTCTCCGTCGAGCAGTTCGCCTACTTCATCGGCCGCCTCGCCGAGACGGAGGATCTCGACGGCCGGCCCCTGCTGGACACGACCCTGGCGCTGTTCGGCAGCGGCATGGCCTACGGGCACAGCCACGGCAACGCGAACCTGCCGTTGGTGCTCGCCGGCGGCGCGGGGCTCGGAGTCCGGCACGGGCGCCACCTGGACCTCAACCAGGGCCACTTCGGCGGTTACCGGCTCGACTCGCCCGGCGAGCACTACCGGCTCTGCGGCCGCCCTGCGAACGCCGATGCGCACATGAGCAACCTGCTGCTGAGCATGGCGCAGAAGATGGGCGTCGAGGAGGGGCGCTTCGGCGACAGCAGCGGCGAACTCGACCTCGGATGACCCGGTCCGCACCGACGCTCACCCTCCTCTCGCTGCTCCTCCTCCCGGCGGGGCGCGCCGCCGCGCAAGACGGGGGCGCGTTCCGCCCCGCGCCCGGCGAGTTCGCCCCGATCGAGAAGGCGACGCCCTACCGCGGGGAGCTCGTGTTCGTCGATCACATCAACCGGCGTGGCAGCCTGCGTCTGCACGTCGACGGCCACTACCACGAGGGCAAGTTGCATCACTTCGCGATGCTCCCCTACGGCGTCATCCGCTACCGCGGCGCCCCGGCGGAGCTGGGCGACATCCCTCTCGGCACCGTGCTCTACGGACGCTTCTTCCTCCCGCCCGACCCGGCGACCTCCGCCGTCCCGGAGGTGCGGGGGCGGGACGTGACCCAGCCGCCCGAGAACCACGCCATCCTGTTGGAGGACGGGCCGAGCCTGTGCCTGCGCGAGGACAAGGCGTGGCAACTCCAGGCCGTCGAGATCGACGGGGGCTCGGGGAAGCTGACCGCGCGCCTCGACCGGGGAGAGGGCGGCGACGGCCCTGGCGGCGAGCACATGTTGACGGTCGATGGCTCGACCCGCATCTGGCGCGGGCGCGAATTGCTGGGGCTAGAGGATCTCGTGGCCGACGGCACCTGGCCGGAATCGGGGAGCGGGGCGCTCGGCGGGCAGAGGGCGCAGTTGGGCCTCGCCTGGCACCCCCGCTACCTCTACCAGGAGTTTCATGTCGCCGACCTCTGGCTCAACGAGGCGGCGATGGCGAACGCGGGCGAGCGGCAGCGGGGGAGGCACCTCCGCCACATCAAGATGCGCTGGATGCCGGCGCGGGTCGACGCCGTCGAGCATGGCGAGTTCGGCCGGGCGACGATCACCGCAACCCTGTTCGGGGGCATGGACGCGTCGCTCTACGCGGACTTCGAAGCGGGCGGGCGCGCGACGATGGCGGCGGCCGCGGACACGCTCCGCACCTGGTGGCCGGATCACGACGGGATGGATGGCGACCTCCTCAGCGTCGAGCGGCCGGGCGGCGAGCCTCCCTTCGGCAGCAGCGGCATCCGGCTGCGGTTCGAGGTGGACCTCGTGCTGGAGGGGTTTCGCCCCGGGCGCACCGTGCGCATCCGTCCGGGCTCTTGGCCGAAGGTGAAGCCGCCCTACGAGGAGCTGATCAAGGGCATGGAGAGCCGCTGGCCGGGCCACGAGGTGTTCCGGCGATAGAGAGCCCCACGCGCCGTCAACAATGCGGGCCGCCGGCGGGCGCCCTGGCCGTTGCTTTCCAATTCAGAGCGGCTTCCCAGATCAGGTCGTAGACCGGGTCCTTGATGTCGTAATACGCTTGGGCGTCCTCGCCGTGATATCTGGCGAGCTGGGTTTTGATCAGCTCCACGCTGCTGGCTGATTTGGGGTGAGCGAGAAGGTAATCTCGGAATAGGAGGGGATACTGCTGATTGGGGTTCCCGACACGGCGGATATGGATATTGGCGCGGCGCTCGCCCGGCCTCTCGTTGAACATCCTCTTCTGCCAAGCCCGTGGGTCGGGATCGGCCCCGCGCGGTACGTGGTCGCTAGTGATGTGTTCCAAGGCAGTGAAGCCTGCCCCAACAAGGCATCCGTGAGCGGATCCCGCAGAGCTCGAAAGATCCGATACCGTAACTTGCACATCGATCACGTCCTTCGCGCCGAGCCCGGGGATCGAGGTTGAGCCGATGTGGTCGATCTGAATGGCCAGTTCGCCGAGAACCTCCTCGAGGTCGTCACGGATGGCGGCGAACTCTTCGGGCCAGCGGGTTTGGTAGGGGAGGATCTCGATCGGCATTCGGGTAGGTGGACGTATTGGATGGAGATCGCCCCCTACCCATCGATCTCCGATTCCTCGATGATCTGGCGGTAGACGCGCCGCGCATGCTCGTAGTCCGCCTCGGCTTGCTCCAGCTCCGCCGGGGCGTAGGACGGCGCCTTCTCCTTCCAACATTGATCGACGCCTGCGAGGCACCAAAGGGCGCTGTTGCGGCTGGCGCGCACCGGCTTGCCATCGACCAGGAGGGTGATCGGGTTGGTGTGCGCATGAGGATAGATCCGCACCGCAGCCCAACTGCTCCGGGGCAAGTCCGGCGCATCGAACACCACGGATGCAATCGTGCCGTCTGCCGCGATCGTCCTCCGTTGGATGGGGCGGCCATTGACCACGAGCTCGACCTCGACCTCGACCTCGTCCCTATCCTCGACGCGTGCGGCTGCCTCGACCCGGAACCGACCGTCCCCCTGGCGCTCGAATCCCATCAGGTGCCCGCGCCCATCGCTGACGTAGCTCTCGCCGGCCTGCAGGTTCCCCACCCAGCGGTCGTAGTCGAGCTCGCCGTCGAGACGCACATACACGCGCCCCATCGCGACGCGCTCGCCGCTCATGCAGGGGAAGTCTGTCTCGCCGCTCGCGACGACCGGGAAACCGCAGTTGAGGACGTGGTACCACATGTTCCACTCGGCCTCGCGCGGGGTGTTCATCGTCGCGATGAAGTCGATCGCGGGGACGGGTCTCCCGTCGGGACCCGGCACCTCATGCGTGACCTGCACCACGAACTCGCACGCCCCGATGCCGTCGTAGGCCGGGAGGTCGAAGTTCGGCAGGCGGTGCGGGCCGTCCTCGCCTGGGGTGCGGCCCACCGAGCGCATCAGCCCGTGCCCGCTGTGAGCCGTGCCGGTCACGGCGCCCTGCGCCTTCGCCCAGCGCAGCGTGTTCATCCCCAAGGTCGGCCAGTGGACCATCGAGTCGCCGCCCTCGGGGATTTGATCGGTCAGGTTCAGGAGGTTCAGATGCCCCGCCGCATGTGACCCGAAGCCGCTCACCTCGACATCGTAACGCAAGAGGTATGGGTGGCGGCTGACCTCGTCGGGCTTGCCGGTGAAGAACTGCTTCTGGTAGTCGAAGCACGGACCCCAGGTCAGACAGCAGCCGACTTTGCAATCCTCGCCCATGATGTGGCGCAGCATGTCGCCGGGGTGTACCCCCTCGGAGGGCGAGTCGTAGTGCAGGCACCCCGCGGCGTGGATGTGGTGGTCGCCGCTCCAGTAACCGTGTTTGGCCGTGTCGATCCAGCGCCGCACTTGGTACTCGAAGGTGAGCGGTTCGGTCCCGACCTCGACGGTGCGCACCTCGGGGATCGACTCCGGCCCGTGCGAGCAGGTGAAGGTGTAGCGGCCCGGGGGCAGGTGGACGATCTCGCCGCTCTCCCGATACACCTGTCCGTGAAAGAAGAAGTCGGGGGCGACGCGCTTGCTCTGTGGGGGATAGATCCGCCCTCGGGCGTCGGTGATGATGAAGCAGCCCATCGCGGGCGTCCCGTCGGCGTCGAGGACTTCGAAGGTCACCGGCGTTGTCGGCTCGACCGCCCACTCCATCGGGAGCTCCTCCCAGCCCACGCCCGTCCCCGGGGCGTACTCGAGATCGATCAAGTCGATGCGGAAGTGGCAGGGCACCCCGTTCGGATCGATGCGCAGGCCTGCCAGTTGGCCCTCCTCCTGAAACTCGAGAGCGTACTCCTTCGCCCCCCCGCCGAGCAGCTGGAAATTTAAGACCTTGGCAGGTGTGGCGCCATTATCCATCTCGTTCCACCAGAAGAACTGCCCTACACCTCCCTCCTCGCTGTGCGCCCAGAATCGTAGCACCATCCCGCCGCCGCGGGCATCGACCTCGGTCAGGAAGAACGGGTCGCTCCCCGTGCCGGTGACGTGGAGCGACCCGTCGCGAACCTCCAATCCGCACTGGTTCGGCGCCCCCCAGCCGGCGGCGTCTTCGTCGAAGCGCCACCGCTGGATGATGGGCGAAGCCGTCCCGTCCAGACCGTCGATGCTGAACTCGAGGGTCGCCGGACGCGGTCCGTCGTGCGTGGCCGTGCCCGGTTTGGCATAGATTTGCAAGATACGGTATTCCAGCCCCAGCCCGCTCAAATCGGCAGCCAACGGGCGGCCGACGAAGCAGTCGAGTTCGATCCAGCGGGACTCCACCTCCCCGGCCGGCGCGTTGGGGATGGGTCGCGAGTTCTGGCTGTCGACCCGCAGCCCGCCGCGCGCCCCTGCGCGGTTCACCACCTTGATCAGGAAGTTGCGCCAACCGTTGTCGAACAGCACCGGCTCCCGCGGTCCGGGTACCAGGCGAAGCCCCGAGCGTGCGTCCGCCTCGACCGCCAACAGGCACAGCGGGTCGAGCAGCCTTTGCGCCGCCTCCGTGATCGCGGCGTCGTCTTCGAGCTCACCGAGCGCCCTGATCGCCGCCAAAGTCTCCGCGTCCAGAGGCTCGCCCAACGCCTCCAGCGCCTCGCCCAAGCGATCCACCAGAAGCAGCAACGGCTGCGCATCGACCCCGGCCACCTGCGGCCAAGGGGGCGCCGCCTCGTCCAGTCTCGCTTCCCAGAACGCGATCGCACGATCGTGGAGATTCTCCAGTTCACGCCGCTGCCCGGCACCGGGCGCGGCGGCCGACACCATCGCGCGCCGCTCCCGCGCCCAGTTCAGGAAGAAGGCCGCCGAATCGCGATCGGGTTGCATCGGCACCTCGTCGATCTCGACGTGCCAAGGCGCGGTCGAGGCGAAGCGGAAGGTGTCCGCGTTGTCGGCGATCGCCCGCACCAAAAACCAGCCGCTCTCTTGGAACTCGATCTCCGCGGGCAACTCGACCCGGCTGATCACGCCATTGCGCACTAACTCCACGCGGCCGATCGGGTCGGCGGAGTCCAGCTTCCCCTCGATGCGGATTCGGGTTGGGGCGTCGCTGCGGAAAACCTCGCCTGGGAGACTACCATTTGCCGTCACGCGCAGGAGGGGGCCGTTGGTGACGAAGCAGCGCCCTGCCTCCAACCCCTCCCACCAGCGCTGCCAGGAGAATGCGTCCCCCGTATTCACGTAGACGCGGTTGTAGCCGACCGGGTTGGGCAGCACGCCGCTCGCGCTGCCCGCCGACGGCGGAATCCGGAATCCGCAGTTGAGGATATGGTAGTAGAGGTCTTGGGTGTAAAGTCCGTTGCCGTGCACGCCCGGGTATCGGTCGCTGTCCCGCGGGCGCCCCCAGGCTTCGTCGCCGAGCACGCCGGCGCGGTTCATGTGGTTGTGGGCGATGCCGATGCTGTCGATCTGGCCGGTCGAGAGCCACAGCGGGGTATCCCACCAGAACGGCTTCTCGATCTCGGCCCAGGCTCCGCCCGCCTTCGCCTGTCCGAGGAAGCGGGTGGAGGGTGGCCATTCGCGCAGCGAACCCGTGATGTCGACGGTCTGCTTCATCCGGTGGAAAAGCAGCGCGCCCCCCCCGCGCTCGTCCTCGCCGCCGAGCACGCCGAAGACCCTCTGTTCGCTCGTTCTCTCCGGGTTCTCCGGCACCCTGCCGGCCCAAGGGTTGCTGTCGTTCCACCAGGTCTGCACGCTGGCTAGCGCTAGATCTTCGGCGGCGAGATGCAGCGGCATCTCCTCGATGGCGCGGTGCACGTGGAGGTCTCCGCCATGCCAGCCTTCCGCCGCGAGTTCGGCCATGCGATTGAGTTCC
>JAUIGD010000601.1 GCA_030430255.1 Verrucomicrobiia bacterium
CGGTGCCGAGGGTGAGCTCGGAGCCGTCGAGCAGGCCGTCGTCGTCGCTGTCGTCGTCGAACGGATCGAGGCCGAGGTCGCGCTCCACCTCGTCGGACAGGCCGTCGCCGTCGCTGTCCTCGCCGGCCGGGTCGAGCGCGTCGATGGTGCCGTCGCCGTCGGTGTCGGGACCGGCCGGACCGCCCTCGACCCCGTCGTCGAGGCCGTCGCCGTCGCTGTCCGCGGCCGTCGGGTCGAGCCCTGCGGGATCGGCGGCCGGGTTGCGTCCGAACTCATCCAGGTCGGTGAGGCCGTCGCCATCCGCATCGGCGCCGCCGCGACCGTCGAGCGTGTCGAGGTCGGGCGCGAATGCGAGTTCCCAGGTGTCGGGGAGGTCGTCGCCATCGCTGTCGGTGACGAGGGTCAGCACGAACACCGCTTCGGCGGCCCCCGTCTCGCTGGCCGAGGCCTCGACGCGGACCGAGTAGGTGGACATGTCCGGTTCGGCGGAGAAGTCGAAGCTGCCCACCTGCAGTTCGTCGCCAGCGATCATGAACTTGCCGTTGTCCGCGTCGCCTCCACCGGGGACGAGGGAGTAGGTGACGACGTCGTCGGGGTCTGCGCTGGTGAACGAGAACGTGCCGACGGTGTCGCCGGTGCTTGCAGCGTTGGGGAACTGGGTGTCGTCGAGGGCGAAGGTGAGCCCGAGCATCACTGGCTCGACGGTGCGGAAGAGGAAGTAGGACTCGTTGGTGTTCGAGATCGAGACGTTGTCGAAGGTGTCGCCCCAGACGAACTGGGCGGGGCTGTTCGTCCAGTGACCGGCAAATTCCGCGTTGGTTCCCCACGGTCCGGTCTCCTTGTCGGCTGCGGCGCCCGGCGGCGCCCAGGCCGCCGAGGCGGCGAGGGCGGCGACGTCGCCGAGGGCAGGCAGCATCGCGGGATCGAGCGAGTCTCCCGGGTTGGATGCCGCAGGCCCTTCGGCGACCTCCCAGTCGATCGCGTTGGTGGCGAAGTCGCCCTCAGGGGTTTCGAATTCGGCGATGACCATCTGCGGGTCGGCGATGGCGCCGGGGTTGTCCCATGCCATCAGGTAGATGTGGTCGCCGGGCTCGTATGGCATGACGAACTTTTCGGCGTCGCGCCAGTCGCCGAAGAGGTCGCGGCCCACGAGGCGCAGGTTCGAGCCGTCCTCTTTGCCGAGGTAGATGGCGAAGTGGTTGTCGGAGGCCACCTTGCCGTGCATCCAAGTGCCGTCTTCGACCAGCTCGTTGGTGAGCCCGTAGATGTGTAGGGTCCCGGCGGAGCCGGCCGCCGGGGTCCAACTGATGTCCAGGGTGCCGGCCGGGCCGGCGGTGTAAGTGTAGGTGATGTACTGGGCGGTGTTTGGAAAGGCGTCCGGGTTGAAGCCGCTGAGGACGGAGGGGCCGGTGCCGTCATCGAAGCTGAGGTCGTGGCTGCGGTTGAAGGCGGTGTCGGTGATGTTCCAACCGCGCTGGTAGAACTGGCATTCGTAGGTCGCGCCGGGTTCGAGGCCGGTGAGCTGGACGGTGCCGGGGTCGTTTTGGTTCCACTGGATGTCCCGGAGCAGCAGGTCCATGCCGCCCGCGGCGACGGCTGTCACGGCGTTCTGGGCGCCGTTGTTGGGTTGGTTGGTCGAGTATCCGTAGCTGCCGATGTCGGCGGCGCCGACGACGGTGTGGAAGGTGACGCCGTTGACGACGGGGCGCCCGGCGGTGGCGGAGCCGCAGTCGATGGTGTGGGTGTAGAAGGCGCTGGAATCGATGCCAGAGGTGGGGTCATCGACGAAGGGGGTAGGTCCGGTCACGGTGCCGGCAGGCGCCACGGAGTTGAGCGCGAGGGCGAGGGCGGTCGCGGCGAGGGGCGCGGTAGGGGCGGGGGCGAGGGCGGGGGCTTGGCGGGGCTTCATCGGAGGGGTGGGTTGGGGTCGAGGGGCGCATCCGCCAACGGAAACACCCCGCTCGCTCGGGGCGTGGCGGGGTGTTGCGGGGGAGCGGACACGGCGCTCGGATTTGGAGCTCGGGGCCGGAGTCGCTACGCCCGACGGCGGCGGAAGAGGAGGGCGGCACCGAACAGGCCGAGGGCGGCAGCACCGGGTTCCGGGATCGGGATCACCGGGTCGGTCGTCCGGAACAGGTAGAAGGATTCGTTGTTGTTGGTGGCGGAGACATTGCCGAACGTGTCCCCCCAGATGAACTCGGCGGGGCTGCCCACCCAATCGCCTGCGAACTCGGCGTTCGGTCCCCAGGGCCCCATGTTGAGCGGGCCTGAGGCGCCGATGGTCCCGAAGGCACCGCCGGCGAGGTTGGTGATCTCGCTCGGGTCTGGCTCGTCGCCGAGGATGAGCGTGTCGCCCGGGTTCGAGTTCGGCGCCGATTCGATGACCTCCCAGTCGCTGGCGTTGGTGCCGAGCACGCCGCCGCCGGGGAGGTCGAATTCGCCGACGACCATCTGTGGGTCAGCGGTCGCGCCGGGGTTGTCCCAAGAGGCGATGTAGATGTGGTCGCCCGGCTGGTAGTCCATCGCGTACGACTCCGCGTTGCGCCAATCGCCGAACAGATCGCGTCCGACCAGCCGCATGTTGCTGCCGTCGGCGCCGCCGAGGTAGACCGCCCAGTGGTTGT
>JAUIGD010000133.1 GCA_030430255.1 Verrucomicrobiia bacterium
TCCTCTTGAGATACTATCAGGACCCGACCGCTATTAACGGCAAGCCTTTACTCTCTCATGACAGGAGTTTACAACCCGAAGGCCGTCATCCTCCACGCGGCGTCGCACCATCAGGCTTGCGCCCATTGTGAATGATTCTCGACTGCTGCCACCCGTAGGTGTCTGGACCGTGTCTCAGTTCCAGTGTGGCTGATCATCCTCTCAGACCAGCTACCCGTCGTCGCCTTGGTGAGCCGTTACCTCACCAACTAGCTGATAGGCCGCGAGACCATCCAGAAGTGCCAGGTCCGAAGATCCCCGGCTTTAGTGCGCGCGAGAGGCCTCGCGCGACCGTATGCGGTATTAATCCACCTTTCGGTGGGCTATCCCCCGCTTCTGGGCAGGTTGCTCACGTGATACTCACCCGTTCGCCACTAGGAACTGCGAAGCAAGCTAAGCAGTTCCTCGTTCGACTTGCATGTCTTATCCACGCCGCCAGCGTTCGTTCTGAGCCAGAATCAAACTCTCCGAATAGAAAGTATTGAGCCTCGGCCAACTTGCGCTGGCCAGGGCAAATATTCTGACGGGAATCAAGATGTCTACTTTCAAACATCTTGGTTACCGCGCACCGCTTCGCTTCCCTGGGGGCAAAATGCCCCCGGAGAACGATCGGCACGCAACGCACAAATTCGCTTCTCCAATTCCGTCTCGACGTCTTGAAGCGGTCAAGCCGCAGCATGACATCGAGCTAGTTTTCTAAAAGAACAGTCTCTCCTGAGAACCGGCGACGGCACGTCCCTTGGAAGGGAAATCGATGCCGTCGGGGTCATCGGGAAGCCAGCGTCTTCCGGCTGGCGGGCGGTGATTATAGTCGACGGTCCGGAGGGGTCAACTCATTTCGCAAACGTTTCTCAATCTTTTTTGAAACGACTCCCATTTCCCTATGGAACCTCAATTTACCTCTGAAAAATCAGAGATTTCGGGGTCGTCACCGGTTTGATCGCGAGCTGCTCAGCCCTCGATCACATCCGGCCAATCAGTGTGGAAGAACTCCCCGCGATCGCGATCGACACGCTCGTAGGTGTGGGCGCCGAAGAAGTCGCGCTGGGCCTGGAGCAGGTTGGCGGGCAGCCGGGCGGCGCGGTAGCTGTCGTAATAGCCGAGGGAGGCGGTGAAGGCCGGCACCGGGATGCCTGCCTGGACTGCGATGGCGACCACCTCCCGCCAGTTCTGCTGCGTGGTGCGGAGCACGCCTTCGAAGTATTCGTCCAGCATGAGGTTCGCCAAGTCGGGCTGGCGTGTGTAGGCCTCGGTGATGTGGTTGAGGAACCGAGCCCGGATGATGCAGCCCCCACGCCAGATCTTGGCGATCGCCCCCAGATCGAGCCCCCAATCATACTCGGCACCGACTTTGCGGATGAGGTCGAGCCCCTGCGCATAGGAGATGATCTTCGAGGCATGGAGGGCGTCGCGGACCATCGTCACCAGCTTCGCCTTATCGATCGACGCGAGCCCCGCGCCCGATTCCGGACCGGCGAGGCGCCCGGAGGCATCGACGCGCTCGTCCTTCAGCGAGGACAGGATGCGGGCTTCGACCGCGGCGTTGATCGTCGAGAGCACGACCCCGCTCTCCACCCCGCTCATGACCGTCCAGCGGCCGGTGCCCTTCTGGCCGGCGCGGTCGAGGATCACATCGACGATCGGCTGGCCGGTGTTGGGATCGTTCTGGGCGAAGATCTTCGCGGTGATCTGGATCAGGTAGCTCTCGAGGTCGCCCTGGTTCCAGTCTTCGAACACCGCGGCGAGTTCCCCGGCGCTGAATCCCGCCGCCTGAAACAGGTTGTAGGCCTCGCAGATGAGCTGCATGTCGCCGTATTCGATGCCGTTGTGAACCATCTTTACGTAGTGGCCTGCGCCGCCCGGTCCGATGTGGGTCACGCAGGGCTCGCCGTCGACCTTGGCTGCGATGGCCTCGAAGATCGGGCGGATGACCTCCCAGCTCGATGCCGGCCCCCCCGGCATGATCGACGGGCCTTTGAGGGCGCCTTCTTCGCCGCCGGAGACCCCGGTGCCGATGAACAGAAGCCCCTTCGCCTCCAGTTCCTTGGAGCGCCGCTCCGTGTCGGTGTAGAGGCTGTTGCCGCCGTCGATGATCAGATCGCCCTCTTCCAACAGGGGGGCGAGCTGCTCGATTACCGCGTCGACGGGGGCGCCCGCCTTGACCATGATCATCACCTTGCGAGGGCGCTCCAGACTGGCCACGAAGGACTCGAGGGTGTGATGGCCCTCGATCGACCGGCCGCTCGCGGCGCCCGCGAGGAAGCCGTCGGTGGTGGTGGTCGTGCGGTTGTACACCGACGCCTTGAAGCCTCGGCTCTCGATGTTGAGGACGAGGTTTTGCCCCATGACGGCGAGGCCAATCAGTCCGAAGTCACTCTTGCTCATTGCGTATGCTGGGTTGTAAGTAGCCGCCGGCTGTGGATCGCCGGTCGCGCCCCGCAATACAGTCCGCTTCCAAAGCCGCGCAAGCCGCAATGCCCCGCTTCGAAAGTAAACTGACGCCCGCACGGCTCGACCCGGACGACCGCCCGGTCTGGGGGGATCGCTTCGGCGCCGAGGTGGAGTTTTACGGCGTCGTCCGGGGGGTCGAGGCCGGCGAGATCATCGAGGGGATCGAATACAGCGCCTACCCGGAGATGGCGGAACGGGAGCTCGCGCGCCTCGGGGCGGAGGCCGAGGGTCGGTTCCCCCCCCACCGGGCCAAAATCACGCACCGGATCGGCTTCGTGCCGGCCGGCGAGCCCTCGGTGGCGCTCTATGTCGGGTCGCCGCACAGTGCGGAAGCCTTCGACGTGTCGCGTTGGCTGCTCGCGGAGCTGAAGTGCAGGGTGCCGATCTGGAAACGCATCGTTTTCCCCGTCCGATGAACCTGCCGAACCGACTGACCCTCGCCCGTCTGGCGATCACGGCCCTCTTCGTGGCGGCGATGTCGTTGGCGCCGTTCCCCGGGCAAATCACGCTCGGGTTTGCGCTCTTCCTCATCGCTTCGGTGACCGATTTCCTGGATGGCTACCTCGCCCGCAAGCACGACTTGGTGACCGACTTCGGCAAGCTGATGGATCCGCTGGCCGACAAGATCCTCACCGGTGCCGTGTTCATCCTCCTGAGCACGATGGACGTCATGCCCGCCTGGTGCACGATCCTGATCATCGCGCGCGAATTTCTGGTCACGGGTTTGCGGCTGCTCGCCAGCAGCGAAGGGGCGGTTCTCGCCGCTGACGCCCTCGGCAAATGGAAGACCATCTCGCAGATCGTCACCGCGAGTTACCTGCTGGTCGGCGAGGGGGTCGGCGAGCCGGGGCTGAGGGTGTTCGCCGCGCTGTATGCGCCTGCGGTCGGCTGGCTCGGGGCGGCCTTGATCGCCGTCACCGTGCTTCTGACCACCTGGTCCGGCCTGGCCTATCTGGTCAACAACCGGAGGTTGATCCGGGACTACTGAGCTGAGGGCGCCGGGTGCGCATCAGTTGTCCCGCCTCCGGAACAGGCGGGAGGTCCGCTTGGAGACCACGATCAGGTCGCCCGGTCGCAGGGCGGCATTCTCCGTCGAAGCGACCCGCGAGAGGTCGTGGTAGGTCACGTCCCCGCCCCGGGTGAGCTTGACGCGTCTGGGGTCACCGAAATCGCTGAAGTCGCCGCGCTGCGCGATCGCGGCGAGCATCGTGAGCCCTGGGGTGTACAGCACCTGTCCGGCGGTGTTGACTTCCCCCATCACGGTGACGAAGTGGTCGACCGCCCCGCGGTCCAAGTTGATGGTGGCGTTGGGTTTCGTGTAGATCTGGGCATTGCGGTAGGCGACCTCGATCTGCCGTGCCAGCTCGGAGGGGCGGAGTCCGGCAGCGCGGATCTCGGGAAGATAGAGCAAGCTGATGGTGCCGGCGTCGCTGACGGTGTAGGGGCCGCTGATCGCCGCCTGGTCATCGGCGGGAACCCCCGCGAGCTTGAGGTTCAAGGTCTGCCCCGGCGCCAAGGCGGTTTCCTGCGCCGACAGCCGGGCGTCGAGGCAACAGCACAGCAAGGCGAGGGGCAACAGGGTAGCAAGGAGTGTTCTCATTTGGCGGTGTGTGGCTTTTCGGGAAGGGGTGATCGCCATCGCCGGCAACCGGGAATCGAGGGTGAGCGGCGCTGAGGGGCCGGAGCACGCCGGCTGAAGCCAGCGACAGCGCGCGGCGGCACTCGGACAGCACCGGAGAACCGTCGCCCGCACGGCGACGAAGGACAACGAAGAGCGGATCTCGACGATCCGCTGAAGCGCGCAGGTTCGCTGATGCAAACGCGCCGAGCCGGAGGAGCTCGGACGGATGCCCCAGGGTGCCTTTCCTCAGCGGAGGAGGCCCCGCTTGCCAACCACGATGAGATCACCGGGTTGGAGGGTGGCGTTCTCGGTGGACGCGGCGCGCGACAGATTGTGGTAGGTCACCTGCCCCCCCCTGGTGAGCTTGACGTCCCTCGAGTCGCCGAAGTCGCTGAAGTCGCCGCGTTGGGCGATCGCAGCGAGCATGGTGAGTCCCGGGGTGTAGGGCACCTGCCCGGCCGAGTTCACCTCACCCATCACCGTCACGAAACGATCGACCGCACCGCGCTCCAAGTTGATCGTCACGTTGGGTTTGGTGTAGATCTGTGCGCTGCGGTAAGCGGACTCAATCCGCCGCGCCAATTCAGAGGGTCGCAATCCCACGGCGCGAATCTCCGGGATGTAGAGGAGGCTGATGGTGCCACCGTCGCTCACGGTGTATTGGCCGCTGATCGCGGCCTGTTCGTCTGCGGGCACGCCTGCCAACTTCAGCATCAAAGTTTGACCGGCGGCCAACGGGGTCTCTTGGGCGGAAGCACCGCTGAGGGCGGCGACGAGGACGAGCAGGACGGCGAATAGGGACTTCATGGTGGGGTGGGTCTTGGCGGGGTGGTTGGTCGAAGGTTCTGGATCCGTGGTCGCCACTCGGGCGTCTTTGAAAACGCCTCGCGGCGCCATCTTTTGATCGTGGAAGAAGTGCCGGCTTCGCTGGGATCGGGGCGCCGCTTCAGCGGATCTCTTCACCGCACGCCGCGTTGTGGCACGGACGGCTGGCTCCAATCTCGCCCCGCCTTGCCGGCGGCGAGAATCTCTCGCTGTGGCACTCACGATGCGTTGTCAAACGGGCTAGAAGTCGCCATCACCGCCTTGGGACGGCGGAGCGGCGCTCGCCACTTCGGCGCCCGCCCCATCGCGGGAGGCGTCACGCGGCTTGGGCTTCGGCTCGGTATTGGTCGGCGAGTAGTAGGTGTAGTAGCTGGTGTAGTACTGGTACTGGCTGTCCGAGCGGATATCCACGTTGTTGAGGACGACGCCGAGCAAGTTGCCGCCGACGTTTTGGATCGCCTGTTTGACGCGGATCAGCATGCCGCGCGGCAGCTTGCGGTGCTGGATGACGATCATCGTCAAATCGACTTCGGAAGCGAGCACCGACGCGTCGCTGACACCGAGGATGGGCGGCGAGTCGATCAGGACGAGGTCGAACCGGCTCTTCACATCGGCGATCAGCTCCGACATTCGGCGCGAGTTCAGGATCCCGGCGGCGTCGGCGGGGAGGATGCCGGAAGGCATGAAGTAGAGGTTCTCGACCGGGGTCTGCAGGATGACGTCCTCCAGCATCAGATCCGTGGTCAGGTAGTTGGTGAGACCGACGGAGTTGTTGATGTCGAAGAAGGTGTGGAGTTTCGGGCGGCGCAGGTCACCGTCGATCATGAGGGTGTTGTAGCCGCCCTGGGCACATACGTAGGCGAGGTTCACGAGGGTAGTCGATTTGCCTTCGCCAGCTCCCCCCGACACCACCGTGATCGAGTTGGCGTCCGCGCTCTTGCGGTTGAACTCGATGTTGGTTCGCAAGATCCGGTAGGCTTCCGCGTCTGGACTGAGCCCGCTCTGTTTGTGCAGCACCCCGACGTCCTTGGGGATGACGGCGAGCACCGGAACCTCCAGATAACGCTCGACGTCTTCCAAGGTCTTCACCGAGGTGTCCAGGTATTCGAGGAAGAAGGCGAGCACCACGCCGAGGATCATGCCGAGGACCACGCCGACGATGATGTGCAGCTTCACGTTCGGTCGGGCCGGCGAAGTCGGGACGACGGCCTTCTCGTGGAAAGTGATCGGGGTCGTGCTGCTCCCTGCGTCGACCTCCTCTTTCTGCAGCGTCTCCTCCAAGCGGTTCAGGATGTCGCGGTTCAGATCGTAGTCCTTCTTCGCCTCGGCGTACTCGATGGTTTTGCGCCGGTCTTGGACGGAACTTTTCTCTTTCTCCTCCTTCGTTTCGCGCGCGTTGCGAGCCGTTTCACGCGCCATCTCCAACTTTGTCTGGAGCGTGCTTTTCGCCTTGGTGACCGCCGCCTCCAACATGTCTTGGAGTTGGGAGAGTTTCTGATCCACCGCCAATACCTTGGGGTGCTTCGCCCCCATGCCCATCCCGAGGAGTTCGGTGCGCAGCAATTTTTGGTTTAGGTATTCTTGGTGCTTCTGGGTCAACGTGGGATCGGTGATGCCGAAGTCCATGGCCGCACCGATCAACTCGTCGCCGCTGAGATTGGTGAGCGCTTCGATGGTCGTCTCCAAGTCAGCGATGCTCGTCTCGGCGAGGTACTCCGCGTGGATGGCCTCGCGAACCACCCCGGAGACGCCGGTGTCGACCGTGCCGCCCCGATCCCAGAAGGCGGTCTGGGTGGTGAGGTCGGCGATGTTGTGCTTCTCCATGATGTCGAACATCCGGACCCGGGAGTTCTCCAGCTTCTTCTTCTGCGCGGCAATCTGTCCTTTGAGCACGTCGAGCGCCCGCTGCGCACGGTCGCTCGCCTCCTTGTTCCGTCGGGTCGCATACGCGAGCGCGATCTCATCGGCGATCTGGGCGGCGAGGTTCGCGCTCTCATCATAGACTTCGATGTTGATCAGGTCGGTGCCGCGAACGTTCTGGGCATCGACCTTGGAGAGCAGCGCCTGATAGGCCTCATGGGGGGTGAGATCCCAAGTTTGATCCAGGTGCAGCTTGTCGATCACTTCCGTCAGGTTCTGGCGGCTCTTGATGATCCATGTGGGGGAGCGCCGCGTTGTCCATCTCGCCCACCTTGCCTGTCTCGCGGAAGGTCTCACCGTCGGTGGCCTGACGCTGAACCTCGATCTGCACTTTCCCGAGATACTCGCTGGTGCGGAGATACGCGATCACCACGGCGCACATGAAGACCAAAAAGAAGGTCAACAAGATCACCCCATAGCGGTTGCGGATAACTTGCCAATAATCGAGGGCGTGAAGCTTGATTTCGGTTTGGTCAGACATGGTCGAATTTTGACTGGGGGCTCGATGACAGAACGAACATTGCAGAGCCGAGACGCAAGACCGCTAATTTACCTAATCATTGAGACAACTCAAGAAATATTAAAAAAGCAGCGCCCCGTGCCGTCTTTCGACAGCACGGGGCGCAAGCTTGTTCAATCTTTTCGCTCGGTCTTCGATCCTAGAAGGTAATCGAGAGACCGCTCGACAGCCTCCAGCGATCAAATTCGCGGAGCGCTTCATCCGACTCGAGGATGGTGTAGCTCATGTTGGCGTTCCAGTCGATGTTGCGCAAAACGCGAACGCCAACGCCAAAATTGATGGAGAGCAAGTCCTCTTGAATATCGAAGGTGGTGGACTCGAAATCGTTGTGAACGTAGGTGAGGTTCGCATTGCCCCGAACCCGCTCGCTGAACTGATGGTTCAAGCTCAGTGCGGAACGATACGTGTAACGCTCGTTGAACGTGTCCCCGGCGAGTTCCGAATCCTCATAACCGATGCGGTTGTAAAGAGCGAGGTTGGTGTGCTTCGCCAAACGGTAGGTAAGCGAGGACTCGAAGAACGGGCTCCAGTTCTCCCGGCCATCGTCATAATCACGGTACTCCGCGCCGACCCGGATGGTGCCGAGGGTGCGCTCGGAGAAGGCATGATCGACGCCTGCGAGAAGATGGATCGCATTGTGATCGTGAATGGCGGTGTCGTACTCGGTCATCGTGAACCGCGCTTCCCCTACCAAGGTGGTGAGGCGGTTGTACACGTAGCGGAGCTCCTGGGAGAGAGTCTGGGTGATCCGATCCTCCGACGCGGCGAAGCCATCGTTTTCGTACTGGATCCCGCTGATGGTGTAGCGGCTCACCGTAGAGAAGCGGCGCGACCACGCATAGGATGCCCAGGCGCTGTTGTAGCCGTAGATGTACTGGTCGAGGCGACGCGATGCTGAAGCACCGATCACGTAATCGGGCTCAACTTCGTAGGCGAAGTAGAGATTGTTCCCCAAAGTCAGCCTGCGATTGACGCGGTGGCGAACGTTCGTGCCAATCTTCGCTCCATAGAGCACATCATCTTCCTGCTCCGACACTTTGTCGAAGTAGTAGAGCGTCGAGAAGCCGGCGTTGAGGTCGATGTGGGTGACACGCGACCCGCCCGCGTAGGCAACATTGACCCCGCCTCGCATGTAAGCGGAATCTTCCTCAGTATCACTCGGGCGGCTGCCTGGGTTGCTATCCCAACCAAAATCAACCGCCACAGTGGCCGCGAAGGGAAGACGTGTGTCAAAATCCGCGTCACCGGGAGAACCGATCGACAACAGACCGCCCTGAGCGCCGACGACGGCCACGGCCGAAATCTGGATCGCTGCGGCTAAAGAGAGTTTTTTCAGTAGCATCGTGGAAGAGTGTGCTTCAGTTCAAAGATCGTCGTGCGACGAGCGGGCATTACTTCGGGTCGGTGGGATCCGGCCCCGAAGTTCCAGAGCCGCCGCGATCCGGGTCGCGACCGTCACGCTGACGGCGGCGCAGGATTTCGATCAAGCGCTCTTGGCGATCCAAGTCTTCCTGGGTGATCAGGCGCCCCTTGTCATCGCGCAGACCGAAGCCCGCGGTGGTGGCCGAAGGTGCGATCAGATAGACGCCGCTGATGACCACGGGCTCGGGGCCGAAATCTTCTTCGACCTCCTCTTCGTAGACCGGCGCTTTGCCACCCTTGGCGCTGTAACCATCATCGTAAACCACGCTCTTGGCGCCGCCCTTCGCGCCTTCGAACACCTCGGCAAGACCCGCCTTGATCTCCGCGGCGGCGCTCGGCGCTTCCGCAACGGCGCACTCGGCGATGGTCGCCGCCTGGCTCTGTGCCGCCGAAACGGCGGTGACCACGATCTCGCGAACGGTCGCGTCGTTGGCATCCGCAGCGGAAATCGCCGCTTTCACCACCTCGCAGGCGCAGGCCTCATTCTTCGAAATCGCGTCGTCGACGATCACCAACACTTTGGCGGGCTCTGCCTCAACAGCGGCACTGACCTCAGCAGCCAGTTGGTCGCACTCTTCAGCAGACGCGATGTTCACGGCTCCGAGGAGCGCAGCCGCAAGGCTCCCAAATTTGAGGATGGAGATCTTCATGATTCGATTCTTGGTTGTTGGGTTTCTGTAAATCGGTTGGTTGTACGGAGGGGATCCCGAGCAACTCAATGACTGAATTAAAACCGGGTATTTCCTGAGATTTCACACAATATCCGCCAAGATTGCCACCGACAGCAAGACGAATCTGCGCTTCGGTGAGACTTTTTTGAATCTCTTTTAATGAATTGACAAATTACTGGACTAAAATAGCCAAATCAATAGAATTTTTTATATTTCCGTAATTGCTGTCATTGAGTTCTGGCCGAGATGCCGTCTACGACAAAAATCCTCAGCCCATACGATCGGTTTCGATCCTTCATTCTACCAAGCAATCTCGGCCGGTTGATTTCTCCGCTGGCGACACTGGCACGGCCGTTCTGAGGAATGCGGGTCGTCATCCTGCTCTAGGAGTCTGTCGGACTTACCCGTTCCGGCGCGAATCGTTTTACAATTTGCCCAAATCGCCCCGCTGTCTCGTCGCTGATCTCGATCAACTCCTCATCATCGTGACGATTTGGATCGAAATTCTAAAACGTTCGGGCTCGAAAGTCCTAAGTCCGACAGGCTCCTAGCCCGGATCGATCACCCCATCCGCAGGCGAGGCACCGCCATTCGATGGGGCTGGGTAGGCGGCGGCAGGGATCGGTGAAGCGGCTGGGCAAACACCCTGCCCGGGCCGGTCACCACGCCAACCCCCTCAGCGTCAACGAGGGCAGGCCGCAGCTTGGTGAGCGATTCGGCTTCGGTCTCCGAGTGGCGGCTTCTCCGGAGAAACCGCCACACGTCCGAACGGGGATTCCTGCTCGCCATCCGGCTGGCGAGGGATCTAAATGGCGGCTGTGGAAATCGGCATCACCGACATCAAACTGCCGCTGCGGCACCCGTTTACCATCTCGCTGGGGACGACGACGGTGCAGCACAACCTGCTGATCCAACTCCGTCAAGACGGGGTGACCGGCTTCGGGGAATGCGCCTCAGGGCGCGCGTATGGCGACACGCCCGCATCGATGCGGGCTGCGATCGAGGCCGCCCGGCCGGCCATCGAGGCGGAGAGACTGGATCATCCGGCCTCGCTCTGGGAGCGGCTGGAACCCGTTTTGGGTGGCGATCGCTTCGCGCTCAACGGCATCGATCAGGCGGCTCACGACCTCTGGGGCAAACTCGAGGGCGCGCCGGTGTGGAAGCTCTGGGGGCAGGACATCGCCGCGATCCCCCACAGCGATTACACCATCGGCATCGATGAGATCGACGTCATGGTGGCCAAGATGAAGGAGTTTGACGGTTGGCCGATCTACAAGATCAAACTCGGTACCGAACGGGATCTGGAGATTGTCCGAGCGCTGCGCGAACACACCGATGCGGTGTTCCGCATCGACGCCAACACCGCCTGGAGCGCCGAACAGGCGATCGCCTTCGCACCCGAACTCAAGGAGCTCGGCGTGGAGTTTCTCGAACAGCCGCTCATGCGCGACGATTGGGACGGGATGGCGAAGGTCCAGCGCGAGTGCGCCCTACCGGTGATCGCCGACGAGAGCTGCCTGGTCGAGGCGGACGTCGACCGCTGCAGCGGCGTCTTCGATGGCATCAACATCAAGCTCTGCAAGGCCGGTGGCCTGACGCCGGCGCGGCGCATGATCGCCCGCGCCCGGGAGCTCGACCTGAAGGTGATGGTCGGCTGCATGACGGAGAGCACCGTCGGAATCAGCGCCATCGCCCAGCTCCTGCCGGAGCTCGACTATGTCGACATGGACGGCGCGGTGCTGATCGCCGAGGAGGGTGATATCGCCGACGGGGTGAAGCTCGACCACGGCCGCGCCGTCTTCCCGGACACCGCCGGCACCGGTGTGACGCTGAGAGGGTGATCCCATGGAGCCGGAAACCCTCCCGCTCGATCTTCGGCCAGGCGTGTTCGGAGACCGAAGCCGACTGCCGACGCGATGGCGGGGCGCTCGCTGCGCGCGCTTCACCTGCGAGCTGCACTCCGCAGCGGGTGGACCGTCCGGGGTAACCCTCGGGAAAGGAAGGGGGCAGCAGGGTGAATGCTTCCCGTCTCCCCCAAGTCGCCTCTGCGCCCCCACCGGCGCCCCCACCGGCGCCCACCCCGGCGCCACCACCGGCGCCCACCCCGCGACCGCGGCGACGGACGGCCGCTGAGCCGACGGGCCCGCTCCACTGCCGCCCCCGGGCGCGACTTCCACTTCACACCAGACCCTATGATCCTCACGCATCGCCTCTTCGCCGCCACCGCCGCCCTCGCCTGCCTGGGCACCGCCCACGCCCAGCGCGAACGCCCGCCGGTCTCGTGGGTAAACGCCGACACGTTGCCCGAAGCGCCGGGCCTGTCCCACCATGTCCTCGACAGCGAGGAGATGGGGCACGAGGTCGGCTACGTCGTCTGGCTGCCGGACGGCTACGGGGCCGCCTCCGACAAGCGTTACCCCGTCGTCTATTTCCTGCACGGCATGGGCGGCAACGAGAGCGGCGACTCCGGCGGCTTCTCCTGGCAGCTGCGCAAGGGGATCGAGGAGGGCTGGCTGCCAGAGCTGATCGCGGTGTTCCCGAACGGGGGCCGCAGCGGCTACCGCGGCGAGGTGGGCGCGATGATCACCCGCGAACTGGTGCCGAAGATCGACGCCGAATACCGCACGGTCGCTGACGTGAAGGCGCGCGGCTTGGCCGGATTCTCCATGGGTGGCGCCGGTTCGGTATGGCTGGCGCTGAACCACCCCGACCTGTTCTCCTTCGCCGCGAGCTGGGGCGGCGGGCTGTGGAGGATCGAGGCCGAGGCGCTCGCGCTGGCGGAGGAAGCTGCCGAGGAAATGAAATCCAACGGCTTCGCCGCACTATTGATCAATGGCGACAAAGACCGCCCCGAGGCCTTCGTCGAGCTCGCGGCCAAGTTCGAAGCGGCCGGGGTGGCGAACGAACGCGTCGTCCTCGAGGACACCGGGCACAACCTCGGGCACTACTACGAGCGCAGCGGCGAACGGGTGAGCCGCTTCATCGGCGCACGGCTCGGCACCGGCGCAGGGGCTGACCGAGGCGCCGCGGCACCCGATCCGGGAGAACAGCCACAGACCACCGAGCAGGAGCGCTTCGACCTGGTGCTCGCCGGTGGGCGGATCGTCGATGGCACCGGCGCCCCGTGGTACGTCGCCGACGTCGGCGTCCGCGCCGGGCGCATCGCCCGCATCGGGCGCCTGGACAAGGCGCAGGCCGGGCGGCGCATCGATGCGACAGGGCTGGTGGTCGCGCCGGGCTTCATCGACATGATGGGGCAGACCGCCTCGCCGATGATCGAGGACGGCAGGACGGCGCTCAACCTGCTCACCCAAGGGATCACCACCATCAACGCCGGGGAAGGCGCGTCCGCAGCACCGCTCTCACCCGAACACGGTCGCCCCCAGGGTTGGACGACCATGGCGGAGTATTTCCAGCTGCTCGACCTGCGCGGCTTGCCGGTCAACGTCGTGCAGACCGTCGGCCACACCCAGGTGCGGCGGATCGTCATGGGCGAGGTCGACCGCGAGCCCAGCGCGGCGGAGCTCGAGGCGATGAAGGGGCTCGTGCGCGAGGCGATGGAGGCGGGCGCCATCGGCGTCTCCACGGCGCTCATCTACCCGCCCGCGGTCTACGCCGACACCGACGAGATCGGCGCCTTGGCAGCGGTCGCGGGCGAGTACGGAGGCCGCTACTTCACCCACATGCGCAACGAGGGCGACCAGCTGCTGGAGGCGATCGACGAGGCGCTGGAGATCGGCCGCAAGGGCGGCACGCCCGTCCACATCTTCCACCTCAAGGCCGCCGGCCGCGGGAACTGGCCGAAGATGGCCGAGGCGATCGCCAAGATCAAAGCCGCCCGCGCCGCGGGCGAGCAGGTCACCGCCGACATCTATCCCTACATCAACAACGGCCTCGGGATCCAAGCGCTGATCCACCCGCGCCACTTCGCCGCCGGGCGCGCCGCCCTCCTCGCCAAACTCGACGACCCGGGGCTGCGCGGGGAGATCCGCGCCGAGATGGAGTCGGACGGGGGCGACTGGGAAAACTGGTTCAAACACATCGGCCGCGACTGGGCCAAGCTGGTGGTCGGCAAGGCGCACGGCCTGCGCTTTGCCAAGCATTCGGGAAAAACGCTCGCGGAGATCGCGGCGGAGATCGGCCGGGACCCGTGGGACGTCTTCTTCGAACTGGTCAAGACGGGCGCCTTCGTCCTGCCGGAGACGATGAGCGAGGAGAACAAGAGACGCCTCATCCGCGAGGAGTTCATCAGCTTCTGCACCGACGTCGGCCCCGCCGGGGGCGCGAGCTCGACCTCGCACCCGCGCGCGTTCGGCGCCTTCCCGCGGCTGCTCTCCAAGTACGTGCGCGAGGGGGATACGGTGTCGCTCGAGCGGGCCGTCGCGCAGGCGACCGCCGTCGCCGCCAACGAGATCCTCGCCCGCGACCGAGGCCGGATCGCCGAAGGCTTGGCCGCCGACCTCATCGTCTTCGACGAGCGGAAGATCGTCGACCGGGCCGATTTCGCCAACCCGCACGCCCCCTCTGAAGGGATGCGGCACGTCATCGTCATCGGCGTGCCGGTGCTTGAGGAAGGCGAGCTGGTCGACGCCCGGCCGGGCCGGGTGCTGCGCGGGCCCGGCTTCGACCCGGCACGGCGACCCGCCGCCGTCTCGGCCGGCAAGCCCGTCCCGGAGCTGGCCGCGCTCGATGCCGTGGCAGCGGGGTTCCTCGACCGCCACCTCGCCCCCAGCGTTTCGATTTCGGTCACCGACGGCGGCCGAAATCGAAACGCTGGG
>JAUIGD010000134.1 GCA_030430255.1 Verrucomicrobiia bacterium
GGCGGAAGGATCCCGCGCTGAAGCGGGCGCGCCGAGCCACCGGGACGTCCCGGATGCCTTGACGGCGCCAAGCGAGCGGGCACCGGGACGCTGCCACCCGTCGATGCCTATCCTTAAACGAGCGCCGTTCCGGTTAGCCCGGATCGATGGCCGATCTCTAGGCTACGGCTCGCCCTCGTCGCCGCTGAGGGCGTCCGCGTGGTGATCGGTTCGGGCAGGGTGTTCACCCAGCCGCAGCGCCGATCCCTGCCGCCGCCTACTCTGCCTCAACGCTGGCGGCGCCTCGCCTGCGGATGTGGTGATCGAACCGCGCTAGGAGGCTGTCGGACTTAGAACTTCCGAGCCCGAACGGTTTCGAATCTCTGGCCAAATCGTCACGATAGGGGCCAAGGCGGAGACGGAGCTTCGCCGGTCCAAAGTTGGCGTGGAGCGCGGGGGCGTGCTCCCCTCGGGACATCGGCGGGACGCCGATGCCACGATCGGTCACATGCGCTCGGCGACTTGGATGCCCAACAGATCGAGCCCGTGCTTGAGGACGCGGGAGGTGAGCTCGCAGAGGGCGAGGCGCGTGTCGCGGGTGGCTCCCTCGGAGCGGAGGACGGGGCACTGCTCGTAGAAGGAGTGGAAGCCCTTCGCCAACTCGTAGAGGTAGTTGGCGAGCAGGTTCGGCCGGTGGTCGTTCAGCACGGCCGGGACGATCTCCGAATACTGCGCGAGCTTCATGGCGATGCTGCGCTCGGCTTCCTCCGAAATCGCGAGCGAGTCCCACTCCGGAGCCGCGCCGTCGAGCTTGCGGAAGATGGCGCGGGTGCGGACGTAGGCATTGAGCAGGTAGGGCGCGGTGTTGCCGTCGAGGGCGAGCATCTTGTCCCAGTCGAAGACATAGTCGCTGGCGCGGTTCTGCGAGAGCTCGGCGTACTTCACGGCGCCGAGCCCGATGCGCTCGGCGATCTCGGTGCGCTCCCCCTCAGGCAGGGCGGCGCTCTTGTCGTCGACGACGGCGCGGGCGCGGGCGACGGCGTCGTCGAGGACGTCGCCGAGGTGGGGGACGGTGCCCTCGCGCGTCTTGTACGGGGTGCGGTCCTCGCCGAGGATCTTGCCGAAGGCGATGTGCTTGAGTCCGATGGGGGTGCCGCGGCGGGCGGCGACGGCGAAGACCTGGCGGAAGTGGCCCGCCTGCCGGTCGTCGACGACGTACCACGACTCGTCGGCGCGGAGTTCGCCGGCGCGGTGGTCGATGGTGGCGATGTCGGTGGTGGCGTAGTTGAAGCCGCCGTCGCTCTTGCGCACCATGCAGGGGAAGGGCACCCACTCGCCGTCCTTCTGCACGAGGAATGGGTCTTCCCTCGGCTCGGCCGAACCGTCGGAGAACACGCACACGGCGCCGTCGGACTCCTCGGCGACGCCCTCGGCGAGGAGCTTGGCGACCAGCGGAGCGAGGGCGTCGTGGTAGAAGGATTCGCCGAGTTCGATGTCGAACTTCACCCCCAACCGGTCGTAGGTGGCGTTGCGGTCGGCGGCGGTGACGGCGCAGAATTTGTCCCAGAGGGTGCGGTTGTCGGGGTCGCCAGACTGGAGTTTGACCGTCTCCTCGAGGCAGGCGGCCTTGACCTCGGGGTCGGATTCGAACGCGGCTTTGACGAGCTGGTAGAGGCGCAGCAGCTCGGCGATGGGGGCGGCCTCGAAGGCGGCTTCGTCGAGGTGGTGTTTCCAGCCGTAGAGGACCTGGCCGATCGGCGTGCCCCAGTCGCCGATGTGGTTGTCGGCGACGAGGTCGTGGCCGAGGAAGCGGGCGATGCGGGCGAGGGCGTCGCCGATGACGGTGCTGCGCACGTGGCCGATGTGCATCGGCTTGGCGATGTTCGGCGAGGAGTAGTCGATGACGATCCGCTTCGGGTCGGCCGTCTCCGGGACGCCGAGGCGCGGGTCGGCGAGCAGTCGGCCGAGCCGGGCGGCGAGGTAGGCCGGGCGGATGCGGAAATTGATGAACCCGGGGCCGGCGATCTCGGGTGGCTCGCAGAGGTCGGCGACGGTCTCCCCGAGCGCCGCGACGAGGTCGGCCGCGAGCTGGCGCGGGTTGGTCTTGAGCGCCTTCGCCAGCACCATGGCGGTGTTGCTTTGATAGTCTCCGAAGCGGGTGTCGGCGGCGGGGGCGACCGTCGCGGCGAAGCCCTCCGGCAGGTCGGCGTCGCGGCCGAGCGAACGCAGTGCGGCGTCGAGCTTGGCGGCGAGGAGTTCGGGGATGGGTGTCATGGGAAATTTGGTGGAGGGGACGCCGGCCGGATGCGGTCGGGGGGGGCGCCTTCGGGAGGGACCCCGGGCGAGCTACGCGGAGACCGGTTGGGCGCCGAACACGGCGAGGATGTCCTCGCGGTTTTCAGCGGCGCCGAGTTGCCGGCGGACCTCGCTGCGGGTGAAGAGCTTGGCGATGGCCGCGAGCGTCTTCAGGTGGAGGTGGTGCTGCGACTTCGGGACGACGAACAGCACGATGAAATGGACGGGGTTGTTGTCCACGGCCTCGAAGTTGATGCCCTCACGCGAGCGGCCGAATACGGCGACGACGTCGTCGATCTGATCGGAGAAGGCGTGCGGGATGGCGACGCCGGAGCCGATTCCGGTGCTGATTTTCTCCTCGCGCTCCTTGAGCGCCTCGAGCGTGTCGTCGCGCAGCCGCGCAGGCAGGAAGCCGTGGTCGGTGAGGTGGTCAACCAGCTCACCGATCACGTCCCAGTGGTCGGTCGATTCGAGTTCGGGGATGATTTGCCCTTCTGTCAGTAGGCTCGCCAGATTCATCGGCTGAATGGCGGGGGTTTGCCAAGGCGGCGAGAGTATCCCCGTCCTGCCTGCTGACAAGCGCAAAAAAGCGCCGCTGGGAAGCCCGGGATTGAGGCGGGGCCGCGAGCTCCCGGTACCGCGCCGATCAGCGCACGACGCCGAATTCGACGCGACGGTTCTGGCCGCTCGAGGGCTGCCCCGGATTGGCGAGCATCTCCTCGCCGAAGCTGACGGTCTGGATCTTCGAACTGTTGACGCCGCTGCGCAGCAGGGCATCGCGGACGGCGAGGGCGCGCCGGTCGCCGAGGCCGCGGTTGTATTCTTCGGTGCCGACGGCGTCGGTGAAACCGGCGACGATCAATTCGGTGCCGTTGCTCTTGGCGTAGGAGGCGACCTCGCGGACTTTCGCCATTTCGGCGCCGCTCACCTGGAAGCTGTCGAAAGCGAAGTAGACGGGCGCGAACTGGCCTTTGCTGGCGTTGTAAAACGAGGAGGTCCCGCTGCGGCTAGGCAGCGGGATGTCCGAGCCACTGCCGAAGCGGTCGTAGCCGCTGCCTCCGGAGCCAAAGCCCTGCCCGTCGTGGCCGAAGTCGTCACCGTATCCCGATCCATATCCGGAGGCTCCGGCGACGCTGTCGCCTTTGTTTTTACAAGAGGCAGCAGACAGGCAGAGGAGGGCGGCGAGAATCTTGGAGATGGGGGCGAGCTTCATGGGTTGTCCGTTCTTGGTTTATACCAAGTTTCTTTGGTAATTCTGGAAAGCGTGATTGTCAATATTTATTAAATATTGGGTCAGTCGTGTGTTCCCGGCGGGCTGAGCGTTGGGAAAGCGCTTGCCGCGCAGAGAGGGGAGGTGGATCGTATCCCCATGACGGAGAGATCCCGCTTCCTGCTCAGCCTCGCCGCCGCAGTCGCGGTGGCGATGGCTTCCGTTGCGTGCAAAGACAAAGAGCCGGACGTGGAGCAGATCATGCAAGCGCGCCAGGACGCCCACGAAGAGTTGGCGGACGAATACATCGAGATCACCAACGACTTCGCGGATCTGCTGGAGGCGTCTGTCCAGGGGATCGCGGAGGCGGAGGCGGCGAAGGCCGAGGTGAAGGCGATCTCGGCGCGCTTCGAGGCCTTGGGGGAGCGCATGGAGCGTCTGGGCGACCCGCAGGGGGACGCGAAGGCTCGCTTCGAAAAGAAGTTGGCCGAGGTCGGGGTGGAACTCGGGCGGCGCACGTCGGAGGCCGTGGCGGCGGTGAGGTCGAACCCGGAGGTGGCGGCGATTTTGCGCGAACCGATGGCTGAGTTCGGCGAGCGGATGGATGCGCTGGAGGTCTTCGAACGTTGGACCCAAGGAGATCAAGGCAGTGAGTGAAGGACGGCGGGAACGGCGCGGCCGCGCGCGGGAGCGATTGCCTGACCCGAGCACCTTCGGCGCGGGATGCATCGACCGGCGCACCTTCGGAGCGGGATGCATCGACCGGCGCACCTTCGGCGCGGCGGTGCTCTCCGCGGCGTTTGGCATGTCGCGGGCGCTGGCGGACGGGGATGGCGATGCGGCGGCGCATCAAAAGGCCATCGATTCGCTGCTGACGGCGGCGGCGGAGGACGGGAAGGTGCCGGGGGCGGTGCTTTGGCTGGAAGGCCGCGGACGGTTTTACCACAAGGCGTACGGCAGCCGCGCGGTGGAGCCACGCAAGTTGCCGATGCGCCCGGACACGATGTTCGATGCGGCGTCGCTGACCAAAGTGGTCGCCACCGCGCCGTCGGTGATGCTGTTGGTGCAGGCGGGCGAAGTTTCGCCGCGGGATCCGGTCTCCAAGCACATCCCCGAGTTCGCGGGTGAAGGGCGCTCGGCGGTCACGGTCGAACAGTTGCTGACGCACACCTCGGGGCTGCCGCCCATCCTGCCGCGCGAGCCCGCCTGGCGGGGCTACGCCAAGGCGATCGCCTTGGCCTGTGAATCGCAGCTGCGGACCAAGCCCGGCAAAGAGTTTCGCTACAGCGACGTCAATTTCATCCTGCTGGGGGAAGTGGTGCGCCGGGTGGGAGGGATGCCTCTGGCCGAGTTCGCCCGTGAGCGCTTGTTCGCGCCGCTCGGGATGGTGGACACGGAGTTTCAACCGCCCGCCGACAAGCGGTCGCGGGTGGCGCCGACGACGCGGGAGGGCGACGAGTTGATCCAAGGGGTGGTCCACGACCCCGCGGCGCGGGCGATGGGCGGGGTGGCCGGCCATGCGGGGCTGTTCACGACGGCGGGGGACTTGGCAAAGTATGCGCGCATGCTGGTCAAGGGCGGAGCGCTCGGCGAGGCGCAGGTGTTCCGGGCCGAGACGGTGCAGGCGATGACGCGCAACCACCTGCGCCCCTTGCGCCACGGCGGCGTGAAGCGCGGCTACGGGTGGGATATCGATTCGAGATATTCGAGCCCCCGCGGCGAAGGGTTCCCGGCTGGCGACAGCTTCGGCCACACCGGTTGGACCGGGTGCTCGATCTGGATCCACCCGGAGAGCGAAGGCTTCGTCATCCTGCTGGCGAACCGCAACCACCCCTACGAGCGGAAGTCGATCGCGGAACTGCGGGCGGACTTGGGAACGCTGGCCGGCAAGGCGCTGGGGGTAGGCTAAAAGCCTGTTAAAAAAACACCGCAACCCATCGTTTCGGATGAAGCGCCGTGTTCGGAGTAGCGGCTTCGCCGGGCTCGAAGGAACTCAACCTTTCGGGCGCGGCCCTTCGGCTGCGATGGCGTTGTTGCGCCTCGGTCGAGGACTTGACAGCGACGAGACAGCGGGGGCGATTTGGGCAAATTGGAAAATGTTTCGCGCCGGAACTGGCCGCGCCGGAACGGGCCGCGCCGGAACGGGTAAGTCCGGCGGGCTCCTAACCCGGATCGATCACCACATTCGCAGGCGAGGCGCCGCCATTCGTTGACGCTGAGTCGGCGGCGGCAGGGATCGGCGAAGCGGCTGGGTGAACACCCTGCCCGAGCCGGTCACCACGCCAACACCCTCAGCGTCAACGAGGGCGAGCCACAGCCCGGAGCTTGGTGATCGATTCGGGCTAACCCGCCCGCTCGGGGATCGCCTGCATCTCCTCCGGGGTGAGGGTGGCGGTGCCCACTTTCTCGACGACGATGGCGCTGGCCCAATTGGAGATCTCGGCGGCATCGACCGGTTCGAGACCGGACGCGAGGCCGAGGGTGAATAGGGCGATGGCCGTGTCGCCGGCGCCGGAGACGTCGAACACCTCGTGGGCGCGCGGCGGGATGTGGGTGAAGCGCCGTGACCCGCGGTCGCAGAGGGCCATGCCTTGCCCCCCGAGGGTGATCAGCAGCTGCCCCGTGTCCCATTGTTCGAAGAGCCCCTCCGCGAGCCGGTGCAGCAGCGGGTCGCGGTCGGGCGGGTCGGAGAGGCGCTGGTCGGACAAGCCCGTGAAGCGGAAGGCCTCGTGGCGGTTGGGTTTGATGGCGGTGGCGCCGCGCCAGCGGATGGCGTTGTTCGGGTTGGGGTCGACGGTGAGGACGACCCCCGTCCCGGCGACGAGGTCGGCCACGCGGTCGGCGAGGGCTTGGGTGATGAACCCTTTGCCGTAGTCCTGAAGGATGATGGCGTCGAGGTCGGCGAGCTGGGCCTCGATGGCCGCCAGCGCCGCGCCGAGCGGTTCGCCCTCCAGCGGTTGGCGTCGCTCGCGGTCGATGCGCACGACTTGCTGGTGGCGGGCGACCACCCGGGTCTTCACGGTGGTCGGCGAGCCCGGGAGGCGGACGACGGTGGAGGCGTCGATCCCCGCCCCGTCGAGCAGGTGCGCGAGCTGGCCGCCCTCGAAGTCGTCGCCCACCGAGCCCAGCACGGCGACGTGCTTGGCGAAGGGCAGGAGGTTTCGCGCGACGTTGGCGGCGCCCCCGGGGTACAGTTCGTCGCGCTCGACCTCGACGACGGGGACGGGGGCTTCGGGCGAAATGCGGCTGACGCCGCCCCAGAGGAAGCGGTCGAGCATGATGTCGCCGACGACGAGGATGCGCTTCTCGGCGAAGGCGGCGAGGGAGGACTGGAGGATTTGGGCGTCCACGGTGAGGCGGTAGCGGTGGAGCCCGGGGGCCGCAAGCGCGCAGTTGGGGGGTGGGCCAAATCGATTCCCGCGGGCGCTGCTGCCCCCCATGCCGCCGCGGCGCCTGCGGGCGGGGTGTCGGTGCGCGTGAAAATGCGTTCAAAAACGGGCGCCCGCCGGTGAGCGGACTCGCCAAACCCGATTGCCCTGCTATACTCCGCTCTCCCGTGTTGCATCCCCCCCAGATTTTGACAGTCGGCGCCGCGCGCCCGGCGGCCTCCGGCATCTTGTCGGCGGCATTCGGCGTCGTGGTCGCGGTTTGCTCGGCCGTTGCGGGGGAGGTGCCGGAGCGGCTCGATCTGGGGGCGCTGCCGGCCGAGATGGTGGACGGGGACGTTTTGGTGCCGGTGCCAGCGGAGGTGCTGGCGGTGCTCACGAAGTTGGGAGAGAGCGGTTGGGAGGAGGTGCTGAGCGAGATCGAGCGGAGGCCGCGCGGGCTGCGGTCGCGCGAAGACCACGCCCTCGCCCTCGGCGTGGCCGTGGCGGACGGCTTTCTCGCGGTCGAGGCGAACAGCGCTGAGGCGGTCGGGTCGGCGGGCCGTGCGGTGCTCGCGCGCGCGGAGGTGTTGGGGATGCGGCGGGCGGTTTCGCGACACTGTCAGGCGATCTTCGATGCGGCGGAGGCGGGGAATTGGACAGGGGTCCGGGCGGAGTTGGACCGGATCGAGGTGACCGCGCGGGAGACGATGCGCGAGCAGGGCGACGGCGATCTGGCGCCCTGCGTGAGTTTGGGGGGATGGTTGCGGGGGACGGAGTTGGCCGCCGTGCTGATCGGTCGTTCATATTCGGAAGACAAAGCCGAGCTGTTGCTGCAGCCCGAGCTGGTGCGGCATTTCAAGCGGGTTGCCGCGACGCGCGATACGGCGCGGATGGCGGCGATCGCAGCCGCGTTGGATGAGATCGGAGGGGTGTTGGCGAGGTCGCCGGACGCGCCGGGAGCGGACGGCGTGGAGGCGATTGCGGACGCCTGCAGCCGGGCCGTCGGTGTGGTGACCGGTTCCGCGTTGGCGGGCGACGAGGACGGAACGGGGGAGGGCGGGGCGTGACCTGCGCCCTGGCGAGACGCCTCCTCCTGGCGGTCGGCGGGGCCGCGGTATTGCTGCAGTTCGGCTGGGCCTCCCCCGAGGGGGCGAAGTCGGCGGCGGCCGAGGCGGTGGCGCGGCAGGATGGGGAAGGCTTTCAAGTCCGCGCCGACCACTGGTCGGGGCGGTTCGAGGACGGCGGGGGGCGCAAGATGCTGCGGCACCAGCTGTTCCGCGGCAACGAGTACTGGTTCTGGCTCGGCAGCTCGCCGGCGGGCGCCGGCGGCACCCCGCCGCCGACACTGCGGGTCTACGACGCCACCGGACACCCCGTCGACGTCGAGGTTCAGAAGGGGGAGGACTGGGCTTCGGCCAGGGTGCTGCCGCCGAAGTCCGGGGTCTACCTGATCGTCGTCGAGCGCGTCGCGGGGGCGGAGGGGGGCTGTGACTGGTCGCTGTCTTACGGGTATCGCTAAAGGCGTGATCGAAAACGAATCGTGAGTGCCACAGCGAGAGGCTTTTGTCGCAGGCGATGCGGGGCGAGGCAGCGGGTGAACACCCGCGGCCGAGGCGCAACACAGCGCGCGGTGAATCGGTCCGCTGAGCGGCGTCACGATCCCGGCGGGCCCGCCGCTTCTCCCACCTCCAAAAAATGGCGCCGCGAGGCGTTTGCAAACACGCCCTGACGAGATTCCATGGCCGAAGAAACGTTGGAGTTCGAGAACGCCCACTTCCTCCTGGGCTTGCTGGCGGGCGAGATCGGTTTGGTCAAAGAGATCGAATCGGCGCTCGGGGTGCGCGCGGTGACCCGCGACGCGTGGATCAAGTTCGAGGGGGAACCCGGGGCGGTGGCGAGCGCGGCGAGCGCGATGCGTGACCTGGAGACGGCGCGGCGGGCTGGCGGCGAGATTTCGGCGGCGGCCTTCCGCTTCGCCTTGGAGACCGCCGCGAAGGGCGGCGCCGAAACGGTGGCGGAACTGTTGGCCTACCGCCTGCTCGGCGGGCGGGGCAGGCCGGCGGTGGCGCCGCGCACACGCACCCAGCTCGCCTACCTGAAGGCGATGGATGCGGAGGACGTGGTGTTCGGGATCGGGCCGGCCGGCACCGGCAAGACCTACCTCGCCGTCGCCTCGGCGGTGGCGGCCTTGAAGGCCGGGGAGGTGGGGCGGCTGGTGCTGACGCGGCCCGCGGTGGAGGCGGGCGAGGCGCTCGGCTTCCTGCCCGGCGACCTCACCGAGAAGATCCTGCCCTACCTCCGGCCGCTGTACGACGCGCTCTACGACATGCTCGACCCGGAGGAGGTGAACCGCATGATCGAGCGGGGCGCCATCGAGATCGCCCCGCTGGCCTACATGCGCGGGCGCACGCTCAACAAGGCGGCGATCATCCTCGACGAGGCGCAGAACACGACCGCCGAGCAGATGCTGATGTTCCTCACCCGGCTGGGCGAGAACTCGCGTTGCACCGTCACGGGCGACCCTTCGCAGATCGACCTCAAACGCGGTGTTGGCTCCGGATTGTTAGAGGCGATCGGCATCCTGCGCGGGATCGAGGGGGTGCGCTTCGTCGAGTTCGAGCGGCGCGACGTCGTCCGCCACCGGGTGGTGTCGGCGATCATCGCCGCCTACGATGAGGCGCGGGGCAAAAAAACGGATTGACGCACCGCGGGAACCGGTTTGGGGGCCGGGCTCAGAATCGTTGCGCGGCAGCGGTCGCCACCCTAGCGTTCCCCCGTCGATTTCCCATGCAGGCACCCGACCCACCCCACGCGCCCCGAACCGAACCCCTCTGTCGAGGGGCGCGCTGATCCCTTACGCCGAGACCCGAGCAACCACCGGTCAACCCCACCGCCGGTCGCCCGCGCCATCCCGCGCGCCCGCGCCGCCCACTATGTTCCGCTCCCTCAAGCGCCTGCAGCTCCAACGCCGCGGGCTCATGACCGAAAAGACCCGCCGCAAGCCGAGCGAGCGCGAGTGGGTCGAACTGCTGCGCGAGAGCCCGGTGCTGCGCGGTGGCCTGTTGGCCACCTTCGCCGCCGTGCTGGTGGCGCTCTGTGTCGGGGCCGACGTCGAGCGCGGCGCCTTCCTCTCCGCGCCGTGGCGCGCCGGCGGTGTGGCGCTGCTGGTCTTCTTGGCCGGGCTGCTGCACTTCTACGTCAGCCACCCCGCGAGCTTCCGGCGCAACAGCAGGCTGGTGCTGGTTTTCGGGGCGATGTTGGTGCAGCTGGCGTTGTTCCGGCTGATCGCCGGCCTGGCCTCGACCGGTGCCTTCGGCGAGGGCGGCGAGCGCTACGGGTTTCTGCTGGCGCCCTACGCGCTGGCGCCGATGGCGATCACGATCCTGCTCGGGCGCAACCAGGGGATGTTCGTGGCGGTGCTGTGTGCGATGTGGGGGGGCTTGCTGCAAGGAGCGGCGTTCGCGTTGCCGGTGGCGATCACCGCCCTGGTGGTCGGCTTCGTCGCGGTGCTGGTCAGCGACGGGCTGCGGCGGCGCAGCCGCCTGGTGCGCGCCGGGGTCCTCGTCGGGCTCACCGTCAACCTGTTCGGGCTGATGTTCGCGCAGATCGCCGGGGCCGGCCCCCCGTCGATCGACTGGCCGCAGATCGGCTACGGCACGGCGGCGGCGCTGGCTGGCGGCGTGGTGACCGCGATCCTGATCGGCGGCCTGTTGCCGGTCTTCGAGAGCGCCTTCCGGGTGACGACGGACATTTCTTGGATCGAGCTGGCGGACCTCAACCACCCGCTGTTGAAGCGGCTGACGCTGGAGGCGCCGGGCACCTATCACCACAGCTTGGTGGTGGCGAACTTGGCTGAGGCGGCCGCCGACGCGGTCGGGGCGAACGGCTCGATGTGTCGGGTCTGCTCGTACTTCCACGATATCGGCAAGCTCGTGAAGCCGGGGTATTTCATCGAGAACATCGGCGAGGGCGACAACCCGCACGACGACCTCACCCCGACCATGTCGGCGTTGGTCATCACCGCCCATGTCAAAGAGGGGGTCGACCTGGCGATCAAGAACAAGCTCAACTCGGCGATCATCGACGTCATCGAACAGCACCACGGGACCTCGCTGGTCTACTTCTTCTACCGCCGCGCGCTCGAGCAGCAGGAGGAGATGCAGCAGCGGGCCGACGAGGGCGAGTCGAACCCCGACGACGTCCCGGAGGTGTCGGAGAAGAGCTTCCGCTACCCGGGCCCGAAGCCGCAGTTCAAGGAGAGCGGCATCATCAGCCTCGCGGACGCCGTCGAGAGCGCCTCGCGCTCGCTGCAGAAGCCGACGCCGAGGAAGATCCGGCAGCTGATCGACGACATCGTGAACGCCCGGATCCGCGACGGGCAGCTGACCGACTGCGACCTGACCTTGCGCGAGCTGGCGGCGGTCGCGGAGAGCTTCAACACAACGCTGCGCAGCATGCTGCACAGCCGCATCTCCTACCCGAAAGACGAGTCGGGGATGGAGAAGAAGTCGGCGAAGAAGAAGCAGGGGAAGGGCAAGTCGACGGTCGCCCTGTCGGCGCGCGGCGGGAAGAAGACCGGCGCGCTGTTGCCATGAGCGAGCTGGCGCCTCGGCCCGAGATCGAGGTGGGTGACCACCAGGATACGGTCGCGGTCGATGTCGCCCAGATCCGCGCCCTCGCCGAGGCGGCCTTGCCCTTCTGCCTCGCGAAGGCTGAGCGGGGAGATACGCCGCTGGCGGGGCTCGGGGAGATCGATGTGGCGATCGTCGACGACGCGGCCATCGCCGCGGTGCACGCGGAGTTCCTGGACGACCCGACGCCGACCGACGTGATCACCTTCGACCACGGCGAGATCGTCGTCAGTGCCGAGACCGCCGCCGCGCGGGCGGCGGAGTTCGGCAACGACCCCGCCCGCGAGCTGGCGCTCTACGTCGTGCACGGCCTGATGCACCTCGCCGGGTGGCGGGACCAGGGCGAGGCCGAGGCGGCGGCGATGGCGGCGGCGCAGGAGGAGGCGCTGGCCGCGGCGGAGCGCGCCGTGGCCGAGGCGGGGCGAGATTGAACGTCGGCGGGCGAGTCACGGCGGAGGCGGAGCTCCGCCCTCCAAGGGGAGGCGGAGTGCAGAGGCGGGACGCCGCCCACACCGACGTCGGCGGGACGCCATGCCGCGGTTCTGAGGTGCCGCGGTCGGCCGATCGTCAGCGCAGGCGCTCGGCGAGGTAGCCGGCCAGCTCGGTGATCTTGACCCGCTCTTGGGCCATCGAGTCGCGCTCGCGGACGGTGACGGTGCCCTCGAGATCGGGGCCGTTCTCGCCGATGGTGTCGAAATCGACGGTGACGCAGAACGGCGTGCCGATCTCGTCCTGGCGGCGGTAGCGGCGGCCGACGGCGCCGGTCTCGTCGTAGGTGACGTTCATCAGCGGCTGGAGCTGGGCTTTGATCGCCTTGGCCTGCTCGACGAGCTCCGGCTTGTTCTTCAGCAGCGGGAACACCGCGCATTTGATCGGCGCCATCTTCGGGTCGAAGCGCATCACGGTGCGGGTCTCCTCTTTGCCCTTCTCGTCGGTGATCGTCTCCTCGTCGTAGGCCTCGCAGAGGATCGCCAAGACGGTGCGGTCGCAGCCGGCGCTGGGCTCGACGACGTGCGGGATGAATTTCTCGCCGGCCGCCTGGTCGATGTACTCCTGCGGCTTGCCGACCGCCTCGGAGTGCGCCTTCAAATCGTGGTCGGTGCGGTAGGCGACACCCTCCAGCTCCTGGACGCCGAAGGGGAAGTCGTACTCGATGTCGTAGGTCTTGCTCGAGTAGTGCGCGCGCTCGCCGTCGGGGACGTCGAGGATGTGCAGCTTGTCGCGCGGGATGCCGATCGCCTCGTAGAACCGGATCCGCGTCTCCAGCCACTCGTCGGTGAGGCGCAGGCCGTCCTGGGCGCGGCAGAAATACTCGATCTCCATCTGCTCGAACTCGCGCGAGCGGAAGGTGAAGTTGCGCGGGTTGATCTCGTTGCGGAAAGCCTTGCCGATCTGGGCGATGCCGAAGGGGATCTTCACCCGCTCGCCGGTCTGGTCGCAGACGTTCTTGAACTGGACGAAGATGCTCTGGGCGGTCTCCGGGCGCAGGTAGGCGACCGAGGTCTCGTCGCGGGAGGCGCCCATCCAGGTCTGGAACATCAGGTTGAACTCGCGCGGCTCGGTGAGGTCGCAGCCGTTCTCGAGCGGCGACTTCGACGGCTTCTCCCCGCACTTGGCCTCGCCGAGCTGGTCGGCGCGGAAGCGGGCCTTGCAGGTGCGGCAGTCGACCATCGGGTCGCTGAAGCCGCCGACGTGCCCGGAAGCTTTGAGCATGTCTTGATGGTTCAAGATCGAGCCGTCGAGGCCGACGATGTCGTCCCGCTCGGTGACGTTCTTCTGCCACCAGTAATTGCGCAGGTTGCGCTTCAGCTCGGCGCCGAGCGGGCCGTAGTCCCAGCAGCCGTTGAGGCCGCCGTAGATCTCGGCGGACTGGAAGATGAAGCCCTTGCGCTTGCAGAGGCTGACGATCTTTTCCATGCGCTCGTTGCGTTCGCTGTCGGTGGCCATCGGTCGGTGAGGTGTTCGGTTTCGTGTCCGCCTGCTCCCGTCGGGGCGGCGAGGGGGCGGGAAGGGTCGGGGATTCCGTTGAAAAATCAAGCCTCGTGGCGGCGTTCAGATTGCGGGTGCCCTTGACTTGCCTGCGCGCCGCGAGGACGTTCCGCGAGGTTCCGCCCCGGCGCCGCACCACCACACCACCATGGCCTTTGACTCCAGCTACGATTGGCATCCCAGCCCGGCGGGCGGGAGCACGTGGCTCAAGCCTTGGATGGTGATCGCGATCGTCCTCTCGGCGGCGGTCCACGGCGGCCTGTGGTTTTATTTCAGCCAGGTCTACGTCCCGCAGGGCACCGCCCCGACCCGCGAGGCGCTCGAGGCCGAGAAGGAGATCCGAGTTCAGGGCGTCATCAACGACCCCCTCAAGCCGAAGGAGGAGGAGTCGAGCGACGCCGCCGATATCGCCGAGATCGCCAACGCGCAAGACATCGTCCAGCCGGCGCCGGACCCCTACGAACTGCAGCAGGCATTGCCCGAGGTCGAGATCCGCGCCACGCCCGACGCCGAGCTGCCCCCTCTGCCGGGCAGCGGCGGGGCCGAAGGGCCTTCGGACATCGCTTCCGCCCTCGGGGGGGACTCCGCCGAGCTGGCGGCGAAGCTCAAGGAGATCGAGGCGCAGCTGGCCTCGCGCGCCACGCAGGTCTCGCCGGAGCAGATGGTGATCGACGCGTCGATGGAGGAGGGGGAGCTGGTCGACGACGGGAGGTTGCTCGATGCCTACACCGAGACGCTGGCGAAGATCTCCGCGGCCGGGGACGATGTCA
>JAUIGD010000602.1 GCA_030430255.1 Verrucomicrobiia bacterium
CGTGTTGGTGGAGAAGCGCTCGGCGGTCGAGGACTCGGAGTCGAACACCGAGAGCTTCGACGGCCAGATCGCCAAATTCGCCGTCTATCGCAACCGCGTCCTCAACCCCGCGGAGGTGAGTCAGAACTTCAACGCCGTCTCCTCCCCGGGCGACACCGCGACCGTGACCTTCACCGTGATCGGAACCAACGACCCGCCCACGGCCCTGGCGGCGACCCACACCGTGGCCGAGGGCGATGGCGCCACGAGCTTCAGCTTCACGTCCACCGACCCCGAGCCCGGCGACACCGCCAACCACCTGTTCCGCGCGCTCACTTCACCTGCGCCCCCCGGAATCTTCACCGACAACCTCGACGGGACCTTCACCTTCGATCCCGACGGCGATTTCGCTGCGCTCGCTGCCGGCGAGGTGGCGACGCTGAGCTTCGACTTCGAGGTCTGCAACCCCAACATCGACCCGCCCTTCGCCAGCGCGACCTTGAGCTACGACGGCACGGTCGTCGACGGGACGCCGGGGGTGTGGGAGAGCAACGGGTCGGCTCCGCGCGACGCGGTCTTCGGCGGCGACGTCACCCAGGGGGCCGTGGTCTCGAGCGTCGTCGGCCTCGACAACGCCTACACCTTCACCGGCGGGCCGGCCGATGCGATGCCGACGTTCGAAGGGCTGCCGGGCAACCCTTCTGACAACTCGGCGAGCTGGGAGTTCTGGCTCCGGCCGGCAGACACCGGCGACGCGAATCAGACGATCTTCGAGACCGGCGGCAGCGGTGACGGCATGGGCGTCTGGTATCAGAAGGGCGCCGATTCTGACGGCACGGGGACCATCAACTTCACCATCGACAACGGTGCCAACAACCGCACCGTCTCCGGCGCGATCGAGACCTCCCGGTTTCACCATGTGCTCGCGGTCTACGCCAAAGACGAGGTGGGGACGACCGACCGCATCGAGCTCTACATCGATGGCATCTCGGTCGATGTCGATGCGACGATCAGCGGCCTCAACGACTGGGCCGGCGGCGACAACGCGGCGCTCGGCACCTCGTCGAACACCATCGCTGAGGGCTCGCAGGGTGGCCAGTTCGAGGGCGACATCGCCATCTTCCGTTTCCACGAGGCGGCGTTGACGGCCGCGCAGGCCGAGGACGCCGCCGGCCCCTGCGACACCGCCACGATCACCCTCCGGATCCTCGGCGAGAACGGCGGGCCGACCGCCAATGACGACTTCGCCGCGGCGAACGAGGACGGGCCGGCGATCACAGGCAACGTCCTCCTCGGTGCCGGCGCGGACACCGACCCCGACGTCGATGGGGGTGCCCCCGAAGACGCCGTCTCGGTGCTCAGCTTCGACACCACCGGCACCTTGGGGACGGTGACGATGGCCGTACCGCAAGAGATCGCCTTCGTCGGCACCGTCAGCGGCCTGACCCAAGACGCCGGCAACACGATCTCACAAACGGTTTCTCTCGGCCGCGACTTCGTCGATCCCGTCGTCATCGCCCAGCCGCTCAGCGGCGCCGGGCCGGAACCGGCGATCGCCCAGATCGTCTCGGTCGATGCGGCGGCCGACACCTTCGAAGTCCGGCTCCTCGAGCCGCCGAACCTCGATCAGGCGCGGGCGGTGCCGGAGGACGTCTCCTTCTTGGTGGTCGAAACGGGCACCTGGCAGCTGCCCGACGGCACCCTTCTGGAAGCCGGAAAGGTCGACACCAGCACCCTGACACAGCGCACGGCCGCCGCCTTCGACACCGTGTCATACGCCTCCGCGTTCACCGCCCCTCCGGTTCTGATGAGCCAGCCGCAGACGCTGAACGAGACGGACGGGGACGTCTTCTTCAAAACCCGCCAGCGCAACAACGGCACCGCGAGCTTCGAGGTCGCGCTGGAGGAGGCCGAGGGCCCTGGGGTGCTGAACTCGTTCGGCTCCCACACGACGGAAACCATCGGCTGGGTGGCCATCGAGGCTGGCTCCGGCGGCTGGGGAGGGCTTGTCTACGAGGCGGGGATGACCGCCAACACCGTCACCGGTGAATATGTGCCCCATGCCTTCGGTGTCGATTTCGGTGCCGCCCCCCACCTCGTCGGAGCGATGAACACCTATGCGGGGGTCGACCCGAGCGGCCTGCGACAGCGCAACCTCAGCGGCACCGGCGTCGAGTTCCGGATCGACGAGGACACCAACAACGATCCGGAGACCGGCCACGCCGCCGAAACCGTCAACTACCTGGCGCTCGGCGGTACCGGTGTCCTCTCCGGCTTCCTGCAGACGGACACGATCGGCGAGTTCACCTATGACCCGAACGGGCAATTTGAAAGCCTCGACGCGGGCGATTCGGCGACCGATACCTTCACCTACACGGTGACTGACCAGTTCGGCGCGACCGACACCGCGACGGTGACCGTGACCATCGCGGGTCAGAACGACGCGCCGACGGTGACGCCGCCCGGGATCGGCGACGTGACGATCCACACCTCGTCGCCGCAGGCGACGGTGGCCCTGTTCCCGAGCTTCGAGGACGTCGATGGCGACGACGTCGACACGGCGCTGACCTACACGGTGACGGGGAACACGGACGCGGCGCTGATCCAACCGGCGGCGGTGGACAGCGCCGACGGGCTG
>JAUIGD010000135.1 GCA_030430255.1 Verrucomicrobiia bacterium
ATCCGCGAAACGCTCATGGAAAATCTCCACCTGGCGGACGGCGACAACTGCACACTGAAACGGTTGAAGGATGCCATCAGCTTCGAGTTGGAGGATTCTTGCGAGAACAGTATTGGTTCACCCACCGGGATAACTCGATTTGAAGGGAGCCGGTGGGACTTTCACTCTCTCCTGAATACGGGAAATCTTCTGAATATCAATGAATTCCGGGCGGGATCCGGGATTTTGTTGAGTCGGTCGCTTGGTTTGGTTTTCTTGACCGTTCTGGACAAGGAAGGAGCTCAGTTTGCCTTGTCGAGGATCTCCGTGACATGTGGCTTGTCGAACTATCTGAGGGAGCGAAGAAGGCAGTTTTCTGTCGACACTCAAATGAACACTGCCTACCTATGTTCGCATGAGCACTTTGGCAGCATCCGATGATCCGGCTCCCGCGGAGCGGTTTCGCCTCAAATCTGCAGCCCCCCGGAGCGCCCAGAGCGCCCAGAGCGCCCGGAGCGCCGAGGCCGACCAAAAGCCCCCCAGGCCGGCGGGTGCCGAGCTTTACCCCTGGACTGGCGACCTGGAAGGATCGCGTGATGTCTTGGCGCGGGAGAAGCCGGGCTTCGCCATGCTGCTCGGCTGGTTGGAGATGTTCGTGCTGCGACGGAACCTGCGGCCCGGCCGGGCGGCCTGCGAGCGCTTCTGGCGGGAACAGGTGCTGGGCAAGCCGCGTGAGCGTTGGCAGCTCGACCAGTGGGCGGCCGCCATCCGCTGGTACCTGCGCTGGCTGGAGAACCGCGTCGCGGCTGGGGGCGAGGTGCGCTCGCTGGAAGCCCGGGCGCGCGACGCCGTCGAGCGGGCGGCGACCCGGCGCGGGCTGGCCCGGCGGACACGGCAGACCTACGGCCGCTGGGTGGCCTGCTACGCCAAGTGGGCGGGCGGGCCGAAGGCGATGCTCAAACCGGAGACGGCGGCGGAGTTCCTGGCGTGGAAGGTCAGCGAGGATGAGATCTCCTACGCCAGCCAGAAGCTCGGCCTCAATGCGCTGGCCTTCTTCTTCAAGGCCGTGTGTGGGATGGAGTCGGTGCGCATTCCGGTCAAGATGCGGGAGACCTCGCGGCGGGTGCCGGTGGTGCTGGACCTCGACGAGGTGATCCGCGTGCTCGATCGGCTCGACGAGCGCTACGGCCTGATGGCCCGCCTGCAGTATGGCAGCGGCCTGCGACTGATGGAGCTGGTGCGGCTGCGGGTGAAGGATATTGACGAGAAGCGCGGCATCGTCACGGTGCGCGCCGGCAAGGGCGACAAGGACCGGGTGACGCTGTTGCCCGAGTCGCTGCGCAGGCCGGTGGCCGAGCGCAAGCGGGCCCTGCGGGAGTTGCACGAGAAGGACCGCGCGAGCGGCCTGGCCGGGGTCTGGTTGCCGGGTGCGCTGCGACGGAAGTTCCCGAAAGGGGGCGAGTCCTTTGCCTGGCAGTACCTCTTTCCGGCGGCGAAGACCTCGGTCGATCCGGAGAGCGGGCTCACCCGGCGCCATCACATCGGCGACGATGCCTACGCCCGGGCCCTGCGAAAGGCGGTCGACGATGCCCTGATCGGCAAGCATGCGACCAGTCATGCCCTGCGCCACAGCTTCGCCACGCACCTGCTGGAGGGCGGCACCGACATCCGGACGATCCAGGAACTGCTGGGTCACGCCGATGTGAAGACGACCGAGATCTACACGCACGTGGCGAAGAACATCGGGGCGACCGGCGTGAAGAGTCCCTTGGATGGATTGGATCCGCCGGAGGACGGGCGGCGGGATGCGATCGTGCCGTTCAAGGCCGGGTGAGCTTCGGGGTGTTTGTGCGTTGTGCTTTGTGCTTGGTTTGAAGTGTGGCGCGGATGGGCGACCCACGTGACTCGTGGGAGCTGCGGAGTTTTTTGTCCGTTGTCCGTTGTCCGTTGTCGATCATGTGGGAAGCGCCGCGGCTCGCTTCATGATCCGCCCGGAAGCAGCCCAAGCCAGGCGCTTGGGGAGTGCCTTGCTCGACTTCAAGCGCCTCTTCGACAACGGACAACGGACAACGGACAGAAAGCCCGCCACCTCGCACCGTCCCGCACCACCAGAAAACAAAGCACAAAGCACAACGCACCAAACGTCCCGGGTAGCCCGCTGATCGCCGTTCGCGATCCGCGATCCGCTACTGGCTACCTGCCACCGGCAACCCGCAGCGAGAGGCGGGCGAGGAGGAAGATGGCGAGGGGCAGGGCGGGGAGCAGCCAGTGGCGCAGCGGGATGGGGGAATGGTCGGGGATGGGGGCGCTCGACGGCGGGCAGGCACGCTGGCTGAGGACGAAGGGGGCGTGGCGCAGGATGGCGGCCTCGGGGTCGAGGCCGGCGCGGGAGGTGGCGAGGAACTCGCGCTGGGTCTGCCACAGCGCCTGGCCGGGGCGGTCGGAGGAGAGGGCGAGGCGGTAGAAGCGCTCCATGAACTCCGGGGTGGTGAGATCGGAGACCGGCCACAGCGAGACGATCACCTCGCGCGCCCCGGCGATGTGGAAGGCCCGGCGCAGGCCGAGCACGCCCTCGCCAGCGACGGCGGTGCCGAGGCCCGATTCGCAGGACGACAGGGTGACCAAGCGGGTGCCGCCGAGCGGCAGTCGGGCGATCTCGGCGGGGAACAGGAGGTCGTCGTGGGGCGAGGGGAGCGGCGCGCCATCGGGCCGCCGGCCGGCGCCGGTGAGGACGATGGCACTGGCGAACAGCCGGTCGGCCTGGAGGTCGAAGTCGATCCCGAAGGGCGGCGGCGGGCTCTCCGGGGCGAGGAAGATGGCGTGGCTGCCAAGGTGGAGCAGGCGGTGGGCGGGGGCGGCCCGGCGCAGGGCGTCCTCGCTGGCCTGCGGGCCGGTGAGGAAGGTGCTGTTGGCCGGGGCGAGGCGGCGCAGCAGGTCGATCTCGCGGCGGGTTCCGGGCATCGGACCGAGCCCCTGCAGGGCGCGGGTGAGCGGGCCGGGATCGGCCTGTGTCCGGCCTGACGGGTGGCCTGACGGGTGGTCCGCGGTGGGGCTTGCGGCTGGGAGAACGGGTCGGGGCGCGAGGTCGCCGACGGCGGAAAAGTCGGTGACGCCGAGGGCCAGCCAGCTGCCGCGGCCGAGCGGGGCGGGGGCCGATGAGTCGAGCAGGTCGCGGCCGCTGGCCACCGAGCTCAGCCGGTCGACCCGGTCGCACAGGAAGTGCCCGTCCGCGTCGGTCAGCACGGCGAAGGGGAGGAAGTGCAGGGCGCCGTCGGGCGACACGACGAGGTCGCGGGTCGCCTCGGGCAGCGCCTCGGCGAGCGGCTGCCAGAACTCGCGGTGGAGCTGGCGCAGGATGCCCCGGCAGCGCAGCGGCGGGGGCGCGGAGGCGTGGCCGGCGAGGGCGCGCGACTTCCAGGCCAGGCGGCGCTGCAGCGAGCCGAGCCAGGTTTGCAGGGTTGGTTCGCGGCCGAGCGGGACCCAGCGCGGCGGCACCCCGGGGGCGATCACGACCGCGCCGTAGCGGGCTTCGCCGTCGGGCGGGTGGTGGCGGCAGAAGTCGATGAAGGCGCTGCCCGCGGGCAGCGCGTCGCGGACCTCGCGCCAGCCGGGGGCGGCGGCGGGCTCGGCGCCGAGCATGGCATCGAGCAGGCGCGACTTCGACGCGATCAGCAGGTCGGCGATGGTCGCGGCGTCGCCGCCGGCGCAGGACAAGGAGACCAGGTCGATGCGCTGGAGGAAGTTGAGTCGCTCGATCTCGCTGCCGTGCCGGACGAGGCGCTCGAGCAGGGCGAGGCCGACCTGGTTGGCCTCGCGGACGAGCTCGGCGGCCCGCGGGTCGCCGGAGAGCATCGCATTCAGGGCGAGGTTGCGACGCGTCTCGGCGACCCTCAGGTGGACCGGCGGAAGGTGGCGGCGCTGGAGCCGGGCGGCCTCGAGGAGGAATCGACGGGACTCCTCGTACTTTCCTTCCGCGAGCAGGGTCGAGCCAAGGTTGTTGAGGAGGGGGATGCGGGCCGGGTGGTCGGGGCCGGCATCGATGAGCCCGAGCGCCTCGCGGAAGTGCCGCACGGCGGCGGCGGTGTCGCCCGCGGCGAGTTCGAGCGCGCCGAGGTTGTTGAGGTGGGGGATGGCCACCAGGGCCGGGGCGCCGAGGGCGTGGTGGCGGCGGGCCTCGTCGGCCGCCGCCTCGAAGTCCTCGCGCGCCGCGTCCTCGCGGCCGAGGCGGAAGCGCGCCAAGGCGCGCTGGCTGAGCAGGGTCAGGCGCAGCTCGCGGCGGGCGGGGCGGTCCGCAACCGCGGAGGTGGGGTCCAGGCCGTCCAGTCCCTCCAGTCCGGAATCGGCGTGGTCGTGGGCGCGGGCGTAGCTGCCGAGGGTGTGGCGGTAGCGGCCTAGGTAGCCGTGGCGCCGGGCGCGGGCCATGGCGTCGCCGGGCGGCGTCTCCGCCAGCGAGGCCTCGAGCAAGGAGCCGGCCTCCTCGTAGTCGCCGCGGACGAGGAGCAGCAGGGCGAGGTGGTCGCGGGTGTTGGCGTGGGCGGCGCGGTCCGCGTGGGGGCCGCCGGCGGCGCGCTGGCGGAGGCATTCGCGCAGCCGCGACTCCGCCTCGTCGAACTCGCCGAGGTCCTGCAGGGTCAGGGCGAGCGCCTCGCCGGCGTCGATGGCCCCGGCGGATCCCGCGGGATAGAGCCCGAGCGCCTTGCGCAGGTGGCCGGCCGCCTCGCCGGGCTTGGCGCGCGTCCTTTCGACCACCCCGAGGGCGTGAAGGCTGCGGGCCCACTCGAGCCGTTGATCGGCCGTGCCGTCGGATCCGACCTGCTCGCGCCACTCCTCGCAGATCGCCTCGAGCTTCCGCTCGGCGGCCTCCAGCTGCCCGCGCTCGAGCGCCTCGGACAGGGACATGGAGGAGGTGGTGGAGGAGGAATCCGGAGACGAAGGCGGCGAGGTCGGCGAAGATTGCGCGGGCGCGGGGAGGGCGAGCGCCGCCAGCAGGCAGGCCAGGCCCACCGACCGAATTCGACCGGCCGGTCCCGCCGTGCGCCAGGCGCGCCGCGGAACGATGCCGGCGGGCCTCAGGGGGCGTGGTTGATCTCGAGCCGGTAGAAGCATTTCGGGACGCCCGGGGTGTCGGTGAGGGTGACGGGAACCCGCGAGTCGCTCGCGCTGCCGAAGCCGAAGCTCCCGGATGCCGGCGACCATGCACCCAGGGTGGTGCTCGAGTCGACCTCCCAGCTGCTGCCGTCGCGCAGGTTCTTCGGGTCGGCCGGGTTGTAGAGCGGCGCCGAGAGGGTGAAGCCGAAGGTCGCGGTGCCGGCGGCGTGGCTGAAGGTGGTGTGCGGCGGGGCGTCGTGGCGGCACGGGTCGCGGCCGAGGATGTACTCGAAGCCGTCGGCCAGGCCGTCGCCATCGGAGTCGCTGCCGACGCTGGTCGGGCTGATGCCGTGCCAGTCGGCCCAGTCGCCGAACGACAGGCTGAAGGCGGGGCCGGCGGAGGACAGCTGGGCGACGGCGACCGCACCGCCGTGGAGGGTGGCGGCGACGGCGGCCTCGAGCGCGTCGGGTTCCTGCCAGGGGTTGACCGAGAGGTGGATCGCGGCGACCCCGGCGACCAGCGCGGCGGAGGCGCTGGTGCCGTCGACGGCGTCGTGGTTGCCGCTGCTGGGCGCGGGGTAGTCGAGCGTGCGGACGCCCTCGCCGGGGGCGAAGAAGTCGACCGCGGCGCCGGTGTTGCTGAGCGCGGTGGCGGCGTTGCCCGGGTCGCTCGCGCCGACGCAGATCACCCCGTCGGTGGTGCCGAAGGCGGCGGGGATGAAGTCGGCGGCGTCCTCGCCGTCGTTGCCGGCCGAGAGGATGACCGGCAGCCCGGCGGCGACGGCGTCGGCGATGGCCAGCGACAGCGCCGCGCTGGTGTCGCCCTTGGCCGAGGAGCTGGCGATGCAGATCAGGCCCGGCGTGCAGGGGAAGTCGGCGAGGTGCACCGCGCTCGCCTCGAGGATGGCATCGGCCAGCAGCGCGGAGCTGGTCGTGCTGCCGTTCGGATAAATGTCGTAGTTCGCGACGAGGACCGGCGTGCCGAGCGCGGCGCCGGTTTCCGGGCCGGCGACGAGCGACAGCAGCCGGGTGCCGTGCTCGAAGGCGGAGGACACGGTCGGGTCACCCGCGCCGCGGATCAGGGTGGTGTCGCCGAGGGTGAGCTTGGCGTTGGCATCGAACCACCCGGAAGGGTTCTCGATGGCGGTGTCGATCAGGTGGACCACCACCTCGCCGCCGGTGTCGGGGTAGTCGTAGGAAAAGGTGCCGGGGAAGGACTGGGTCGGGTCGTTGAGCCAGCTGAGGGCGTAGCCGGAGTCGGCGAGCGACCCGGTGGGCCGGATGGTGGCCTCGAGCTCGGCGACGACGGCGAGGGTGGCGACGATCTCGGCCCGTTGCTCCTCGGTCGCCCAGGCGGAGATGCCGATGTCATCGATCGTGCGGTAGACCTGCACGCCGATGTCCTCGAGGGCCTGGCGGATCTCGGGAAGGGTCGGCGCGGTGGGGTCGCCGTCCGGGTAGAAGGTGACCAGCGCCTGGCCGAAGCTGGCCTCGACCGCGGCGAAGAAGCCCTCGGGATCGGTGGTGGTGGGCAGGGTGATGCCGGGGCCGAAGCTGGCGCTGCCTCCCTCGTAGCCGCCGACGAGGAAGACCTGGTCGGGATCGGCGGTGCCCACGGCGGTGGCGTCGACGTCGGCGGAGCCGGTCTGGCTGAGCAGGTCGTAGACGAGTCCGGTGCCGTCGACCGCGATCATCGCGGCGGTGTTGGTGCCGTCGAGCAGCTGGGTCTCGAACTGCCAGTTGCCGTCGATGGTGGCGGCGAGCCAGGCGTTGCCGTTGGCGTCGACGTCGAGGTCGCGGGTCTGCAGCGCGCCGGTGGTGCTCTGCGGCACGCCGACGGCGCGCAGCCAGGCGGGGGAGCCGTCGCTGCGGACGCGGCCGGCGATGGTGTAGGTGGCGGCATTTCCCGGCACGTCCGGGATCGGGTTGCCGGCGTAGCTCGGCTGGTTGGTGTCGGTCGAAAAGCTGAGCCGGACATCGCCGTCGGCGGCGACGTCGAGCCCGCCCGGCTGGTCGTCGCTGCTGCCGCCCATGCGGCGGGTCCACGCGATGCCGCCGGTGGCGAGGTCGATGCGGCTGAGGGCGACGTCCTGGGTCGAGTTGTCGGGCTGGAGGGTGAGGGAGTAGGCGAAGGCGTGGCCGGGCTCGGCGGCGAGGTGGCCGCCATCGCTCCAGTCGATGGCGCCGGGCGGCGGGGTGGTCCAGCGGGGCTCGCCGCTGTTGTCGTAGCGGGCGGCGAGGGCGCCGGGGCCGCCGACCACGAACCCGCCGGCCGGGAGGGCGACGATGCTGACCGGTTCGACGCCCGGGGTCCGGAAGGCGTTGATCCACTCGCCGGTGTCGGGGTTGAGCGTGGCGACGAAGCCGCCCGGGGCGGCGCCACTGGTGAAGGAGATGCCCGAGTCGCCGAAGCTCACGTCGGTGAAGAACAGGCCGCAGACGAAGAGGGTGCCATCGGGGGCGATCGACAGGTCGCGCAGGAAGACCTGGCCGTTCGAGCGGGCATGGGCGAGCCACTGGGCGTCCCAGTTGGTGTCGAGGGAGAAGCGGGCGACGAGGGCGTCGGTGCCGTCGGGGTTGTCGAGCGGCTGGACCTGGCCGATGCCGAAATTGCCCTCGAAGTGGCCGCAGGTGAAGGCGGTGTCGCCGGTCGGCGCGGCCTCCACCGCGGTGAACACCGCGGCGCTGCCGGAGAACGACGCGATGGCGGCGCGCCACTCGAGTTGCTTCGAATGCGCGGCGCCACACGCCAAGAGGGCCATGGCGAGCCGAAGGAATTGCATTTGGACTTTCAACCGGGGCGGGGACGGGGCTTTTCCAACCCATTAGGCGGCTTGCCGGCCGAGGTCCAGCCGCGGCTGGTGCGAGGGGCCGCGGGCGGGTGCCGGGCGCGGGGAAAATGGCCGTTAAACGGGCGGAAAAAGACCGGGAAACTTGGAAAACCGGGCACCGCGGGGCGGTTGGGGTCTTCGTGATCAGGCAACATTCGCACGGTTGATCATGGTGACAGCTCTCCCCGGGGAAATGCCTTCCCTCCCTACTGGCCGAAGAGTAGGAGGGTGGCGCCTCCGGTCCGCAAGGGCCGGGGGTTTCCCCGGGGAAATCATGAGACGCGTGCTGGGCTGCCTGAGTTTGATCCTTCCGCTCGGTGCCGCCACCCTCCCGGGGATCGACCCGGGTGCGCCGACGGATGCGGACGCCGCCGCGATCCCCTTTGCCGAGCTCGGCGAGGCCCCGGACCCGGCGGCGGGTGAGCTGCTGGTCGCCGAGCTGCGCGGGCTTTTCATCGATGATGCGGGGGAGGCCGTGGATGCCGGGGACGCCTTGGATGCTGGGGATGCCGTCACGGATCCGCCCACCGCGGGCTCGCCGGTGGGAGTCGCGCCCACGCTGCCCTCGCCCCGCAGCCTGGCGGCCAAGCTCGCCCCGCGGATCGGCGAGCCGCTCCGCGAGGGCGGGCTCGAGTGGATCGCCGAGAGGGTCCTCGAGCACCTCGAGGCCGAGGGTTTCCCGGTCGCGGAGGTCGATGTCCCGGTGCAGGAGCTCGATGACGGCGTGCTTCGGATCGAGCTGCGGCTCGGCCGGATGGGCGCGGTCGGTCTGGGACGCACGGTGCACGCCGAGCCCGATCCGCTGCGCCGGGGGCTCCACCTGCGGCCGGGCGAGCCGCTGAGCCGCGGTGCGCTCGAGACCCAGATGGACTGGTATGCCCGCAACCCCTTCCTGCAGCCGCGGCTGTTCGTGTCGCCCGGCGAGGCGCGCGCCACGGCGGATGTCCTGATCGGCTTCGATGAGCGCCGGCCGTGGACGGTCCACGCCGGTTACGACAACCGTGGGGTCGAGCTCATCGGCCGCGACCGCTGGACGGTCGGTGCGCTCGCGGCGCTGCCCGACGGGCAGTTGATCGGCTGGCAGAGCCAGCTCGGTGCGCCGCTGTCGTCGTACCACGCCCACGGCCTGCGCTGGGAGCTGCCGGTCCCGGGCTGTCGCAGCGTGTGGCGCCTCGACGCGGCGTATGCCGAGGTCGATGCCAGCTACCTGCAGGCCGGCTCGCGGGTGAACAACGACGGTCGCTCGTGGCTGTTGGCCGGGAGTCACCGGATGCAGCTGCCGGCGCTGGCGGGTTGGCGCCAGGTGCTCGGGGTGGGGGCCGAGCTGAAGGGGACCGACCAGTTCCTCCTGTTCGGCGGGGCGGCGGTGTCGCCCGGGGCGGTGATCTTCGCCCAGGCGCGGATCGACCACGAACTCCGCCGCGACTGGCGCGAGGGCGGTGCCCGGCTGCGCGGCAGCCTGGTGGCGGCGCCGGGGAACCTGTTCGGCGACAACAGCGACCGCGCGTTCCAGGGCTTCGACCCGCGGGCCGGGTCGGCCTACTGGATCGGCCGGCTCGATGGCGAGGGCTGGTGGCGTCCGGGTGGTGGTTGGGAGCTGCGCGGGCGGGCCGCGGGGCAGTGGTCGGACTCGCACCTGCTGCCCGCCGAGCAGATCGCGGTCGGCGGTCGCGACACGGTGCGCGGACTCGAGGAGCGCGAGCTGCTCGGCGACGCGGGTTGGTGGGTCTCGAGCGAGTTGTGGACGCCGGAGTGGACGGTCGGCGAGCGGGCCGGCTTGCGTGGGCTGTTGTTCATCGACCACGGCACCCTGCGACGGCGCGGCGGGATGGATGAGAGCGTCAGCGGCGCGGGGATCGGCCTGAGCGTGCAGGTCGCGGGGAATGTCAGCCTGCGTTACGACCACGCCTGGCGGCTCGATGACGACGGCCAGCAGGATTACTTCGGGGTGACGGTTTCTTATTAGCGGGGAGCGGGGAGCGGGGAGCGGGGAGCGGGGAAAGCAGGGGGCTGGGCGCGACTGGGGTCGCGCGGTCCGAGGGGGGCGTGGGTCGGAAGGGGATTCATCGCTTGCCCGGTCGGGGATCGAGGCTAGGGAACGGAATGGATTGTCCATCGACTGCACTGATCACGGGAGCTTCGGGTGGCATCGGTTCGGAGCTCGCCCGGCAGCTTGCCGCGGGCGGCACGCGGCTGGTGCTGGCGTCGCGGAGCCAGGAGCGGCTCGCGAGGATTGCCGGGGAAACCGGCGGGGTGGCGGTCGAGGCCGACCTGACCGACCCGGAGCAGGTCAAGGCGCTCGTCGACCGCGCCCTCGAGGAGCTCGGTGAGATCACCGCGGTGGCGCACTGCGTGGGATCCATCCTGCTCAAGCCGGCCCACCTGACCACGCCCGACGACTGGTCGGCGACCTTGGCGACCAACCTCAGCTCGTCGTTTTTCCTGCTCCACCACCTCGCCAAGCCGATGATGAAGTCGGGCGGGTCGATCGCCTTCGTCAGCAGCGTGGCGGCCGACAAGGGGCTGGCCAACCACGAGGCGATCGCCGCCGCCAAGGCGGGCCTGGCCGGGATGGCGCGGGCCGCCGCGGCGACCTATGCCCGCCAGGGCCTGCGGATCAACGTGGTGGCGCCGGGGCTGGTCGAGACACCGCTGGCGGAGTCGATCACCAGCAACGAGTCGGCGCGGAAGTTCTCGGAGTCGATGCACCCGCTCGGCCGGCTGGGGAATCCACGCGAGATCGCCGCGGCACTGGCCTTTCTGCTCTCGCCCGACAACAGCTGGATCACCGGACAGGTGCTCGGCGTCGATGGCGGGCTTTCGAGCCTGCAGGTGAAATGAGGCGGAGCCGAAGGGGGCGGGCTTCGTCGTTTTCAGGGGATGGAAGGGGAACCGCAGAAGGACGCGGATGGACGCAGATTGTGGAATCCCTTGGCGGGAGTCCGCGAAGTCGGCGGCAGTGGCTTGCTGGCCACCGGGTCCGGATGATTGGCTGAAGTGGAATGAATCCTGCCAGGATGGTCGGCTGGGACGCCTCGTGGAGCTGGCGCAATGCCGACGGCCTGGCCTTCCTCGACGGGCGGAGGCTCGTCGCGACGGCGCGGACCCGGGGTGATGAGACGCTGCGGCGGATCCTCGAGTTCGAGCCGGGTTACATCGCCATCGATGCGCCCCTGGTGGTGCCGAACGAGACCGGCGGGCGGCCGGTCGACCGCCTGGTCGCCAGGCACTTCCATCGCTGGAAGATCGCCTGCTACCCGGGCAACCGCGCGCGCATGGCCAAGGTGCTCGCGCAGGTCGCCGAGCTCGAGGCGGCGGGCTACCGGGCGACCTCGCGGCCGGACCGGGCGGGCGGGATCGGCGAGGTCTACCCGCACCTGTCGATCGTCCGCCTGTTCGGCCTCGACGAGCGGATCCCCTACAAGAAGGGCCGGGTGGCGCGCAAGCGGGTCGAGTTCGCGCGCCTGCAGGGTCACCTCAGGGCGTGGCTCGGGCGCCAGGGGTTCGAGCCGGCCGGCGACGTCGCGGCCCTGCTCGAGCAGCGATGGAGCAAGGCGGTCGAGGACCAGGTGGATGCGATCCTCTGTGCCCTGACCGGGTGGAATCACCTTGAGTACGACGGTCGGCGTAGCGAGGTGATCGGGGATGAGCGGGAGGGCTTCATTGTTTGTCCCCGGTAGCTGGTAGCAGGGGTGTTCTGGGACGGACCGCCGACTTCAGTCGGCCATGAGGTGCGAAGGCGGAGCGCAAGGGCGACTCGGCAGGCTGCCTCCTTCGCCAAGGCTCCGGCGCCCAAGGAAGCCTGCGGTCCGATTGGGGGCGCCCCTTCCGTCTTACCGTCTTCCGTCTTCCCCCCACCCGCGCCGGCGCAGGAAGGGGACGAGCTCGTCGACGCCGAAGTCGGCGAGGACCTCGCCGTTCCAGTCCATGGTCGGCGCCAGGGTCTGGCCGGAGAGCTCGACCATGGCACGCAGCGCTTCGCGGTCGCGGGTCACGTCGGCCAGCTCGTGGGCGATCCCGTTGCGCTCGAGGTAGTCGATCACCTCGACGCACCACGGGCAGCCGGGCTTGATGTAGACGATGGGAAGCATGCGCGGTCCGGGTGTTCTGCCGGGGGGCTATTCGGCGGCTTCCTCGCGGCGCCCCTGGAGGACGTGGAAGCCGGGCTCGCTGCGGGTTTGGCGGGTCACCGACTCGTTGGTGACGACCAGGTTGGTGCCCGGGACCAGGAGCCCCTGGAGCAGGTGCTGGAAGCGCGGGTCGAGCGCGAACCACTCGTCGAGGGTCTCGGCGTGCGACGACTGGTGGCCGCCGACCTGGACCCAGTGCGACTCGGCCTCGCCCTGGTGGACTTCCCAGCCGGTGAAAACGAAGGCGGAGGTGCCGTGGGGGTGCTTCGAGAAGAAGCGGGTCTTCACCGGGCACTCGCCGATGGTGATGCCGTCGCGGACGATGTAGAGGCGCTTGTCGGCGTCGCTGAAGATCAGCGAGACGGGCCCGGCGGGCGACAACTCGGGCTGCCAGCTGAAGTCGGCCGCGGCGCCGGAGCGGAAGCCGACCTGGTGGGACGAGGACACGTGGACGTCGGGCGCCTCGTCGGACACCACCACCGTGGTGCCCTTGTGGGTGATGCCGAAGAGGAGCTTGGAGAACTCGTAGGGCAGGTGGATGCAGCCGTGCGAGGAGGGGTAGCCCGGCAGGGCGCCGGCGTGCAGCGCGACGCCGTCCCAGGTCAGTCGCTCGGAGTAGGGCATCGGCGCGTTGCCGTAGGTCTTCGAGCGGTGGTCGGCGTCCTTGTTGAGGATGTGGAAGACGCCGGTCGGGGTCTTGTGGCCGGGCTTGCCCGTGCTGACCTCGCAGGTGCCGATGCGGACCCCGTTGCGGTAGACCGCGGCGGTCTGGGTCTCGAGGCTGACGGTGACGAGCACCGGGCCCTCCTCGGAGAGTTCGGGATTCCAGGTGAAGCTGGCGCGGTTGTGCTGGCGGTCCTCGGCGGCCGCCTCGGGCACGGCGGCGAAGGGCATCATCAGGGCGAGGGCGAGGGCGCGGGGAAGTTTCATGCTGGCTCGAGTCTCGATTCTCGTGGGAATGCCTCGCCCCAAAGTCACCGGGTGTCGAGCCCCTTGGCGCAATTTTCTTGGCAGGGAAGAGGGAGTCGCCGAGTATCCCAAGTTGTCATGGGCATTCTTTCCTGGGTTCTCCTCGGCCTCGTCGCCGGTGCGCTGGCGAAGTTCATCCTCCCCGGCAGGCAACCGGGTGGCTGCCTGGTCACCATCGGGATCGGCATCCTCGGTGCGGTCATCGGTGGTTTCCTCGGCGGCTTCATCGGGCTCGGCAAGGTCGAGTCCTTCGACCTCGGCGGAATCCTGATCGCCACCGTGGGCGCGATCGTCCTGCTGGTGGTGTGGGGGATGATCATCAAGTCGAAGGGCGGCGGGGAATAGGCGCGCGGCGGTGGGAGTCCGGGCGCGACTGGGGTCGCGCGGTCCGTTGCCGCTCAGGCGAGGCGCACGGCGTGCTTCTTCGACAAGCGCAGGGTGTCGCCGGGCGCCGGGGCGACCGTGGCGTTGGGGTCGGTGAGCTTGGTGCCGTTGAGCTGGACCGAGCCGCCGGCGATGAACTGCTTCTTCAGCTCGCCGTTCGACTTCTTCAGCCCGAAGGCCTGCTCGAAGGTGTGCGCGGCGAGGGCGAGCACGGTCAGGTTGTCGGGCAGGTCGGCGAGGGCCAGCTCGGGGAGCTCGGCGGCGGAGAGGTCCTTCTTCGAGAAGCGGGTGTCCCAGTCGGCGCGCGCGGCGCGGCCGGCGTCCTCGCCGTGGTAGCGCGCGGTGAGGCGCTCGGCCAGCGACTTCTTGGCATCCATCGGGTGCGCCGACGGGTCGAGGGTCTCGCCGAGCAGCAACAGGTAGTAGCGCGCCATCAGCTCGTCGGACACGCTCATCAGCTTGCCGAACATGTCGCCGGGCTCGTCGGAGACGCCGACGTAGTTGCCATACGACTTCGACATCTTCTTCACCCCGTCGAGGCCCTCGAGCAGGGGCATGGTGATGACGACCTGCTGCTCCTGGCCCTCCTCCTTCTGCAGGTCGCGGCCGACGAGCAGGTTGAAGAGCTGGTCGGTGCCGCCGAGCTCGACGTCGGCGCGGACCTCGACCGAGTCCCAGCCCTGGACGATGGGGTACTGGATCTCGTGCAGGCGGACCTCCTGGCCCTTGTCGATGCGGTTCCGGAAGTCCTCGCGCTGGAGCATCTGCTGCATGGTGACGCGGGCGTTGAGGCGCAGGACGTCCTCGAAGGTCATCTTGCGGAACCA
>JAUIGD010000603.1 GCA_030430255.1 Verrucomicrobiia bacterium
AACCCGTGCCGCTTCTCCTTCTCCCCTCGCGGGAGAAGGTGGCCGCGAGCGGACGGATGCGGGGGCGGCCCGAACCTTCCACTGGTTCCGGTGCCGATCGATTTGAGCCCAATCGCGCAAGCGATGGGTGGCAAGCATCCGGCGAGACAATGCGGGCTACTCGCTGCTCGAATCCCCACCCTCGGCGCACCCACCCCACGCTGCTACCATAAACCCATGCTCAACAAGGTCCACAAAACCGCGTCCGACGCCATCGCCGCCGCCAAATCCGCCGGTTCCCTCAACGACGGCATGACCGTCCATGTCGGCGGGTTCGGCCTCTGCGGCATCCCCGAACAGCTCATCATCGCCCTGCGCGATTCCGGCGTGAAAGACCTCACCTGCGTCTCCAACAACGCCGGCGTCGACGACTGGGGCCTCGGCCTGCTCCTCCAGACCAAGCAGATCAGGAAGATGGTCTCGTCCTATGTCGGCGAGAACGATGAGTTCGCCCGCCAGTTCCTCGAGGGCGAGCTCGAAGTCGAGTTCAACCCCCAGGGCACCCTCGCCGAGCGCATCCGCGCCGGCGGCGCAGGCATCCCCGTCTTCTACACCGCCACCGGCGTCGGCACCCAGATCGCCGAGGGCAAGGAAACCCGCTCCATCGACTTCAAGGGGCGCACCCGCGACTACATCGCCGAAACCGGCATCTGGGCCTCACTCGCCCTCGTCAAGGCCTGGAAGGCCGACACCGCCGGCAACCTCATCTACCGCAAGACCGCCCGCAACTTCAACCCCATGATGGCCACCGCCGCCGCGTTCACCATTGCCGAAGTCGAAGAAATCGTCGATGTCGGCACCATCGACCCCGACGAGGTCCACACCCCCGGCAACTTCGTCGACGCCATCGTCAAGACCACCAGCGAAAAGCGAATCGAACAACGCACCACCAGCAAGGGCTGATCGCGTTGGTCTGACAAGAGCCCGGAGCGCGAGCTCCGGGTACCTCTTCACTCCCCCCGCTTCCCGGCCGGAAACTCCAGATCATGCGGCTCATGCGTACCAAGCCGCTTGCGCGTGCTCCGCTTGAGCTTGCGCATCTGCCACGCGCCCCAATCCTTGAGATCGCTCAGCCGCCACCACACCGAATCGCCGATCGTGGTGTCCCGCTCGTACCCGTGCGCTTCCAGCATCGGCCCCACCGTCCGCTCGATCAGCCGGATCTCCGCCGGCGTCAGCTTCGAGCGGTACCGCCCGTGCCGCGCCTTGTCGATCGGCTGCATCGTGAGCTGCTTCCACTCCTTCTCGACCGCGAGGAACCCGCTCGCCTTCCGCTCGTGGTGGCGCAGCATCGACTCATCAAACTCGATCCCGAGGAACGCGCACACCCGCTTCAGCTCGCCCTCCGGATCGTCCACGAGCGACTCATATCGCAGCGCCAGATACTTCTCCGGCCCCAGCCGCGCTGACTCGCGCTGCTGGCGCTGCATCACATCCCGCCAGTACAGCGCGGTCCGCCACTTCGACTTCTCCAGCCACCACCATTCCTTCAGGAACGACACCACCACATCCCGCGGATCGCGGTACATGTGGATGAACTTCGCGCCCGGGAAGTCCTCCAGAATCGCATCGATGTACTTCTCATTGTGCGGCGACTTCTCCCCGATCAAGAGCCCCTCCGGCTCCGCTTCCCCCATCCCCTTCAGCAGCTCGTCCAGCAGCCACAGAACGAGTTCTCGCCTCGTCCGCACGCCGCCCTCAACCACCGCGCGCTCGAACTTCGCGCTCTCCAGCCCGAGCTGCTCCCAGTACCACTGCCCGGTCACCGCCTTCGCGTATTCCGCCGCCTCCGCGTCCGTCACCGGGCACGCGAACCCGAGCGCCTCGGGCTCGAACCGCGCGTAGAAATGCACCTCCGGCGGGATCGACACCCGCTCGTGGCACATCAGCATCGCCTGCAGCAGCGTCGTGCCGCACCGACCGGTGCCGATGATGAAAAACGGGTCCTCGCGCATCGTGTGCAGGGTACCCGCCCGCGCCGATTGCGACCATCATCGCCGCCCCGCTATCATCGCCCTCCCATGGGCGTCACCAGAAAATTCCTCCGCTTCTGCCGGCGCCACGCGCCCACGCGCCGATCCGCCTTCACCGCCATCTACAAGCTCAACGACTGGAACGCCCCCGACCAGCGCGATGCCCCCGACTCCTCCGTCTCCGGGCCGGGCTCCACCCTCGACGCCACCTACGCACTCCGCCAGGCCCTGCCCGCCCTCATCGAGTCCCTCGGCGTCCGCACCATCCTCGATGCGCCCTGCGGCGACTGCCGCTGGATGCCCCTCGTCGACCTCAAGGGCGCCGACTACACCGGCATCGACATCGTCAAGCCCCTCATCGAGTCCAACGCGCAGCGCCTCAGCAACGCCGACTTCACGAACGCCGGCTCCGTCGAGTTCCGCGTGCTCGATCTCGTCGAAGACGAGCTGCCGAAGGTGGACCTGATCATCTGCCGCGACTGCCTCGTGCACCTGCGCCACAAGGATGTCGAGCGCGTCCTCGACAACGCCCGGCGCAGCGGCTCGAAGTACCTGCTCACCACCACCTACCCCGACGCCCCCGAGAACGCCGACCTC
>JAUIGD010000136.1 GCA_030430255.1 Verrucomicrobiia bacterium
CCACCACAACTACCTCTTCTCGTCGAGCTTCACCGACTTCTGGCGGCGGATAAACATCTACTGGAAGGACTTCATCCAGAAGATCGTGTTCAATCCGCTCTACTTCGCCACCAAGCGGCTCGGCGCCACGGGCTCGCTGATCGTGGCGACGCTGGTCGCTTTCGCCGCGACCTGGCTGTTCCATTCCTACCAGTGGTTCTGGATCCGCGGCGAGTTCCCGATCGTCTGGTCGGACGTCGTCTTCTGGCTCGGGCTCGGCGCGGTGGTGATGGTGAACGTCCTGATCGAGACCAGGCGCGGGCGTCGCCGGACGCTCGGCCGCGAGGTCCGGACGCTGCGCCAGGACGTGGTGCTGGGGCTGAAGATCGCCGGCACCTTCACCGCGATCTGCGTCCTCTGGACGATCTGGAGCACGCCCAACACCGCCGAGCTCGGCTTCGTCTGGCGCGCCGTGCTGAACTCCGGCCCCGCCGACATGGCGGTGCTCGTGGGCATCCCGCTCCTGGTCGGGGCGGCGGGCGTCCTCTTCGGCGGGCGCAAGCGCGAGGGCTCGGCCAAGGTCGCCGACGCGGGCCCGTTCTGGCGGCAGGCGGCGACGGTCACCGCCGGGGCCTGCGGCTTCATCGCCGTGGCGCTCTGGCCGGCGCTCCTGAACCCGGTCTCGCCGCGGCTCGCCCACATGGTGCGCGACATGCATCACGGCATGGTCCTCAACGCCACCGACGCCGAGCGCTTCCAGCGCGGCTACTACGAGGAGCTGACCGACGTCACCCGCTTCAACAGCGAGCTCTGGCAGGTCTACGCCGTGGAGCCGGACGGCTGGGCGGACAGCCCCCAGGACCGCATGCGCGACGACGCCATCCGTCAGGACTACGTCCCGAACTCCATCGGCGAGTTCAAGGGCGCGACGCGGACGATCAACAGCCACGGCATGCGCGACCGGGAATACCCGGTGGTGCCGGGGCCCGACACGTTCCGCATCGCGCTGATCGGCTCCTCGCACGACATGGGCGCGGGCGTGGGCGACGAGGAGACCTACGAGAACCTCGTCGAGGACCGGCTGAACGCCGAGCTCGGACCCGAAACCGGGCTCACCTACGAGGTCCTGAACTTCTCGCGCGGCGCCTTCTCGGGCACCCAGAAGCTGGCGATCCTGAAGGACCGCGTTCTCGGCTTCCAGCCCGACCTGGTGCTCGTCTCCGTCACCGCGCGCGAGTTCCGGGTCCTGTTCAAGATCGACCAGCTCGAGCATCTGGTGCGGCAGGATCTCCTCGACGGGTTCCCCGCCGTCGCGGCGGCGATGGACGAGGCCGGTGTCGGCTTCGACCCCGATGCGCTGCGCGCCGACAGCGAGAAGGTCGAGGGTGCGCTCCTGCCCCACGCGCCGGACACGCTGCAGAAGCTGCTGGAGGAGGCCCGGGACCTGGGCGCGGCCCAGGGCGCGTGGACCGCGCTCCTGATCATCGAGACGCCGACCGATTCCCCGGAGCTGGTCGAGCGGTTCGAGAGGGTGGCGGCGGTCGGGACCGCGGCCGACCTGCCGGTTCTGAACCTGCAGGGCGCCTTCGCCGAAATCCTCGACCGGACCGGGCTGTGGATCGCGCCCTGGGACGCCCACACCAACGCCCAGGGGCACCGGATGCTGGCGGATCGGCTCTACGGGCTCCTGCTCGAGCAGGAGCTGGTGCCGGCGGAGGCCGGGTTCGGCAACTGAGACCTACCGGCGTTCGACCCGGCCCGCGGGTCGGGTCCCGGCCTCTCGGCGCGGCCGGGCGGCCCCGGCGCGGGCGGCGCCGAGGATGAAGACGGCGATGCCGCCGAGCTCGAAGAGCCAGTTCAGGCGCAGGCCGGTGACCTGCAGGCCGAGCAGCCGGTCGGCATGGTGGAAGCCGACGGCGCGGACGAGGACGAAGCCGGTGATCCAGACGAGGCCGAGAAGCGCGATTCCGGTCCGCCGGAGCGTCCGCCGGAGCAGCCAGAGCGCGACGAGCCCGGCGGAGAGGCTCGCCCCGACGAGGGCCAGGATCGCCTCCACCTGCACCGTGCGGCGGCTGTCGTACCAGCCCTGCATCCGCGCGGCGCAGCGGCCGGTCACCGTCATCAGCGTCTGCAGGTCGAGCTGCTTGTTGACCGCGAGCGCCGCGAGATAGGCCGCAGCGAGACTCCAGAACAGGCGTTCGGCAAGGGCCGCGCCTTCCGCGCGCCGTGCCGCGCGGAAGGCGAGGACGGCGGCGAGCGCATAGGCCGCCACCGTGATCCAGGCGACGAGGCTGCGGTCGCCGATGGCGGGCGACCACCGCATCAGGGCGCAATCGAGGATCGGGGCGATGTCCATGGCTGTCGGTCGTGCGCGGGTGGGGATGGGGGGCAGGGGCCGCTTGCGGTTAGCCGAGGCGGCCCGGAGCCGCCAGCCCCGGCCATGGGATAACAGGGCCGGGCATCCGCTACGCTCTAGCCTCCGTTGCCGGCGCGGCGGAGGGCGGCGTGGAGCGGCCGGGGAAGCAGGCTCGCCAGCGCGGCGAGGGTGCGGATGCGGGCGAGCGGGTCGCCGAGCGCGGCGAGGGGGGCGAGGCGCCAGCTCTCGGCCACGAGGCGGCGCGTCGCGGCGTAGTCCCCGGCCTGATAGGCGAGCGTCGCCCAGTAGATCAGGTTGCGCGCCCGGGCGCGGCGCGCCTGGTCGGGCGAGAGACCGTGGCCGTCCGCCCGCATCCGGTCGAGCACGCGCTCCCAGTTCGCCTGCATCCGCCGCCAGTCGGCGGTGATCTGGCCGGCGCGCTTGCGGTAGTCCGCCAGCGGCTCGGGCACGATCGCCGCGGCGGCGCCGCGGCCCGCCACCACCCGGACGAACCAGTCGAGGTCGATGCAGCCCGAGAGCGCGGGGTCGAAGCGGCCCGCGTCGCCGGCGGCCGCGGCGCGGACGATGACCCCGGTGGCGCTGTGCAGGGGGCCGGCCACGACGAGTCCCGCCGCGTCGTGGCGGAGGCCGCCCGGGGCGGAGACGATTCCCGTCGGCCGCCCCTCGGCGTCGATGTAGCGCCAGAGCGGGGCGGCGAGGGCCAGCGCCGGATCGGCGCGGAGCGTCGCCATGAGGCGCTCGATCAGGGCCGGGGCGAGCCGATCGTCGGCGTCGAGGAAGCAGAGAAAATCCCCCCGGGCGCGGTCGAGCCCGGCATTCCGCGCCGCCGCGGCGCCGGCATTGGCCTGCCGGTGCACCACCATCCGCCGCCCCGGGCCGGTCCAGTCCCGGGCGAGCCGCTCGAGCAGTTCGCCGGTGCCGTCGGTCGAGCCGTCGTCGACGGCGACGAGCTCGATCTCGGGCCAGGTCTGGGCGTGCGCCGAGGTCACCGCCTCGGCGACGAAGGGGGCGACGTCGTGGGCGGGCATCACGATCGAGACGAGGTCGGGCATCGGGCTCCTCGGCTGGTCCCGGTCGCCTTGTCGCGCCGATCCGCGGGGGAGTATAGGGCTCCGGCCCGCGTGGCGGCCGGAAGGAGCGCGATGACCGACATCCCCGGAGATCCGGCGGGCCGGCTCAGGATCGGCCTCATGGTCCACGCCTTCCCCTCGGTCTCGGAGACCTTCGTGGCGGAGCTCGCGGCGGGGCTGGTGGCGGCGGGGCACGAGGTGCGGATTCTCGCCACCGGCGCCGAGGTGCCGGAGGGGCCGGTGCACCCGGTCGCGGCGGGGCTTCTCGACCGGACGGTGCGTGCGGGCGACGGCGGGCCGCTCTCGCCCGGGCGGGCGGTGGCGCTGGCGCGCGGGACGCCGCGAAAGGCGGGGCTCCTCGGGCTCTCGCTCCTCGACCGGCTGGCGCCGGCGCGGACCGGAGTGACGCGGATGCTCGCCGCCGAGGCGCCGTTCGACGTGGTCCACGCCCAGTTCGGCTATGCCGGCCTGACCGCGGCGCGGCACCGCCGCTGGGGGACGCTCCGGACCCGGGCGCTGGTGACGCATTTCCGCGGCTACGACATCACCGGCTTCGTCGCGGAGCGCGGCAGCGGCGTCTACGACCGGCTCTTCGCCGAGGCCGATCTCTTCGTCGCGGGGAGCCGGTCGCTCCGCGATCGGGCGGTGGCGCTCGGCGCGCCGGCAGAGCGGATGCGGGTGATCGGCTCGCCGATCGACACGCAGGTCTTCGCGCCACCGACGCAGCGGCCGCCGCGGCAGGGGCCGGTGCGGCTGGTCGCGATCGGGCGGCTGGTCGGGAAGAAGGGGTTTTCCGACGCGGTGCGGGCGGTGGCGCTCCTGCGCGAAGCCGGGCGGGAGGTGCGGCTCGACATCCTGGGCGAGGGACCGCTCGGCCCGGCGCTCGCGGTCGAGGCCGCGGCGGCGGGGGTGGCGGACCGGGTGACGCTGCGGGGCGCGGCGGGGCAGGCCGAGGTGCTGGCCGCGCTCCACGCCGCCGAGATCCTGGTCGCGCCGTCGCGGCGGACCGGTTCGGGCGACGAGGAAGGGGTGCCGAACGTGCTCAAGGAGGCGCTGGCGACGGGCCTGCCGGTGATCGCCACCCGGCACGGCGGCTCGCCGGAGCTGGTGGTGCCGGGCGAGAACGGCGACCTGGTGCCCGAGGGCGACCCGGCGGCGCTGGCGGCCGCGATCGGCCGGATGATGGACGACCCCGCCGCCTGGCCGCGGATGGGCGCGGCGGGTCGGCAGCGCGTCGTGGCCGAGTACGGCCTGGCGCGGATCGTCGAGGAAACGCTGGCCGCCTATCGCCAGGCGCTGGCCTAGGGCCGCGGCACCGGCGCTGTTGCCGGCGCGGCGGATGGCCCATGGTGCGCCCATGTTCGGGCGCCTTCGCATCGCCGCGATCGAGCTGGTCCGCGACCAGCGGGCGGCGCGCGCCGTCGCGGCGGCGTTCCGGGCGCCGCGTCCGGTCGTCGTCTACAGCCAGCCCAAGACCGGCACGACGACGCTCGAGGCCGCGCTCGCCGCCGCCGGCGTCGCGGCGCCCAAGGTCCACTTCCTGCGCGAGACCCATGCGGAGAACGCCCGGCGCCATGCCGGGATGGGCTTGCCGAACCCCTACCATCACTTCCTCGAGGTGCGCCTCGTGCCGCGTCTCGGGGCCGGTCCCCGACCCGGTATCGTCTGCCTCGTACGCGAGCCGGTGGCGCGCCGTGCCTCGTCGCTCTTCCAGTCGCCCTGGCTTTTCGGGGCGGATACCGGGAAGGCGGAGGCGACCGCGCAGCTCCTCCGCGAGGAGTTCCGCGAGCGTGCGCGCCACCGCGATGCGCTGTCGTGGTTCCGCCGCGAGCTGGAGCCCGCGTTCGGGATCGACATCGCGCGGGCGGGCTTCGACACCGCGGCGGGGTTTCGCCGCTACGAGGCCGCGGGCGCCGACGTCCTGCTGCTGAAGACCGAGGCGCTCGACGGGCTCGGCCCCGTGGTGTCGGACTTCGTTGGCCGGCCGCTCGCCTTCGCGCGCCGGAACGTGCGGGGCGAGACCGCCGATGACGGGCGTTACCGCGCGGTCCGGCAGCGGCTGCGGCTGCCCCGCGAGGTGCTCGAGGGGGTCTACGGCGACCCGCTGATGCGGGTCTTCTACGGCGAGGACGAGATTGCCGCCTTCGTCGAACGCTGGGCCGAGGCGTAAGGGCGAGCCGATCCGGTCAGGAGAGCGCCTGGCGCATCTCGCCGATCATCGGGTGGCCGAAGGCCGCGGCGGAGGCGAGCCAGCCGGCGCCGCCGAGGCCGAGCGCGAGCGCCAGCGTGGGCAGCGGGCCGAGCCCCGCCGCCAGCACCAGCGCCGGGCCCGCCAGCGTGGCCAGCGTCATCGCCGCGGCGGTCCGTGCCGGCCGCAGCAGGTCGGGTCCGACGCCGCCGTGGCGCCGCCCGACATGGCGGGCGATCGCCGCCGCCTTGACCGCGTTCGCCACGACGAAGGCCGCGGCGAAGGCCGGCAGCGACACCAGCGCGCCGAGCGCGGCCAGCGGCAGCCGGACCGCGTCCTCGAGGAACTGGAGGCGCAGGAACGCTCCGGTCTCGTCCATCGCCACGAAGAACCGCTGGCTCATCTTGGTGAAGGGCAGGGTCAGCCCCATCAGCGCCAGCACCTGAACCGCCGGCACCGCCGCATCCCATTGCGGCCCGAGCAGCACCGCCACCAGCGGTCCGGCGAGAAGCGCGATCAGTGCGAAGCCGGGCCAGCAGATCGCGGCGAGATACTCGACCTGGAGCAGGTAGAGCCGGCGCGGGGAGATCCCTTGCCGCAGCGCGTCGCTCATCGCCGGCAGGATCACCGGACCGATCCCCTCGAAGAGCGCGCGGTCGAGGATCCGGTGGATCGTCCGCGCCCGGTTGAAGAGGCCGAGGGCGGCCGCGCCCTGGACGGCGGAGAGGATCGAGACCATGGCGAGGTCGGTCGCCACCGGCAGGATCTGGATCGCCGTCAGCCGCCCGCCGAACCCCGCGAAGCCGCGCCAGGCGCCGATCCGCGGCCGCGCCCGGTTTTCACGACCGCCGCAGGCGAGCAGCAGCACGGCCACCCCGATCCGCGAGGCGAGGACGCCCGAGGCCATCGCCACCGCGCCGAAGCCCGCGAGAGCGAGCGCGATCGAGACCGCCGCGTCGATCGCCACGCGCGCCACCTCGGCCACCGAGACGAGGCCGAAGCGGAGCGAGCGGTGGAGGAGCGCCTCGGTCCCGAGCACGAACGGCCCGACGAGGAGCGCGAGCGAGAGCGGCACCAGCGCCGCCGCCACCGGGTGCGGCAGGAGCCCGCCGAGCGAGGTGGCCGCCGCGGCGAGGCCGAGCGTCGCGGCGCCGGCGGCGAGGGCCAGGGAGAGGCCGGCGGCGTTCTCGACCGTCGCGCGGGAGACCTCCGTCTCGCTGCGGATGAGGTACTGGCGCAGGCCGAACTGCACGACGCTCTCGGCCAGCGTGAAGATCGCCAGCGCCAGCGCGAAATGCCCGAACGCGGCGGGCGCCACGAGACGGCCGAGCACGGCGAAGCCCGCGGTCATGATCACGAGCGCCACCGCGCGCGAGACCAGCATCCGGATGAGGGCAGTGCGCACGACCATCGCGGCGGATATAGCCCGCCGGCGGCGGCCTTGTCGCCGGCGAAGCGGCGGCGCGCTGGACAAGTGCGGCGCGTGGTGCATATCCGGGCGCGGCAGCCCGCTCGAGGAGACGATCATGGCCGAGACCTCCCCGCCCGCGATCCTCGTCACCGGCGGTGCCGGCTATATCGGCAGCCATGCCTGCAAGGCGCTGGCCCGGGCGGGATACCTGCCCGTCACCTACGACGATCTCTCGACCGGATGGGCCGAGGCGGTGAAATGGGGCCCGCTCGAGCCGGGGAGCCTGCACGACCGCGCCCGACTCGACGAGGTCTTCGCCCGCCACCGGCCGCAGGCGGTGATGCACTTCGCCGCCCGCTCCGACGTGGGCGAGAGCGCGCGCGACCCCGGCAAGTACTGGCGCGACAACGTCTGCGGCTCGCTGACGCTGATCGAGGCGATGCTGGCCGGCGGCGTCGACCGGCTGGTCTTCTCCTCGACCTGCGCGGTCTACGGCGACCAGGACGGGGTGACGCTGGACGAGGGCTGCGACACCCAGCCGATCAACTCCTATGCCTCCTCGAAGCGGGCGATCGAGGACATGACGCGCGATTTCGGTGCCGCCCACGGGCTCCGCACCGTGACCTTCCGCTACTTCAACGTCGCCGGCGCCGACCCCGAGAGCGAAGTCGGCGAGGCGCACGACCCCGAGACGCACCTGGTACCGCTGATGCTGCAGGCGGTGGCGGGCCAGCGGCCGGCGCTGACCGTCCACGGCACCGACTATCCCACCCCCGACGGCACCTGCATCCGCGACTACGTCCACGTCTCGGATCTCGTCCACGCGCATGTCCTGGGGCTCGGGCGGCTCATGGAGGGAGCGGAATCGCGGCTCTACAACCTCGGCACCGGCACCGGGTTCTCGGTCCGCGAGGTGGTCGACGCCTCCCGCGCCGTCACCAACCGCGAGGTGCCGGTGGTCGAGGGGCCGCGGCGGCCGGGGGACGCGGTGCGTCTCGTCTCCGGCTCGACCCGCGCCGCCGAGGAACTGGGCTGGATGCCGGAACGTTCGACGATGCGGCAGATGATCGGGGACGCCTGGGCCTGGCATCAGGGGTCAGGATTCGCCGACTGATCCGGGGGCGTCGACGGCCCGCCGCCGGCAGGTGGGGCCGTTCGCCCGACACACGGCCGCATCGTGGGGCCCATGAGTTTCGAAAGACTACGAAAAAATGAGCGATGCGCTCGCTCCCTTTCGATGGCGTCGTTCGGTTTTGAGGAACGGAGGGCGCGTGATACTCTTTTAAGCCGGTGGCGGTTCTTCGTGCTCAAGGAGATTGATTTGCGCCGAATTCTTCTTTTGATTGTTTTTCTATTCCCCTTTCACGCCGAGGCGGCGACGGTCCGGATCGATCTTCAGCCGGTCCGGATCTGTACCGGAGAGGGCTGCGCGTCCGCATCGCTCAGGAAACGCTACCTGCGTCAGATCTGGGCGCAGGTCGGCATCCGGATCAACGTGCTGAGGCCGGTAAAGAGCGATGTCCTTGCGATCGACACCAACGGTGCCGGCGATCTCGATGCCACCGATGCGCTCTACGATTTCGCGTTCTGGCAGATGGACGAGGGCATTCGCGCCGGCACGGCCTATATGGGCTTTACCGGCCCGCTCATCGGGTCGACGATCGGCATGGCCTTCGTCAACAGGCCGGATCTGACGCTTTTCCCGTACGGCATCGCGGAATCGCTGGGGGGACGTTACGGCGCGGCCGTGGTGGCGCACGAGCTGGGCCACATCCTTGGCGCGCCCCACGATCCCGACCCCAAATCCCTGATGTCGGCGGTCCTCTCGCGGTCCGACTACGACAACGGCAAGTACCTGCCGGAGATCGACGCGGATGTCTTCCACGCCATTCAGGACAGCCGGCTCCTGCACTCGCGAACGGCGGCCATGAGTCCGGTACCGGTGCCGTTGCCGCCGGCCGCCCCGGCGCTGCTGGGGGCGCTCCTGCTGGTGGCGTGGACGGCACGGCGACGGGCATGAAGGGTCGGGGCGAGGCCATCGGCGGCGCCCGTCGTCGCCGCGGGCTGTAGCCGCCCGGGACAGGCGCGTGCACCCTGTGTCGTGGCACCCCCTCATAGTGAGGCGGGGCCTGCTTCTTGCCACGACCGGGCAAGTCTGAGACATGCTCCTCGCCGCAACGAGGAACCGCCGCGATGCCCGAGACCCGCCACGCGCTCGTCACCGGCACCGCCGGCTTCGTCGGCCACGCCGTCGCCCACCGGCTTCTCGCCGACGGCTGGCGGGTCACCGGGCTCGACGCGGTCACCGACTATTACGACCCGGCGCTGAAGCGCGCGCGGCTGGCGACGCTCGAACCGCACGCGGGCTTCCGCGCCGTGGAGGCGCGGCTGGAGACGCCGGGCGTGTTGGACGAACTCTTCGCCGAAAGGCCGGAGGTGGCGATCCATCTCGCCGCGCAGGCGGGCGTCAGGTTCTCGCTCGAGGCGCCCGAGACCTATCTCGATTCCAACGTAACCGGCACCTTCCGCCTGCTCGAGGCGGCGCGGGCATACCCGCCGCGGCACCTGCTTCTTGCCTCGACCTCGTCGATCTACGGCGCGAACACCGACATGCCCTATGCCGAGACCGACCGCGCCGACACGCAGATGTCGTTCTACGCCGCGACCAAGAAGGCGAACGAGGCGATGGCCCACGTCTACGCCCATCTCCACGGCCTGCCGATGACGATGTTCCGCTTCTTCACCGTCTACGGCCCCTGGGGACGTCCGGACATGGCGCCGTGGAAGTTCGTCGCCGCGGCGTTCGAGGGGCGGCAGATCGACGTCTACAACCATGGCGAGATGCGGCGGGATTTCACCTATATCGACGACCTCGTCGAGGCGGTCGTGCGTCTGGTCGAGGTGCCGCCGGCGCGCCCCGACGGCACCGGCCACGCGCCGGTCCCGGACGACAGCCTGTCGCCGGTGGCGCCGTTCCGGATCGTCAACATCGGCAATTCCGAGCCGGTGGAGCTCATGGACTTCATCGCCGCGGTCGAGGCGGCGACGGGGCGCACGCTCGAGAAGCGGATGCTGCCGATCCAGCCGGGCGACGTGCCCGCCACCTGGGCGTCCACGGCGCTTCTCGAGCGGCTGACCGGGCACCGCCCGGCCACGCCGGTCGCCGAGGGCATGCGGCGGTTCGTCGACTGGTACCGCGACTGGACCGGCGCCTGATGTCCCGCATGCGCAGCGGGCCCGGGACCGGGGCTGCGGACGGCCGCCGGTGACGATCTCGGTGATCGTCCCGGCCTACCGGGCCGAGGCGGTGATCGGCGCCTGCCTCGACGCGCTCTTCGCCGCCGGTTTCACCCGGGACGAGATCGTCGTCGTCGACGACGGCTCTCCCGACGGCACCGTCGCCGAGGTCCGCGCGAAGGGGATCGAGCCGGTGATCCCCGGCGGCAATCACGGCGCCGCCGCGACCCGCAACGCGGGCGTCCGGGCGGCGCCGGGCGACATCCTCTTCTTCGTCGATTCCGACGTCCTGGTGCATGGCGACGTGCGGGGGCGGCTCGAGGCGTTCTTCGGGAGCCATCCGGACCATGCGGGCGTCTTCGGCAGCTACGACGACCGGCCGCCCGTGGCGAGCAGGGTGGGGCGCATCCGCAACCTTCTGCACCACCACGTGCACCAGCTCGCGGCCGGACCGGCCTCCACCTTCTGGACCGGTTGCGGCGCGCTTCGCCGGGCCGACTTCGAGGCCGGGGGCGGGTTCCGCACCGAGGACGAGATGATCGAGGACGTGGGTCTCGGCCTCCGTCTGGCGCGGCTCGGGCGGCCCGTCGTGCTCGACCCCAGGCTCTTGTGCACGCATCTGAAGGCGTGGACCTGGGGCGGCTTCGCGCGCACCGACTACCGGCACCGGGCGATGCCCTGGACGCGGATGATGCTCGACCCCGCGAACCGCGACCTCGCCCATGTGCTGAACGCCGGTCCGCGCGGCAAGGCGGCGGTCGTCGCGGTCTTCGCGAGCCTTCTCGCGCTGCCGCTCGCGCTCTTCGCGCCGGGGGCGGCGCTCGTGCTTCTCGTCGCCGCGCTCGGTGTCCTCGCCGGTCTCGAGCGGCGGTTCCTGGCGCTGACATGGCGGCTCGGCGGACCCTTCGAGGCGGTCACGGCGCTCGCCGTCCTCTGGGTGCACTACCTCGCCGCCGGTGCCGGCTACACCCGGGCGCGGCTTCTGGGCTGAGCGGGGTTCTGCGCGCGGGAAGCGGCCTCAGGCGGCTTCGGCCGCCTTGCCGTCGCGGGCGTTGATGCCGCCGTCGCCGGTGGCGCGGCCCGACTTGACCTCGAACTCCTCGTGGTAGGCGCGGTCGACGTTGACCGACCAGACGTCGTGGTCCTCGCCGAGGATGTTGCGCGCCGCCAGCATCGCCGAGAGCATCGAGTGGTCCTGATTGTTGTAGCGGTGCAGGCCGTTCCGCCCGACCGTCTGGAAGTTCTCGAGACCCTTGATCCAGCCCGAGACGGTTTCGAGCGCCTCCTGGTAGTCGGCGTCGTAGACCGGGTAGGCCTTTGGCTGGCGGATCACCGCGGCATCGATCACCTCGGTGGCGCTGGCGAGGCCGAGCTGCTCGAGCTCGGCGCCGGCAAGCGCGCGGAGATCGGTGTCCGACATCGTCCAGAGCCCGTCGCCCGCCTGGCAGAAGTACTCCATGCCGATCGAGGCGGTGTCCTGGTTCGGCAGCATCTCCGGCGACCAGGCGCGGAAGTTCTGGATCCGCCCGACCTTCACCTTCTCGGAATGCACGTAGATCCAGTTGTCGGGGAACGGGTCGGCCTGGCTCAGAACCAGCGTCACGATCAGGAAATCGCGGTACTTGAGGCGGTCCGCGGCCTCGACGATCTCGTCCGGCGGGGCCGGGTCGAAGGCGTGGACCAGTTCGCGGAGCGGCATCGTGCTGACGAAATGGTCGCCTTCGACGTGCCGCGTCTCGATCGTGCCGCCGTCACCGCTCCTGACGTCGATGCCGGTGACGCGGGATCCGGTGCGGTGGAGGCGGGTCACGGCGCTTTCCAGATGCACCTCGCCACCCCGTTCCGCGACGAGGTCGGCGGTCTTTTCCCACATCATGCCGGGGCCGAGGCGGGGATACTGGAACTCCTCGATCAGCGACGCGGTGTCGTTGGCGCCGCTGATCGCGTTCCAGATCGCCTTCGGCAGGCTGAGGTTCTTGATCCGCTGCGCCGCCCAGTCGGCGCGGATGCGCTTGGGATTGATGCCCCAGACCTTCTGCGTGTAACTGCGGAAGAAGTGCATGTAGAGCCGGCCGCCGAAGCGGTTGATCACCCACTGCTCGAAGGTTTCCTCGGTCTGCCAGGGGCGCACCTTCCACTTCGCGTAGCTGAGCAGGATGCGGGAGGCCTCGTACGGGCCGATGTTCCAGAGCGCGTTGAAGAGCTTCAGCGGGTAGGCGTAGAACTTGTCGCGGTAGTAGATGCGGCTGAGACGCGGACGCGTGATGAAGTCGTCGCCCAGAACCTCGTGCCACATCTCCTCGACCTCGGGGACCTTGGTGAAGAAGCGGTGGCCGCCGATATCGAATCGGTAGCCGTTGTGGCTCTCGGTGCGGGAGATGCCGCCGACGATTCGGTCGGCCTCGTAGACCACGGGGCGCACCCGTTCGGAGCGCCGCTGCAGCTCGTAGGCGGCAGTGAGACCGGCCGGCCCCCCTCCGATGATGACGGCCGTCTCTGGGCGGGGGGTGTCGTGCATCGTAATCCTTGGCAACCAGCAAGCAGTAATCGACAAACGTTAACTAGAGCAAATCCGTCCCGGCACAAAGCGCGATAGGAGAAAGGACGCCGACCCGACCCGCCGGCGGATTGGCATCGGACCGGGCTTTGCCCTACTTGCCGACGGATAAGGCAGGGACGACGCGGGAACGGAGGGCGGCCCCGATGGCGCTGAGCGAGGGTGCGGATGTCGCCGTGGTGGTGCCGAGCTATGCCCGGCCCGACCGGCTGGCCGCCTGTCTCGACGCGCTCGCCCGGCAGGAGGGGGGACCCTACCGGACCTACGTCGTCGACGACGGCAGCCCCGTGCCGCTGGACGCCGTCTGCGCGGCCCATCCCTGGGTCACGTGCCTTCGCCAGGCGAATGCCGGGCCCGCCTCGGCGCGCAATGCCGGTGCCGCCGCGGCGCGGGACGCCGGGGCCCGGTTCCTCTGCTTCACCGACGACGATTGCCGCCCGCAGCCGGGCTGGTGCCGCGAACTCGTCGCGGCGGCCGGCGACGACCCGGCGCGACTGGTCGGCGGCAGGGTCGAGAATGCGCTCCGTGACAACGTCTATGCCGCCGCGAGCCAGTCACTCTGCGACTACCTCTATGACTATTTCGGCGCCGCCGCGGGCAACGCGCCGTTCTTCACCTCCAACAACATCGGCTGCTCGGCCGAGGGGTTCGCGCGCCTCGGCGGGTTCGACGAGACGTTCCCGCTGGCCGCCGCAGAGGACCGCGATTTCGGGCTGAGATGGCGCGACCGGATCGGGCCGCTCGTCTACGCGCCCCGGGCGGTGGTCGACCACGCCCATGCGCTGACGCTGAAGCGCTTCTGGCGCCAGCATGCCAATTACGGCCGCGGCGCGCGCCACCTGCACCGGGTGATGGCGGCGCGGGAGGAGGCCCGTCCGCGCCGCGAGCGGGTGGCCTTCTACGCCGGGCTGCTCGCGCACCCCCTTCAGCATCCGGGGCAGGCCCGGCTGAGACAGTCGGCGCTCATGGGCCTGAGCCAGATCGCCATGGTCGCGGGCTATCTGAGCGAGGCCGACCGCAAGCGTGGCTGACGATATTCCGAGTGAAGGACGAGTGACATGACAAGGCGCATCCTGGTGACCGGCGGGGCGGGATTCCTCGGCAGCCATCTCTGCGAACGGCTGGTGGGGCAGGGGCACGAGGTGCTCTGCGTCGACAACTACTTCACCGGGCGGCGGGCCAACATCGCGCACCTGCTCGGCCATCCGAACTTCGAGGCGATGCGCCACGACGTGACCTTCCCGCTCTACGTGGAGGTCGACGAGATCTACAATCTCGCCTGCCCGGCGAGCCCGATCCACTACCAGCACGACCCGGTGCAGACCACGAAGACCAGCGTCATC
>JAUIGD010000604.1 GCA_030430255.1 Verrucomicrobiia bacterium
CCGAGCAGGTGGGCGGAGATCCGCGCCAGTTCGCAGCACATCACCCGCACGGCCTCGCCGCGGGGTGGCAAGGTCCACCCCATCAGCTTCTCGACGGCGCAGGCGTAGGCGACGTTGCTGGCGAGGGGGGCGAGGTAGTCCAGCCGGTCCGTGTAGGGGACGAACTGGTTGTAGTGCATGTTCTCGGCGATCTTTTCATCGCCGCGGTGCAGGTAGCCGACATCCGGATCGGCCTTGGTGATCACCTCGCCGTCCAACTCCAAGACGAGGCGCAGCACCCCGTGGGTGGCGGGGTGCGAGGGCCCCATGTTGAGGGTCAGCTTCTCACCCACCAAGTCGTCCGTCTCCTGCTGGTACGCTTCCGTCGCCTGCGCGGCTTTTGCAGCCGAGTCCGGGGCTTCGAATTCTTGCAAGGTGGCGGCCATTCAGCGGATCACCGGCAAGATGGATAAACGACCCCCGGTGATGTCGAGTAGTATTGATAGCTGAAATAGTTCCCGCAAGCGCTATTTGTGAAATTTTTCACAAGCTCGCAAAAGGTTGACTGTTAGCACTTTAGGGATTGCGCGTGAGGCACGCAAAGAGTCGCCTTTGGAGGTCATGTCGGCGGCCTCGACCCGCTGCCCGTGCGGGTCAGTCGGCTTCGGCCGGGCTTGGGGGGGGGGTGCGGGGCATCGTCATGATGAAGGCGGTCCGCCTGCCGGGGACGCATTCCAGACGGATCGAACCCCCGTGGGCCTCGATCGCTCTCTTGACGATCGAGAGCCCCAGGCCGGTCCCGCGTTTTTCCGCGCTCCGATTCGGGTCGACTCTGTAGAACCGCTTGAAAATGAAAGACTGGGCTTCCTTTGGGATCCCGACGCCGTTGTCGGCGACCGTGATGGTGTCGATCGTCTCCGTGCGTTCGAGGCTGACGTCGATCCGGAGGCCGGGGCTCTCGTTCTCCTTGAGCGCGTTCTCGATGAGGTTGAACAGGATCTGATCCCAGTAGAAAGGGTCGGCGGTGACCTGTGCGTCCTCCGGGAAGGTGAATTCGATCTGGGCGCCGCGCTGCTCGATCAGGAGTTGCACGCGTGAGGCGACTTCTTCGGCACAGGCCCGCAGGTCGAAGGGCTCGGGCTGGAGGGCCTCCGAGTGGGACTCGAGTTTCGAGATCGTCAGCATGTCCTCGATGATCCGCGAAATTCTCGCGCCATGCTTCTGCATCACGGTGAGGAAGCGCAACGACATCTCGCGGTCGGCGAGCTTGTCGTCGAGCAGGTTCTCCAGATAGCCATTGATGATGGTGAGGGGGGTGCGCAGCTCGTGGGAGACATTGGCGACGAAGTCTTTGCGGACTTGCTCGAGGTGCCGGGCGGCGGTGATGTCATGGAAGACGGCGCGCATCCGGCTGGCTGAACCAAGCTCGGTCAACTCGAGGGGGGCGAGGTCGAGTTCGAGGAAGATCTGCGCCTGGCCGTCGGGGGTGTTGCTGCGGAGGGTCAGTTCAGTCTGGAGGCCTTGCCCGCGCGTGATGGCATCTTCGAGGGTGTCGATGAGTTCGCGATCTTCGATGCAGAGGTCGGCGGCTTTGCCGACAGGGGCTTCCTCCCAGCCGAACAGGCGGCAGGCGCTGGGATTGGTGAAGCGGATACGGAGGTTCTCGTCGATGACGAAGACCGCATCCCCGAGGCCCTCGACCACCGCGCTGAGGAGGCGTTCGCGGCGGTTGACACGCCGCTCCAAGGTCTCCGCCTCGAACAACTGTTCGAAGATCTGGTGTTCGAGGTCTCGGAAGGGTTTCGGCGCGCGGTGGAATGGGCCCTCGCCGAGCGAACTGCGGTCGTGGCTGCGCAGCGCACTCGTCAGGCGACCGATGCGCTGGGTGATGCGCCAGTGTTGAAACGCCAACAGGCCGCCGAGGAGGGTGGCGAGCGCAGCGAAGAAGATGGTTTCTGGCGACATTAAGAGGCGGGCTTCTATCGCACACCCGCGTGCCGACCCGTGGATCCCGAATGTCACAGATTTGTCACATTCTGGGTTACCACTTCACGATGAGCGGATAGAGCAACGGTGCCAGCAGCGCGAAAATGAGGAGGAGTGCGACGACCGCCCACACGATCTGGATCCCGCGTGGCCGGGTTCCGGAGTCGAGTTCTTCCGCGACGAAGCGCTCGTAATCGAAAAGGTCTGCGTCGGGCTCGTCGAGGTCGAGCCCGTCGAGATCGCCGTCGTGTTCCCACGGCTTCGCTGGATAGCAGCCCGGGCAAGCATCCGCGCCCACCCGCACCTCGGTGCCGCATTCGGGGCAGATGTATGAGTCGTTCGCCATGGGTCAGAGGATCGCTGGGAGGCTGCCGGATCTACGGCATCCGAGCGCGAACGTGATCGAGTTTCGATCCAAATGGTCGAGAGGTTGAGGAGGGAATCGAGATCGGCGAAGAGAGAGCGGGGCGGTTTGGGCAAATCCGAATACCATTCGCGCCGGAACGGGCAAGTCCCACAGGCGCCTAGCCCGGATCGATCACCACCTCCGCAGGCGAGGTGCCGCCAGTCGTTGAGGCTGAGTAGGCGGCGGCAGGGATCGGCGCTGCGGCTGGGTGAACACCCTGCCCGAGCCGATC
>JAUIGD010000137.1 GCA_030430255.1 Verrucomicrobiia bacterium
ACTGATGCCGGCCCGTGGCCCGGCGCCCCAGCCGACCATCTCGCGGACGAAGTCCGGCGCCTCCGGCTCCTTCGGGCGCGTGGCGCGCGCGAGCGCCGCGGCGAAGGCGACCACATGATCGGCGACCGGCACGCGGCGCACGAGCTCCTGCAGCCGCAGCACGGCGCCGCCGTCGAGCGCCTTGTCCACCTGCGGGCGCGCGCCGCCGGTGACCTGCTTGATGATCTGCTGCTCCTCGTCGGCGTCCGGGTAGCCGACGACGATGTTGAACAGGAAGCGGTCGAGCTGCGCCTCGGGCAGCGGGTAGGTGCCCTCTTGCTCGATCGGGTTCTGGGTGGCGAGCACGAAGAACGGCTCCGGCAGCGCGTAGGTCTGCTCGCCGACCGTGATGTGGCCCTCCTGCATCGCCTCGAGGAGCGCCGCCTGGGTCTTCGGCGGCGTGCGGTTGATCTCGTCGGCCAACACCAGGTTGGCGAACAGGGGGCCGCGCACGAAACGGAAGCGCCGCGCCCCGCTCGCGGCGTCCTCCTCCAACACCTCCGTGCCCGTGATGTCGGCGGGCATGAGGTCGGGGGTGAACTGCACGCGCTTGAAACTGAGGTCTAACACTTTGCTCAGCGTGCTGACGAGCAGGGTCTTGGCCAAGCCGGGGACCCCGATCAGCAGCGCGTGGCCACGGCAGAAGACGGCGATCAGCATCTGCTCGATGACCTCCTCCTGGCCGACGATGACCTGCCCGAGCTGCGCCTTCATGGTCGCGTAGGCGGCGTTGAGTTCGGCGACCAAGGCGGTGTCGTCGGCGCCGGACAAAGCGCTGCCCGCGGGCGTTTCGGGGGGGGCGCCGGTCTCGGGGAGGGGGATGGGCTTCGGTGGCGGAGCCGCCTCCGCCGCCTCCGCCGCGCTGCCCGAGGCGCGCGGCGGCGGGGTCTCGCCCTCGTCGCCGGCGAGGAACTGCAGCGCCGAGCCGCCGATCGAGAGGTAGTCGCCCTCGACCAAGCTGGCGCTCTCGACGCGCTGCCCGTTCAGCTTGGTCCCGTTCGAGCTGCCGAGGTCGAAGACCCGCCAGGCGCCGGCCTCGTCGGCGCGGATCTCGGCGTGCTGGCCGGAGACGCGATCGTCCTCCGCGAGCAGGATGTCGCTGCCCGCGCCGCGGCCGATGCGCAGGCCGGCGTCTGCCAGCCGGTAGCGCTCGCCCTTGCGCGGGCCTTTGGTGAAGAGAATACTCGGCATGCTTGCGCGTTTTCTAACCGAGGATCGCACGCCGTTCCACCCCGCTCTGACGATGCCCGCCGCCCGCTCGCGCCGTTTCCCGCCCCTGATCGCAGGCGCCCTGGGGGCCGTCGCGATGTCCGTGGGCACCGCGCGCGCCCAGCTGCCGGCGGCCGCCGGGGGAGCGCCGGACCCGGGCTTGGCCTTCTACGGCATCCAGTTCTACGCACACGGGGAGGGCGGTGGCGCGCGCGACCCCTTGGTGGCGGAAGGTGGGGAGGGGGCGGCCGGAGTCCGCTACCGGCGCGACTTCGACAAGGGGGGCTCGGCCTTCATCGCCGCCCAGGTCGTCTTCAGGAACCTCCGCGCCGGCGACAACGAATACGACTATCGGGCGGTGGTCGGCCTCTATACCTTCGAGGGGCAGCTGATCAGCGCCGCGGAGAAGAAACTCACCGTCCCGCCCGACTGGAACTACACCTGGACCTCGCAGAGCTTCGGCTGGCCGGAGCCGGGCAAGTGGGACGTCGGCACCTACCGGGTCAAGGTTTGGCTCGAGGGGAGCAAGGTCGGCGAGGCGGCCTTCTACGTCCGCGACGAGAAGGTGGCGCTGGAGCCGGGCGTCGGCGAATTGGAGATCGAGTCGCTGGGGTTCTACGAGGGGGGCGACTTCTTCACCCCGGACATCGCCAAGCGCGCCTCGACCCGCTTCCCGCGCGCGGCGGCGCGGCGCATCTATTGGGTGGTCCGGGCGAGGAACCGCCTGCACCGGGCGCGCGCGCACCGGCCGAACCTCATCGGCTACTTCTACCGGCCGGACGGGACGCTGTTCGCCGCCGCTCCGAACTCCGCCGTCGTCGCCCCGGAGGTGGCCGAGGCCACGCTCGTCGAGGGCGTCGGCTGGCCGGACGCGGGCAAGTGGGAACCCGGCGAGTACCGGTTCGAACTCGAGCTCGACCACCGCGTCATCGCCGAGCGCCGCTTCACGATCACCGACCCCTTCACCGAGCCGCGCACCGTGCCGGCAGTGGTGCACTTCGGCCTGCTCGACTCAGGCGTCTACCCGGGGGAGGCGGCGGTGGAGCCGGGATCGGCGGAGTCGCGCGCCGCTTATGATGCGGAGTTCGACCCCGGATCCGGGCCGCTCTGGGCCGAGTTTGTGGTCGTCAACAACCCGCACCACCGCGCGGCCCACACCCACCGGGTGAGCTGGCGCCTGCTCTCGCCCGAAGGCGCGGTTTTGGACGAGAGCGAATCCGATTTCACCATCCAGCCAGCTTGGAAGACGGCCAGCCAGCGCGTGCCGCTGCGGCCGCCGGGGGGCACCGGGGAGGCGGAGTGGCCGCCGGGTGCCTACAAGGTCGAACTGGCGATCGGCGGGCGCCTCCTGAAGGTGCTGCGCTTCCGAGTGGTCGGGCCGGCGCCCGGGGAGCGCCGGCCCGGGCGTTGATTCCGCCGTGGGCGCCTTTATAATCGCCCCGCCTCAACCTCGATGAAAATCACCAAGCTCCTCCTCTTGCTCGGCGCGGCTGTCGCCGGCCTGGTCTTGCTCGCCGAGATCGGTGTGCGCCTGTTCGCGCCGGTGCCGATGTCGCCGCCCGGTGAGATGCGGCTCACCAACGATATCCCCGGCCTCAAGCGGACGGTCGAGTTCGCCTTCGACGGCGACCACCTGCGGAAGCTCGAGTGGGGGGACGACAGGGAGGCCGGAGGCTACCGGATCCTCGCCCTCGGGGGCAACTCGACCACCGCGATCCTCCAGAACGCCCCGGACACCTGGTGGGGGCAGCTGGCGGGTGACCTGTCCGGGGCCTTGGGCAAAAAGGTCGGCGTCGCGAGCCCCGCCGCGCTGGGCGAAGGGCGCATCGTCCCCGCGGCCGTCGCGGCCGCCAAGGTGCTCGACACTTACGAAGTCGATCTCATCATCGCCTGCTTCGGCTACTCCGATGCGCTGTTGACCCCCGGCGACTACCGGTATGAGCCCGGCAAGATCGGGCGGCTCAAGGCGGCGAAGCCCACGGGTTTCGGCTACACGCTGGCGAAAGTGTCGCATCTGCTGCGGATGGTGCGCAATTCCCGCACCGCGGCCACCCAGAGCAAACACATGCAGGCGCTCGCCGCGACGAACTACTACAAGAATTGGCTCGAGAAGCGCACCCAACTCTACGCCCAGTGCCCGCCGCTCAGCGACCTCGCGGCCGTGCGCAGCGGCGACGACCCCCTCCGCGAATACCTCGAGGGCATCGATGAACTCGCGGCGCTCGCCAAACGCCATGGCGCGCGTCTGTTGGTGGTGGGCGAGCCGACGCTCTACAAGTCCATCCTCACCCAGAGCGAGGCCGCGCTCATGGCCTCCCCCTGGTACGCTTCCGCGCCCGTGGAGGGGCAGCCGGTCGAAGCTTATCGCGTGGAACCCATCGTCGCCGAGACCGAACTCGAGCGCTTCTACCGCGCCGCCGCTGAGAAGTGCGAGCAACTCGGGGTCGCCTGGATCAAGCTCCAGGGCGAGATCCCGCGCTTCAGCGATCACTTCGTCAGCGAGAGTTTTCTCAGCGACAAAGGGGCGGCCGCCGTTGCTGCTAAACTGAGCGCGCCGGTCGCCGCGCTGCTTCAGGGCCAGGCCCTGCCCGCGGACGACCGCGACCCCGGGGAGGGTGAGGGCGACGCTCGCGGCGATGCGACGCCGTAACGTGCCCGAAATCAATTTGTCATCACGCCCGATCCGTGGTAAATCGGACGCCCTTCCCGCTTGCCCGCGTCCCTAATCAACCAGTGGGCCTACCGTTTACTACGTTGTTGGGACGCTGAAAAATTCATGAATTTTCGAAAAGACAATCCGATGATGCAAACCTCCTCGCTGTCCCGTCCGTTGTTCTCTCACCGATTGCTCACCATCGTGCTGTTGCTCTCGGGGGTCTTCCTCGTCCTCCTCTACACGGCGCCGGAAGTGCTCGCACAGGCGGAGGGTGCCGATGACGGCGGTGACGAGCAGGAGAACGTGACGCTGCTCTCCAACATCAAAGCGGCCGGGGGCTGGATGGTGCCCCTGATCCTCGCATCGGTCGCGATGGTCGCGTTGATCGTCTACAACTTCATCCAGCTGACCAAGTCGAAGTTCAACCCCGACGACCTGAAGTTCGCCCTCCTCGACCACATGGCCAACTGCCGCGTCCGCAGCGCGATCGAGGTGGCCTCCACGAGCCCGACCTACCTCGGCCGCCTGGTCGCCCACTCCCTGCCGCATGTCGATGCGACCGACCCCGACACCCTGGGCCGCGAAGAGGTCGAGAACCAGATGGCCGACTTCACCATGCGGGAGAACCGCAGCAACCTGACCTGGATCGGCTACCTGGGCATCATCGGGCAGATCGCCCCGATGCTCGGGCTGCTCGGCACGGTCGTCGGTATGATGGGCGCGTTCAACACACTGGCTTCGACCGGTAACGCCGACCCCGGGGTGCTGGCTGGTGACATCGGGCTCGCCATGGTCACGACCGCGGCCGGCCTGATCATCGCCATCCCTTCGATCTTCTTCTTCTTCTTCCTCCGGAACCGCTTCAACGGGCTCGTCGCGGGTTGTCTCCAAGACGCCAACGAGATGATCGACGCCAGCGTCGCCGCCGTGAACGCCGACCAGCACATGGCCAAGGTTCCCGAGGGTCTGCAAGCGGGCTGAGGCGCCTAATGGCGCAGCCTGTCGCCCGTTGTCTCTCCAGCGGGCGCCCGGTCCAGCCCCACCTCCCATCCACCCATCACCCCTCGAGGAACTCCCATGGCATCAGCACGCCTCTCCCGCCTCCTGAAACAGGCCGAGGACGACGCCAAGATGGATCTGTCGCCGATGATCGACATGGTCTTCCTGCTGCTGATTTTCTTCATGGTGGCCTCGCGGATGGTGACGGTGAAACTCGACCCGACGATCAAACCACCGATCGCCGACGCGGCGACGAAGTCTCCTCAGCAGAAGGCGCGCTTCTATGTGAACCTCTACGCCGATGGGACGATCAAAAACGGGGCGGGGGACGTGACCTGGACCGCGGCGGAACTGACCGAGAAGGTGAAGGCTCACGTCGAGCACCAGAAGAATATCGGCAACGAGAAGTATGTCACCTTGGTGCTGCGCGCCGATAAAGACGTGGTCGTCCGCGAAGTGAAGCGCGTCACCAAAGCCGCCGCCGAGGGCGGGATCACGAAGGTCGTCTTCGGCTCGTTCCAGACGGCGAAGTTCTAACAAGACGCTATGGCTAGACGTTCCCGATTTGCCTTCGAGGAGGAGAAAGATCCTGAATTGGACATCTCCTCGCTGATCGACGTCTCGTTCCTGCTGCTGATCTACTTCTTGATCACCTCGACCCTGCGGAAAGAGGAGGTCGATCTGCCCATCGTGCTCCCGGCGCAGATCCCGAACGAGAACCCGGACCCGGTGGATCCGATCTCGGTCAAGGTGGAGCCGGACGGCTCGGTGACCTATGACGGCCAGCCCCTCATCGGTGCCCCGCCCGCCAAACACTCACCGAAGCAGATGGATCCGCTCGTCGAGCGTTTGAAGGAGTATCGGGTCATCGCCGAAGGCTCCGGCTCCAAGGCGATCGTGCTCGTCGCCGCCGATGACAACGGCAAGCATCAACGCCTCACCGACGTGCTGAACGCCGTCAACAAAGCGGGGATCAAGAACCTCACGATGAACGGCTTCCGTGAGGAAGACGAATAGCCGCCCGGGAGCGCACCCGCGTCTCGCACCGCCTAAGTTTGCGCCGAGGCCATCGTTTTATGGGCGACTGCTGACCCGCCTGAGAAAGATCAGGTCGGCGGCGCGCTTTGACCTTGGCGCCGCGGATCGCTCCGCTAAACTTCACCCCACCATAACGCCCACCGAGCCATGAGCCTCCGAACTCACCTCCGCCCGCCCGCCCTCGCTGCCATCGCGGCCCTCGCCCTCCTCTTCCTCCCCGCTCCCCAGGCTTCCGCCCAGGGCAACGCGGTGATGGAACTCTACAACAAGGGCGTCCAGCTGATGGTGGAGGAGAAATGGGCGGATGCCGGGGCGACCTTCGAGGGCATCATCAAGGACTACGGCGTCGGCACCCCGTTCGACATCTACGGGCCGGCCTTCGGCCTGATCCACTACCACCTCGGCCTCTGCCACCTCCAGCTGAAGAAGTACAAAGAGGCGGGCAAGCAGTTTGAGGAGAGCTACCGCAAGTACCCCAACGCCATCCCGGACAACAAGCCGGACACCCCCCAGACCCGCAACCACTACCACCTCGTCTCCCTCTACCAGTGGGGGCGTTCCGAACAGGGGGCCGAGGAGTATGAGGGGGCGGTGAAACTCTACAACAAGTTCATCAGCGAGCAGCCGGACCCGTCCACCTATTCCGCCGCCGAACTCTACACGAACCTCGGCGTCTGCCATGCCAAACTCGGCAAGGTCCCCGAAGCCACCGGCTACTTGCAGCAGGTCTACGACAACTATGCGCGGCTGAACCCGCGCGAAGAGTACTTCCTCCACCGCGCCTTCTACGATCTCTGTGACCAGTGGGTCGAAAAACAGATGACCAGCGCGGCGCTCGACTTCATGGACAAGAACGACGGGCTGCTCCGCTTCTCGGCCTACGACAGCTTCCGCTACGGCTTCACCAACCGCTTCCTCAAACTGGCCCAGGAGTCCTCGGGCGGCGAGGCGGCGCTCGACGCGCTCGCCCTGCGCTTCTTCACCCTGACGCCGCGCACCGCGGACGCGATCTCCGAATTGGAAGACCGCAAGGTGTTCGCCCTCAGCGACGAGCAGAAGGCGAGCATCCAGACGGAGATCGACCGCTTGCGCGCCACGCTCACCGGGGGGACGGCGGTCGACATCTCGGGCATGCGCCTGCTCGCCTACATCTACGAGAAGAACGGCAGCTTCCGCGCCGCCTACGCCGTCTACGACGACATCTCGCGCCGCTTCCCCGCAGCGATCGACTCGGAGAAGAAACCGCTGCTGCCGGACTTCCTCTACAACGCCACCCGCACCGCGTTCTCGTTCGGCGACCTGATCTCGGCCCAGCATCACGGCATGATCTTCCTCAAGAAGTTCCCCGGCCACCCGCTGGAGCCGGAGGTGCAGAGCATGCTCATGGACCAGCTGTTCCGCCGCGGCGACTACCTGCGCTGCATCGAGATCGCCGAGGAGATCAAAGACAAGCTGCCCCCCAACTCGCCGCAGCACGACCTCTGCCTGTTCTGCCTCGGCGGCTCCTACTACTACGACGGCCAGTACGAGGCGGCCGATCCCGTCCTCAACGAGCACCACGAGATGTACAAGGAGAGCGCCTATCTCGAGGAGGCCAGCTACTACCACGGGGCGAACAAGGTGAAGCTCCTCGAGTGGGATAAGGCCGCCCCCTTGCTCGACGCTTGGCTGGAGAAATACCCCGAGTCGGGACTGCGCTCCTTCGCCCTCCTCGACCGCGCCAACTGCCACTTCGCCGTCGGTGAGGGTGCCGAGACCAAGGCGAAGATCGACGAGATCGAGCAGAAGTACCCCGACGCCATCATCTACGACCGCGCCCTCCACCTGCGGGGCAACGTCCTCCAGGACGAGGCCGAGTACGCCGCTGCGGCCGAGGCCTATCTCGCCGCCAAAGCGAAGGCCGAGGAACTCGGCAACCTCCAGGTCTCCGCCGACGCCCTCGCCGAACTGGTCGCCGTGTCGAACGCCCTCGAGGACTGGGAGAAAGCGGCCGCCTACTACGACGAGTTCCAGGCCACCTTCCCCGAGAACTACATGGAGCCGCTGGTCGTCGCGCGCGGCCTCGATGCCCTCAAGCAAGAGGAGATCGGTCGCGGCCAGGAGGGGCTCGACCGGATGGAGGAGATCATCGACCGCCTCGGCCGCCAGGAGAACGCCGACCTCGAGAAGGCGATCAGCAAGTACGCTTCGGTCTCGGTCGAACTGAACGGGGCGGAGCAGACCATCGCGAAGTTTAAGGAGATGGGGCGCAAGCCGTTCCAGCCGGAGGCGCTCAAAGCGTGGTTGCTCGTCCTCCGCATCGACGTCATCCAGGAGGAGATGGAGGGGGTCACCGCCGAGGCCGAGATCAACACTGCCTTCACCGAACTGCAGTCCTTCGACAAGAAGGTGCTCGCCCCCTACGTCCTCGCCCGCATCGGCAACTACTTGCTCGCGGGGGGCAAGGTCGCCCAAGCGGTGCCTTGGTACCAGGAGATCCTCTCCCGCCCGGGCATCGATTCGCACGATCACGCCAAGTCCGCGCTGGCCGTCATCTTCTTCCAGGAGCCCGGGGATGCCAACAAGCAGACGGCGCTCGAGTACACCGATTGGGTGATCGCCAACTCCGGCGACAGCACCCTCCAAGGCAAGGCGGCCTTCGAGCGGGCCGCGTACTTCTCGCGCAAGGAGGACTGGCCGAAGGCGGAGGAGTTCTGGTATGCCTATGTCGACAACAAGTCGTGGCGGGAGGGAAGCCCCGAGGCATGGTTCAGCCTCGGCACCGCGCGGGACAAGCAGGGCAAGGTCAAGGAGGCGCTCAACGCCTACCTGCAGAACTACACGGTGCACATGACCCACTTCGACTACTCGGTGCCGGCGATGGCCCGCGCCGCCGAGATCCAGAAGTCGCAGGGGAACGGCAAGGCGGCCTACGATCTCGCCCGCACCGGCGGCGCTCGCTTCAAGACCGTCCTCTCCGATTCGGACCTCGCCGATTTGCGCCCCTACTACAACAAACTCCGCACCATCTACGAGGAGTTCGTCAACGAGTACTATGAGGAGGGGCAGGTGAGGCCTTTCGAATAGAAGCCGCCGCCACCGCACCCCTCCCGATCCGCCGCCAACCCCACCCACGCCCCAGTCATGAAAACGACCCACGCCGTCCTGAATGCCGGTCTCGCCGCCCTGCTGACGAGCGCCGCGCTCGAAGCGAAGCCGATCTCCGTCACCTTGACCCGGACTGACGACTCCGACTTCCCCTGCGTCGTCACCAAGGCGGACGACGCCAACCTCTTCATCAGCCGGTTCGAGGACGGGCAGGCGGCCACCCCCATGCCGTTCACCCAGATCAAGAGCATCTCCTGGCGCGAGCCGGAAGAGTGGACGGCGGCGATGGAGATGTGGGAGCGCCGTGACTACAACGGTGCCATCCCGGCCTTCGCCCAAGCCATGGTCGATTACGAGGGGATCTCCAAATCGAAGCACCCGCTCCTCGAGGACAACATCGGCGCCCAGGCGATCTACTTCTACATGGAGTGCCTGCGCCGCACCGGCAAGTTCTCCGACATGATGGACCCCTTCGTGAAGGTGCAGCTGGTCAACCTCGGGCCGAAGTGGCAGCGGCAGATCGAGCTCTTCCGCGGCTGGGCGCATGTCGCCGCGAAGCGCTGGAACCCACTCAAGCTCATGATGGAAGCCTACGAGGTCAAAGAGGAGGATATCCCGGGCATCAACGAATACACCGTGGCGCCGAACGAGCCGATCATCGTCGATACGCTCACCGTGCACGAGAAAGCCCAGGTCGCCTACCTGCGCGGCATCGCCACCGACAACCTCTGCCTCGATCTCGAGGCGCAGCTCGCGGAGCTCGACCCCCGCGCCGAGTCCACCCGCGAACAGCGCGAGAACCTCTCCGCAGAGATCGCCAGCATGCGCGCCCAGGCGCTGACCGACTACGCCCGCGCCTACACCGTCAACTACGGCCAAGAGCGCGGCCTCGCGCTGCGTTCGATGCTCGCCGGCTTGCGCTTGATGAAGCGCTACGAGAATTATGACGAGAACTACGCGCTGCAGAAGGAGGCCCACGGCATCGCTGTCCTCTTCAACACGCTCAGCAACGGCAAGCTGCCGACGAGCCTGCAGCCGCTCCTCTCGCCGCCGGCCGATCCCGAAGCCCCGGAGTAGATTCACCGTGGCATCGGCGTCCCGCCGATGTCCGTGCCGGAGGCGTCCCGCCTCCGAGCCAAACTGCACCGGCGGCGCTCTCGGCAGGAGCGCCGTACCCGCGCTGCCACGCGAACCTGGCGGCAGGGCAGCTTTGCCAGGGTCGCTGTTGCGTGCGGATAACGGGGGCGTCCTCCCTCCGGCCGCGCTGGAGGGCGGAGCTCCGTCTCCGCCGTGGCTGGCTCCGGCGGCGCCGCCTCGAACCCTCCTGCCTTTTGCCTAGCCCGGATCGATCACCACCTACGCATGCGAGGCGCCGCCATTCGTTGATGCTGAGTAGGCGGCGGCAGGGATCGGCGAAGCGGCTGGGTAGGCACCCTGCCCGAGCCGTTCCCAACGGCAACACCCTCAGCATCAACGAGGGCAGACCGTAGCTCGGAGCTTGGTGATCGATTCGGGCTAGCTTGCGAATTCGACTCGGCGTCAACTGGCTCCCTCCCCAGGCACCGCCCCCAGCCGCCGCAGCGCCTCCTCCACATCGGGCACACAACCGCCCCAGGTTCCGCCGCCGGTGGCACACAGCGCTGCCCAAAGGCGGGTCGCATCTGGCAACGCGGGGTCGGGGCGCAGGTCCGGGTGCGGCGGGCGATCGCCGAACCCCAGGTCGCCCCCGACGTAGTCGAGCGCGCCCGAACAGTCGTCGCGGCCGATCTCGATGCGCACCGGATCGCCGTCCCTGAGCTTCCCGAGCGCGCCGCCGGAGAGCGCTTCGGGGCCGACATGGCCGATGCAGGGACCGCTCGAGAAGCCGGAGAAGCGCCCGTCGGTGATCAGCGCGTTGTCGCGCAAGGCTTCGGTGTACTTGAGCGCGCTGGTGATCTGTGCCGTCTCCGGCATCCCGGCGCCCGACGGCCCGCGGCCGAGCAACACGAGGACTTCGCCCGGGCGGATCTGGTCGGCGCCGGTCGACTTCACCGCGGCGATGGCGGCGACCTCGCTGGTGAACACCCGCGCTGGACCTTCGTGCCGGTAGTGCCCGTCCGCACCGAACAGCGGGGGGGCGATCGAGGTGCTCTTCACCACCGCGCCGTCGGGGGCGAGGTTCCCGCTCAGGAACGCCAGGGTGCGGGGCAGGGGGGAACCGCCCGCCCCCCCGGTTCCGATGGGAAGGATGACCGCGTCGGGTTCCACCCCGTCTTGCGAGCGCAGGATCTCGCGGAAGCGCCGCCGGCGTTCGGACCTCTCCCACAGGTCGAGGTTCTCCCCGAGCGACCTGCCGGTCGCGGTGAGCGCGTCGAGCTCCAGCGCGCCGAGTTCCCGCAACCGCAACATCACCTCAGGCACCCCGCCGGCGAGGAACACCTGCACGGTCTTGAAGTGCCGCGGCCCGTTGGGCAACACGTCGACCAAGCGCGGCACGGCGCGGTTGACCGCCCGCCAGTCATCCACCGCCGGCGCCGCGAGCCCCGCCGCCCGGGCGATGGCGGGCAGGTGCAGCAAGAGGTTGGTGGAGCCGCCCATCGCTGCGTGGACCGCCATCGCGTTGCGCACCGCGGCCGGGGTCAGGATGTCGGCCATGGTCACCCCGCCGCGATGCAGGGCGACGAGCGCCCGCGCGGAGGCGCGGCCGAGCTCCAACCAGACGGCCTCGCCGGACGGTGCCAGCGCCGAGTGGGGGAGCGCCATGCCGAGCGCCTCGCCGACGGCCTGCGAAGTGGCCGCGGTGCCGAAGAACTGGCAGCCGCCACCGGAGCTCGCGCAGGCCGAGCAGCCCGCCGCCGAGGCCTCCTCGAGGCTGATCTCGCCGTGCGCGAAGCGCGCGCCGATCGACTGCACCGCGCCGGCATCCTCCGCGCCGTCCGGCGGCAAGGTCACCCCGCCAGGCACGAGCACCCCGGGCAGGGACTTCGCCGCGGCCAGCGCCATCATCATCGCCGGCAGGCCCTTGTCGCAGGTGGCCACACCCAGCAGCGCCCGGGCGGTGGGGAGCGAGCGCACCAGTCGGCCGAAGACCTCCGCCGCGCTGTTGCGGTAGGGCAGGGAGTCCATCATCCCCGGCGTCCCCTGCGAGCGCCCGTCGCAGGGATCGGAACAATGTGCCGCGAACGGCTGCCAGCGGTCGGACTTCAGTTGCTCCGCCGCAGCGCGGGCGAGCAGGCCGATCTCCCAGTGCCCGGTGTGGTAGCCGAGCGCCACCGGCGAACCGTCGTCGGCACGGATCCCGCCGCCGGTCGTCAAGACCAGCGCCGCCGGCCAGCCCGCCCACTCCGGCGGCGAACCCATGCCGACGTCCTGGGACCAGCCGAACAGGTCGCCGCTAGGGCGCTCGAGCAGCATCTCCTCCGTGAACGGCAGCGCGCCCGCACGCGGCGGGACTTTGCTCCGCACCGAAAAGGCGCGCTCGGGGGTCTCGAAGGGATCGTCCATGCGCGAAGCTCAGCAAAAAACCTTGATCGCGACAAGCCCGTCGCCCAACATCCCGCACCAGAAACCCGAGCCCACTTCTCAACCTCCGAATCCACCAACACCCAGATCCATGGCACGTCCCGTCACCCTCTTCACCGGCCAGTGGGCCGACCTCGACTTCGAGACCATCTGCAGCAAAGCCAAGTCCTTCGGCTACGACGGCGTCGAGTTGGGCTGCTGGGGCGACCACTTCGAGGTCGACAAAGCCGACGCCGCCTACTGTGCGGCGAAGCGGGAGACCCTCGAGCGCCACGGCCTCGGGTGCCACGCCATCTCCACCCACCTCGTCGGCCAGGCGGTGTGTGACAACATCGACGCCCGCCACGAGCAGATCCTGCCGCCGTACATCTGGGGCGACGGCGACCCCGAGGGGGTCCGCACCCGCGCCCAGGAGGAGCTGATCAAGACCGCACACGCCGCGAAGGAGTTCGGCGTCAAGGTCGTGAACGGCTTCACCGGTTCGTCGATCTGGCACCTCGTCTACTCGTTCCCGCCGGTCCTCCCCGGGCAGCTCGACGCGGGCTACGCGGACTTCGCCAAGCGCTGGACGCCCATCCTCGACGCCTTCACCGATTGCGGCATCAAATTCGGCCTCGAGGTGCATCCCACCGAGATCGCCTTCGACATCTCCTCCGCGCAGCGCGCCATCGACGCCGTCGACGGCCATCCCGCCTTCGGCTTCAACTACGACCCGTCCCATTTCGGCTACCAGGGGGTCGACTACGTGGAGTTTATCTACCGCTTCGCCGACCGCATCAACCACGTCCACATGAAGGACGTCAGCTGGTCCGACACGCCGAAGGACGCCGGTGTCTTCGGCGGCCACGTCGATTTCCACAAGCCGGAGCGCTACTGGGATTTCAAGTCGGTCGGCCGCGGCAACATCAACTTCGAGGAGATCATCCGCGCCCTCAACGACATCCAATACACCGGCCCGCTCAGCGTCGAGTGGGAGGACGGTGCCATGGACCGCGAATTCGGCGCCACGGAGAGCTGCGCCTTCGTCAAGAAAGTCGATTTCCCGCCCAGCGACATCGTCTTCGACGCCCAGTTCGCCGAGAACTCAGACTAGCAAGTCGCCGGAGCCACAGGCGAAGTCAGCCCTGAAAGGGGGAGGGGCGAGGCCGCGGCCATGCGTGGCATCGGCGTCTCGCCGATGTTCGTGCCGGAGGCGTCCCGCCTCCAGGCCCGGAGGAGCGGGGTGGCGGAGAACCGGGTAGGTTCCGATTCGCCGGGGTCTGTCCCCGAAGCACACGGCAAACGGGGACGTTTGCCCTCCGGCGCCGCAACGCCCGGGAGGGCGCGCGTTCCCGAGTGCCGCCGAAGCGACCGCCGCCGACCGCGGCCATGCGTGGCATCGGCGTCTCGCCGATGTCCGTGCCGGAGGTGTCCCGCCTCCAGGCTCGCGGGGTAGGAGGAACGAACCGGGTAGGTTCCGATTCGCCGGGGTCCGTCCCCGAGGCACACGGCAAACGGGGACGTTTGCCCTCCGGCGCCGCAACACGCCTGGGAGGGCGCGCGTCCCCGCGTGGCGCCGAAGCGACCGCCGCCGACCGCGG